>JAOZPP010000061.1 GCA_029932675.1 bacterium
ATTCCTATTCGGAGGGAGCTAACTTTCCGGGGGTAGAAGTCTGTCGCATTCACACACAGTTTCCCGTTCCCTTCCAGCAAGGTCCTGGGAGTAGCCGACCCCAGTATTTGGGATCAAACTATGTGGCTTTTATCCCCGATGGGAGCCTGGGTGGCCTGAGGATAGACTTTAATGGTCAAAACGACCTCTCCTGGAAGGCCACTGCTGTTGGGTATGGGGGGAAATCGGGTAAATGGGCGATTATCAAACAATTCGCTTTGGATTCTGACAACCGAGGCGAGATTCGTTTGGCTAATTGGGAGGATTTCTCCCAGATCATGCTCATTGCTTCTGTTGTCTCAGATGTCAATGGCGGGGGTGTCTACTATTACTCTGCCACCTATGATTCCAACTTGGACAACCTGGCGGAATTGAAAGACATCTCTATAACGCCCGGTACGGCTTATGTGGTTCAGTTTCACTCCAAGCAGTTTGGGATGAAGGGATATGACGAAGAAGCACAAGAAATTACTGCACATCCCAATTGGTTTGATTGGAAGGTAGTGGGAGATATAGGGAGTATTGATAGCGTAGGCTATTTTACTGCTGATGAGGATACAGGGAAGGGTTTGATAATAGCATCCCGGGAGGGGATGGCTGATACTGCCCAGGTCATTGTGACGAAGAGCGCACTTACCCGCATTCAAGTAATGCCCTACTTGATCTACCTTGCCGTAGGAGCATCTCAGCAGTTTACAGCTATAGGGTTTGACAACTCCAACCATCAGATCCTCATCTATCCGGCTTGGGAGGTTGTAGGTAATGCCGGGACTATTGATCAAAATGGTCTCTTCACGGCCTCTCGAAAAGGATCTGCCGAGATTGTGGCCAAGGTCGGCCTTATATCTGGCTCAGCAAAAGTCAATGTCACTTCTCCTGAACCAATTTTATCCCAGAACTACCCTAACCCTTTTCGATTATCCCGAGGCACAGGGAAGGTCTATTTCCCTTATATCCTGCCAGAGGACAAAAAGAAGGTATCCATAACCATCTTTACAGTTTCCGGGGAGAGGGTACGAGAGATCAATTTAGGCAAGATGAAAAGGGACGATTACCGGGACAAAAGGAAAGCCCCTTACTGGGATGGCAAGAATGAAGCTGGCCGCACCGTCGCCGAGGGCATCTACCTCTACCGCTTCCAGGCAGATGATTATACAGCCATAAAGAAAATGGCAGTGATAAGGGAATAATGGAAATACAGAGTTCCTCTCCAGCACTATCCTCCTGATTTACCGAAGAGGTTAAAGTTGGTCGTTAGATGACAAGCAAGGCTATGGAAGATGAGCAAGGGCATAAGTGAGTTGTTAGTTCATACCGGTGAAGAGGTTTTCGCCTTTTCACCGAAACTTCTTGTCTCAATCGGCATCTTCCTTGCCTTTTACCTAATCGGTTTGATCATCAAGAAGATTACCACTAAGCTTGCTACCAAAGCCGATAGGGATAAGAGCAAGGTTATCCGGTTGATCGGATCCGCGCTAAAGATCGTGGTCATAATTGTTGGGTTAATTACAGCACTGGGGACATTAGGGGTTGATGTAACGGCGATGGTGGCTGGTCTTGGGTTAACGGGGTTCGCATTGGGGTTTGCCCTTAAGGATGCTTTATCAAATCTGCTCGCTGGCATGCTGATATTGTTTTATCACCCCTTTCGTTGCGGGGATAGGATAAAGGTAGCGGGATGTGAAGGTGTGGTTACCAATATAAACCTCCGATATACTGAGCTCGACGGTGGTGACGCAGAGTTTCTCATTCCGAACTCCATATGTTTCACTAACTGGGTTGCTGTGAGCAAGGGCCGCAATGAGGAGTAGTTATCCATCCAATAGTTTTGTATGGATAGATCCCCGGTCGGTGGTTAACATAATTTTAGCCTAATGTCCATAGTCTGAAAAATCTATTTGACATCTCCAAATACCGTGCTATTTTAGGGCATTCTTTTAAAAAAACGCTGGAGAGACTCCGGGATGGTCACAAGGATTTATTGGCCGTTATCAAGGAAATCGACGATTTTGTTGTGTAAAGCAAGGAGGGAAGTGAGATTGTGGATATTGTAGAATTGAATGAGGTTGCTGGTTTTAGAACTTGTTGACGCTTATGGTGCACTGAGAAGATAAGGAGCGAAACATTCAGGAGGACTGGGTGAAACTGGCCATAGAAGATCCGGAGAGAAAGGAGATGAAGGAAGAGGGGACAGTTCACTATATACGGGCTATTGAGCAATATGGAGGACGATACCTACACCTCGTAGTGAATCCGGATTAATAAACCCCACAGAAATGTAACTGTCTTCTTTGATCGTAGGATAACGAGGAGGTTGCAATGGGGCTAAAGGTGGATCATAAGAATGATGCTTTATATTTTCGGCTCGACGAATCAGCTATTGTCGACTCTGAGGAGATAAGCCCCGGCGTAATTCTCGACTATGATGTAAATAATAACGTGGTTGGCATTGAAATACTAGGCTTAAGCAACCGTGTGGCTGTAGAGGCGCTAAAGAGTCTGCTATTCGAGACAGTATAAGCAGATGAAACTGTTGTCTAACAAGGCGCTGCACCTGACCACCGTTCCGCTGGCCTGCCTGTGCGTGAACGCACGCAGACAGGCGCTCCATAGAGGCAGGGAGCCTGGTCGTTAGCCAGCCTTAGTCATTTGGTATATTTTTCGCGAGTCAAGTTGATGTATCCATCATTCTTAGGAGTAGGAGACGATAGTGTTTCAGCGTGTGTTGAAGTAAATTCGGGAGAAAGTTCGCCGCCGTCGATATGTGATGACGCTACACGCTGAAGAAGAGATGAGCGATGACGAATTGAGCATTTTTGATGTGGAACGCAGTCTGCTCACGGGTGAAATCATTGAACGACAAAAGGATACCCAAACTGGCGAATGGAAATATTTGGTCAAAGGTCAAACGGTGACAGGCGATGAAATTGTTGTGGTCGCCAAAATCAGCCCCATCGGTAAATTGGTGATCGTTACCGTCTATCGCGTATAACGCAAAAGGTGAAATTATGGTATGCGACATTTGTGGCAAGGAAGGCGCTCGTATTCGGCAAGTTACCCGCAGTTACGGTAAGGGCGAGAATCTGCTGGTCATTGAAAATATTCCTCTGGTAAGCTGTCCGAATTGTGGTGAGAGTTACTTTACTGCAGAAACTCTGCACGAGATCGAGCGCATCAAACTACATCGTCAGAGTTTTGCCGAAAAGCGTCAGGTGGCAATAGCCGAGTTTATGTAGAAACGGGGCTGGCTAGCAGTGCATGTACCCGACCCGCCTTCGGCGGTGGATGAGCGGTGCGAATTTTGCCAGCCGTGGTTCTGGTTAAAGTTTCTTGGATTGCAAACACGGCAAGCGGGTGATGCTTTCGTTAGGCTAACAAGAAGTAGGAGAGGAGATATGAAAGCTGAGTTTACAGCAATTATCGAACCAGCACCTGAAGGTGGATATTGGGCTATTTGCCCAGAGGTTCCTGGTGCAAATGGACAGGGGGAAACAATAGAAGAAGCAAAAAATAGCTTGCGGGAAGCTATTGAATTAATTTTGGAAGATCGGAGGCAGGATATCCTTCGTGGGTTACCTCAAGATGTAATACAGGAAAAGATAGTGATTGGATGAAACGACGTGATTTAGAGCGAAGATTAAGGATTGCCGGTTGTTATTTAAAACGAGAAGGCAAGTCACATTCTCTTTGGATCAACCCGAAAACTGGAGTTATTGAAGCAGTGCCTCGTCATAATGAGATCAAAGAACCATTAGCAAAAAAGATATTGAAAAATTTAAATGCAGAATAAAAAACCTAACAAATCATTCCAGCGGACCCGCCTTACGGCGGGCCGCTGAATTTGGACGTTTGCTGGGCAGAACGTGATATATGGACAGCGATGCTCCAAACTAAATCCTCCGTGAGCTTCTTGATCACTAGCCACCACTGTGAACAAGCAAGCTCACCAGCGTCTTCTTGAGCAGTGTGCCTCTTTTCTTGGTGCTGTGGTGTAAAATGAGGATCAGGCTGAAAGAAAAGTTTGGCAAAAAGAGAGAATCGGTAGTCCAGGCCTTAGTGAGCGAAATCCTAATGAATCAATAGCTTATGCAACCTAAGGATTATGGCTACCCTGCCTTGGACCTTTTTCCTAACCATCTTTGAAGAAAGATGTGGTGTAGTCAGAGCAGTTTCCGCTTGACAGGCGGTTTTAACCTCTTATTTTAGAAGGGTTCTTTCAAACATCGGGATCCAGGTGCCCCGTTGGGGAGAATAGGGAAGGTGGTGAAAATCCACCGCGGCCCCGCCACTGTGAGCAGCTTTCACCCGTTTTAGGTCACTGTTTTAGAAAAGGAACGGGAAGGCCTAAGATGCTGTTATGCTGTAAGCCAGGAGACCTGCCTGAGATCTGCTTTTTGCATCTATCCTCGAGGGAGGATGTGAGCGTCCAGTTAGCCCAATTCCTTTTCGGGGAGTTGGGCTTTCCATTTTTATCCTTAAAGGTGAAATCAAGAATGGTTCTCACCACCAAAGAGCTTGTCAGGATGGGATTTTTTGTCGCCCTGGCCTTGGCTCTGGGTTTTGCCTTAGCCCATATTCCCAATGTGGAGCTTATTATGTTGACCATATTTTTATCTGGCTGCTTTCTGGGCAAGTTCAAAGGGATGTTGGTGGGGTCTGTTGCTATGGCACTATTTTCTTTCTTTAATCCCTTGGGCCCTGCGGTGATGCCGGTAGCCGGTGCCCAGGTGATAGGTATGGGATTAGTTGGGTTCGGGGGGGGGGTGATGGGGAAGAGGATAGGGAGAGTTAGGTCTATTTTAGCCAAAGGAGCTTTA
The DNA here is from genome assembly GCA_029932675.1 of bacterium. Classification (GTDB taxonomy): domain Bacteria; phylum SM23-81; class DAOVCL01; order DAOVCL01; family DAOVCL01; genus DAOVCL01. The sequence continues at coordinate 4,857 of JAOZPP010000061.1, forward strand.
CTGGCAGGGGGAGGGTTTTTTCTTACCTTTTTCTATGATCTCCTCACCAATCTTGCCTTTGCCCTGGCCTTTGGTTTGAGAAGGGAATGGTATGTGGTTGTTGTCGGAGGCCTCACTTTTTCCCTTGTTCATATGGTTTCCAACCTCCTTATCTTCGCCCTCGTAGGGGGGGCGATCTTGAGGCGAAGGTGGGGGCTGTTCAACAATTAAAATTAAGGGGGGTAAATGAAAACTAGAGCATTAGTTATCGCCCTTTTCTTGGGTTGGCTTAGCGTGGCTGGGGCTAATCAGGGAGTAGATACTACACTGGTGGACACGACCCAAGTGAGCTATTCCTTGGAGCCGATTGTTGTTACGGCCACCCGCTATCCTCAGCCCCTTTCCCAGGTTTCACCGAATTTTACTCTCATTACATCCGAACAAATTGATAAGATGGCTGGCAAAGACCTGGGGGAGGTTTTGGGGCTTTGTTCAGGAGTACACCTAGGCCGCTATGGGGGGAGTGGTCAATTAATTGCCTTGAGTATGAGAGGGAGCACCCCTGGGCAGATTCTCTTCTTGATGGATGGCCGTCCTCTAAATAGTCCACAGAATGGAGGCTTGGACTTGAACCAGGTTCCTCTATCCTCTGTAGAGAGGGTAGAAGTGGTCAGAGGGGGGCTTTCTTCCCTCTATGGGGCCGATGCTGTGGGGGGGGTGGTGAACATAATAACCAAGGAGTTTAAAGGTTCGCGTCCGTATTCCAGGATTGGGTTTTGGCAGGGGGATTATGGTTTTAGAAGAAGCCAATTTGAATTAGGGAGGGGGATAGGGGAGAGGTTAAACCTTTACCTTAGCGGGGAGATGAAAAACTACGGCGGATATAGGCCGAATAGTGAATATAAAGCCAGCACAATCGCTGGTAATTTGAGTTACAGTTTATCAAGGGATTGGCAGTTGACCTTTTCCTCACTGAACTACAAAGGTGAGCTGGGCGTTCCGGGACCAATTTTTTCTTCTACTCCCAATGCCCGACAGAATGACAAAAGGGTCGATTTTTCATTTGGATTACAAAGAAGGAGGTGGTGGCCTGGTCAATTTAAGGTTCAAGCCTATCTTTCCAATTCTTGGCAGAGGTATAACAACCCAGATCCACTTTGGCCTACATATTCCACCCATCAGAACAGGGTCTATGGCCTAAGCTTTCAAGGGGGGGCCCTAGGGCCGGGGGTAAACCTTGGGGTAAGGGTAGAAAGGGTAGGTTTCTGGAGCACCGATATAGGCACTACTAATGTGGGAAGAGCGGCAATTTGGATGGAGGATGACCTTAAACCTGCTCCCAGGATAACCCTGCGAGTGAGCAGTAGGTTAGATCACCACACTACCTTTGGCCATCAATTCTCGCCAGGAACTAACCTTACCTATCAAATAGGGAATGAATCGCTTCTCTTCGGCTCTTTTAACCGTTCCTATCGTGCTCCGACGGCCAATGATCTTTATTGGAGGGATCCATATATGGCCGGTAATCCGGATCTGAGGCCGGAGAGAGGATGGGAGGTGCAAATGGGGTTCAAAACGGCTTGGAGGGAGGAAAACCACTTGGTGGTTAACTTTTTCTACCGGAGAATGAGGGATCTAATCGAATGGGAGGCCGATCCTCGGACATTCAAATATACGGTGGTCAATAAGACACGGGCGGAATTTGTGGGAGAAGAGCTGAGCCTTATCTTCCTTCCCATTAGCCCCCTTCGGATCGGTGCGGTTTATAATCTGTTGTGGGCAGAGGAGAGTGGGAAAGGTCCACTCCCTTATCAGCCGTTCAATTCGCTGAGGCTGTGGTTTAATTTTTCTCCCCGGTTAATTGACAAGAAATTGGTGCTTAATCTTTGGATGGAGGGAGGATGGAGGGATTTTAGATATACAGAGAGGGGGAGTAGGCTTCCTCCAACTTTCCTGTTAAATTCCACTTTGACCATAAGCTTTTTAGATTTAAGTGTTTATTTGAAGGGGGAAAACTTGAGCAATATCGGCTATCAACTGCGAAACGGCTACCCTATGCCCCCTCGCTCCTTTTATGGGGGACTTTCTTGGAGGTTCTGGGACTAATAGGGGCTAACCCGGAGGGAAACCTCGTCCTCCCTTATCATGCTGGTGATCTTGGCTTTATGATTTGGAGGGGCGTAGGGCCCTACACCTCTCCAGATCGTTTGGCATAGGCCTCATAGCCCATTAAGTAATTTCCTTTGACAATCCGAGGTTTCATCCCTATAATTTGGATATGCGGATAAAGAAGAGGGAAGATGTCATCCTCGATTCCATTGCCGAGGGGGTCTTCACTGTGGATCTCACATGGAAGATTACCTCCTTTAACCGAGCTGCAGAGAAGATAACGGGCATTCCTCGCCAGGAGGCCATAGGTAGGCCATGCAGCGATGTCTTCCGGGCCAATATCTGTGAAGCAGATTGCGCCCTCCGACGGACTATGGAGACCGGGAAGCCAGCCTTGGCCAACAAGGCGATTTACATCGTTAATGCGCGGGGAGAGCGGATCCCAGTTAGTGTATCTACGGCGATTTTGAGAGATCAAGGCGGAAAGATCATCGGTGGAGTGGAGATCTTCCGCGATCTCAGTTTGGTTGAGGAACTCCGCAAGGAACTGGAGGGCCGCTATAGCTTTGCAGACATCCTGAGCCAAAACCATGAAATGCATAGGCTTTTTGACATCCTCCCTGAAGTAGCCCGTAGCGAAAGCACAGTTTTGATTGAAGGAGAAAGCGGAACTGGGAAAGAACTTTTTGCCAGAGCCATCCATAACCTGAGCCCCCGTTGCCAGGGTCCCCTGATAGTGGTCAACTGCGGAGCTCTTCCTGACACCCTCTTGGAATCAGAACTCTTTGGTTATAAGGCTGGGGCTTTCACCGATGCTAAGAGGGACAAGCCTGGTCGCTTTGCTTTAGCCGAAGGGGGGACTATTTTCTTGGATGAAATTGGGGACGTCTCCCCGGCCCTTCAAGTTCGGCTGCTCAGGGTACTTCAGGAAGGGACCTATGAACCCTTAGGTGCAACTCGGCCAGTTAAAGCTGATGTGAGGGTGGTCACGGCGACCAACAAGGACCTCGCCGAGTTAGTGAAAAGGGGGGAGTTTAGGCAGGACCTATATTATCGGGTAAATGTGGTGAAGCTTTCTCTCCCCCCATTGCGTCAACGAAGGGAGGATATCCCTCTTTTAGTTGATCACTTTATCACCAGATTTAACCGCTTGCGCGGTAAAGACATCACTGGAGTCTCGCCTGAAGTGCTTAACATCCTGATGAAACACGATTTTCCAGGCAACGTGCGGGAGCTGGAAAACATCATAGAACACTCCTTTGTTTTATGTCGGGGCAAACTTATCCTCCCTGAACACCTTCCAGACTATCTCCAACCCTCTCAGGCCAGGGTTTCTCCTCCACTGACATTGAATGAGCTTGAGGCCCAGTTCATTGTTGATGCCCTCAGGCGAAATGGGTGGAACAGAATAGCAACGGCAAAGGAGCTGGGTATTCACCAGACCACCCTTTGGAGGAAGATGAAACGGTTTGGTATTCAACCACCGGAGAGGAAAACCAATTAATTGCAAATTTGCAAATCATAGGGCCGAATAAAATGCAATTCTGCAATTTCCGTCCTTGAATTTCGTCCATCAACTACTTCCTTTGAATTTGTAACCTACTGTTATCTTTAGACTTAAAATATAATTGGAGATCTTTGCTGTTTGGCACGGAGTTTGCTTTATCTAAAGGCGATGAAGGTAGCTCTTCCTGTCTGGAATTCCCGGATATCTCCTCTCTTTGATACTGCCCGCAACCTTCTAGTTGCTGAGGTAGAGGAGGGGGATGTCCTCTCCCGTGCAGAGGTGAGGTTTGAGGAGTATTACCCTCCCCGGCGGGTAAATAAACTAGTGAAGCTTGGTGTAAACACCTTGATTTGTGGGGCTATCTCACGGCAATTCGCCGCTATGCTCATTGGTTCTGGGATTACCATCGTCCCTTGGATGAGCGGGTTGGTTGAAGATGTTCTGCAAGCGTATCTGGAGGGCAGGCTTTCCGACCACCGATTTCTCATGCCTGGATGTAGGTGGCGGGGGCCCAGAGGGAAGTTCCACGGAGGAATGAGAAGGGTTTGGTGGCAAACGAGGATTCATGAAGACTTATCTTGAGTGTATCCCTTGCTTTCTCCGTCAAACCTTAGAAGCAGTGAGGATGGTTACCGCTGACCCCAAATTACAGGAATATGTGTTGCGAGAAGTACTGCGGCTTGTCTCGGAGATGGATCTCAATCAGTCTCCCCCCTATATGGGTTGGCAGATTCATAGGCTTATTCGTCAGGTAAGTGGTAACCCGGACCCCTATAGGGAGGTGAAGAGGAGATTTAATAGGTTCGCTATGGAGCTCTATCCCCAATTGAAGGAGAAAGTTGATCGATCCGAGGATCGATTCCAGACCGCGGTGAGATTGGCTATTGCTGGGAACATAATCGACTTTGGCCCCGCTGGAGCCATCGATGGGGAGAGGATGGACCAAACCATCGATGAATCCCTGAAGAGCCCAATTGATGAAGAGGCCATTGAGAAGTTGCAGGTCAATGTCTTCAACGCAAGAGATATCCTTTATCTCACTGACAATGCCGGAGAGATAGCCTTCGATAGGTTGCTATTGGAAGAAATGCCCTTGGAGAGGATCACTTTAGTAGTCAAGGGGAGTCCAGTGATTAATGATGCTACCATAGAGGATGCAGAGAATATAGGACTCTCCAATTTGGTAAAGCTCGTAGATAATGGATCGGATGTTCCCGGGACTATCTTAGAGCAGTGCTCGGAGAGGTTTCGTCGCCTCTTTAATCGGGCTGATCTGATCATTGCTAAGGGCCAGGGAAACTATGAAACGCTAAGCGAGTCTAACCATAGAAAGATATTTTTCTTGTTGAAGGTCAAATGTCCGGTTATTGCCAGGGACATCGGGTGCGATCCCGGTACATTAGCTGTTTTTGAGAACAGCCCTTCAGAGGATTGAAGTTAACCCTCTAATATGATCTGATAGAGGCTAAAATGGAGGCATATTATGGCCAATCAAGAGGATGAGAAGGTCAAAGCGACTTTGTCGAGGATGAAGAACAGGCTTCTGATATTTAGTGGTAAGGGAGGTGTGGGTAAAAGCACAGTTGCAGCCAATTTAGGCTTAGCTTTTGCTAAAAAGGGATTGAAAGTTGGCCTTTTGGATGTTGACATTCACGGGCCAAACCTGGCGAAGATGTTAGGGGTAGAGGGACAGAGGATGGGGGCAACGGGAAAAGATAGGATCTTACCCGTGTCCGTTACAGAAAACTTGAAACTCGTTTCAATGGCGTTCCTTCTCCAAGACCCTGACCTTCCGGTGATCTGGCGGGGTCCGTTAAAGATGAAGGCTATTCGGCAATTCCTGGGAGATGTTGAATGGGGGAATTTGGATTGGTTGATAGTTGACTCCCCTCCTGGGACTGGTGATGAACCGCTTTCGGTTGCTCAGCTCATCCCTGCCACAGGTGCCATAATCGTAACTACACCTCAAGATGTATCGATTCTGGATTCCCGAAAGGCGGTCAATTTTGCCCGTAAACTTAATCTCCAGATAGTGGGAATAATCGAGAATATGAGCGGATTTGTCTGTCCTCACTGCGGGGAGAGGATTAACCTCTTCAAGGAAGGGGGGGGCGAGAGAGCCGCCGCAGAGTTAGGGGTAACATTTTTGGGCAGGGTGCCCATAGACCCGAATATTGTGGAATCTGGCGATGATGGGAAACCTTTCGTCTCCAGTCAGCCTGAATCTGAGGCGACAAAGGCTTTTACCAGAATAGTTGAAAAGGTTATAGAAAGGGGAACCGGCTAAAAGTAGCAATTCCTTAGGGCAGCATCTTGGCTCCTTTTTAAGGCTAAGGGGGTGAGAATGCCTGTATACGAATATAGGTGTGAGGACTGCGGAAGGATAACTGAGGTCTTGCAAAAGGGATTAGGGTGGGGGGAAGCTCTCACCTGTCCAGATTGTGGAGGCTCCAATCTTACCCGGTTGTTCTCCGCGCCAGGTATGGTTAGGACTGGTGGATTTTCTGCAAAAGGAACTACCTGTTGTGGAAGGACAGAACGGTGTGACAGGCCACCTTGTTCTCCCAACGGTGTCTGCCGGAAGGCTGATCTTTGATGGGAACTTAGCTCGTTATATTTGGCTTTTCCCTTTATAATTTGGAAGGGCAAGAACTAAGAAGTTTAAGAAAGGAGGTTAAAATGCCAGGTGGAGATGGAACTGGACCGGCAGGGCTTGGTCCAATGACTGGTAGGGCTGCCGGTTTCTGTGCCGGCTATGCTGTCCCCGGTTATATGAACCCCATTCCTGGGCGGGGTTATTGGGGATTGGGTAGAGGATACTGGGGATGGGGTGGTGGTCGGGGCCATCGGAACTGGTATTATGCCACCGGACTTCCCGGGTGGGCAAGGGCTAGTTGGGGATATCCCGCTTGGCGGACGGTTCCGATTGGGGGATATACTCCTCCCTATGCTCCAGTTCATTCGCCATACTTGACCCGTGAGCAGGAGATCGATTTCCTTAAAGGGCAGGCTGAATATTTTGAGGATGCCCTTGATGGGATCAAAAAGCGTATAGAAGAACTGGAGAAGAAGGGGGAGGAGAAGTGAGATGTTCCAGGTGGGGGAAGGGGTCCCTCTTCCCCCACCTGGAGCTCTATTCAGAGGAGGTAAAAGCTTATGAAAGTGGCGGTGACAGCAGAAGGAACTGGCTTGGATTCAAAGGTTGACCCAAGGTTCGGTCGGTGTCCCTATTTTCTTTTTGTGGAGACCGAGACGATGGACTTTGAAGCGGTGGAGAATTCTAATCTCTCGCTCGGTGGCGGAGCCGGGATTCAAGCTGCCCAATTTGTTGCCGAGAGGGGAGCTAAGGCAGTGCTTACTGGCAACTGTGGCCCTAATGCCTACCAGACCCTCACTGCTGCCGGGGTTCAGGTAGTGGTTGGCGTGAACGGATTGGTGAAGGAGGCTGTAGAAAGGTTCAAATCTGGTGGACTAAGGGCAACATCTGGGCCTAATGTAGAGGGGCATTTTGGCACTGGTGGATTGCCCCATTCAGGGCGGCCAGGAGGGGGATTTGGTCGGGGGATGGGAAGGGGGTACCGAATGGGGTTGGGGAGGTCACATCCGGTATTGAGGGAGGGGGGTGTACCTAACCAATTGAGCCGAGAGGATGAGTTGAGGATGCTGCGGGAAGAGGCCCGGGCCATTGAGGAGGAGAAAAATCGTCTGGAGGAGCGGATTCGTCAGCTCGAGGTTGGGACTGGAACTCGTGCTATCGCTATAATTGATCAGGAGAAGTGCTCTGGCTGTGGGATTTGTATTCCTGTCTGCCCTACGCAAGCCATTCAGATGGAAGGGGAAAAAGCTGTAGTGAAGGATGGGTGTACAGCATGTGCTCGATGTGTGGGAGTATGTCCCACTGGAGCTATAAGTATAGGCTGATTTGAAGTATTGATTACAGGGGGAATATCCCGTAAAAAACTTTGGTCTAAACCTAAAAAGGGAGGGAAAGATGCCAAGAGGTGATGGAACAGGTCCTTTGGGTCAGGGGCCAGGGACCGGAAGGGGGATGGGGATGGGACGGGGCGGTGGTCGGGGGAGGATGGGAGGGTATGGGTTGGGCCCAGGGGGAAGCTGTATTTGCCCAAGTTGTGGGAAGAAAGTCCCCCATTCCCAAGGAACGCCTTGCACCCAGATGAGATGTCCTGCCTGTGGTGCCCCGATGACGAGGGCTAGATGATGGGAATTGTTGCCTCTCAATGATCTGCCGATCCCTAAATAGGACCTATGAAGATAGCTGTCGCCAGTGGTAAGGGGGGGACAGGGAAGACCACCGTGGCCACAAATTTGGCCTCTGTTATGGCAGAGGAAGGGCAGAAGCTGGTTTACATCGATTGCGATGTGGAAGAGCCAAATGGACACATCTTCCTTAAACCGGCGATAAGGCGAAGGATCCCCGCGGGGATACCTATCCCGCAAGTCGACACAGAAAAGTGCACTGGCTGCGGGCTCTGCGGTCAAATCTGCCAATACAGCGCAATTGTGGTCATTAACAAAAGGGTGTTGACCTTTCCCCAACTGTGTAACGGTTGTGGAGGGTGTTCACTGATCTGTCCGGTGGGGGCAATCAAAGAGGTGCCCCGGCAGATAGGGGTGGTGGAGGTAGGCACGGCGGATGGGATGGACTTTGTCCAGGGGTTTCTGGCTATTGGTGAAGTCAGGGCAACGCCCTTGATTAAGAAGGTGAAGGGCTCTGCTCCCCCTGGTGAGGGGATAAGCATTGTTGATGCCCCACCGGGAACCTCCTGTCCGGTTATCGAGTCGGTTAAAGGGGCAGACTTTGTCGTCTTGGTAACCGAGCCCACACCATTTGGCCTCAATGACCTCAAACTTGCCGTGGGGATGATCCGGGAGCTATCCATCCCCTTTGGGGTGGTAATCAATCGATCTAATGTAGGGGACGAGGAGGTGAAAAGGTATTGCCAAACCGAGGGGATCAAAATTTTGTTAGAGATACCAGAAGACCGCCAGGTAGCTGAAGCCTACTCGCGGGGGGAGTTGGCCATCAACGCCCTCCCTGAATATCGATCCCGGTTTCGTCAGTTGTTTAAATCCGTGGAGAGGAATTTTAAGGGAAAGGGGTAAACCTATGCCTATCTTCGAGTATAGATGCAAAAACTGTGGTCAAATCACTGAGTTCCTGGAAAGGGCCGACTTCAAGGGGGAACATATTTGCCAGGGTTGTGGGAGCAGGGAGATGGAGAAGCAGATCTCCCTGTTTAGCGCCCAGATCTCCGGTAGCTCCTCTTCAACAAGCAGCGACACCTGTCCCACCGGAACCTGTCCGCTCTCTTAACCGGTGGGGAATCCTTGTCGGATTTCTACGAGCGGCTTAAACCCTGGTTGTTCAGCCAGGTTGCTGAGGAATTAAGGTACGCCAATTGCATCTTAGATCTGGGATGTGGAGATTGTAAACTTCTTCGTTGGTTGGCTGAAACCTATGGAAAGAGCACCATAGGAGTGGACATATCTGATCTGGGGTTTCCTCCAGCAGGGGAGGGGATAAGCTGCCTCCGGGGAGATGCTCAATCGCTTGATTTCATTGGTAAGGGGGCTATAGATGCGGTTCTCCTCTTCTGGTCCTTACATGAGATGGGAGACCCCTTAGCCGTTCTTCAGGAGGCCAGGAGAGTTCTTCACCCCTTAGGGGAGGTTCTCATCATCGAATTCCCGCGAGGCTCTTTGGCTCAAAAACTATGGAACGAAACCTACTATTCTGTAGGGGAAGTAGCCAATATGCTTAGGGAAACTGGCTTTTGGAGATCAGAAGCGAGGTTAATTGTCCATCGCCAATTGATTTGGGCTAAAGGGTTCAAGGGCCCTCGCCCAAAGGGGGTGAGGTGAAGGAACTTGTGGTGATAAGCGGCAAAGGGGGCACAGGGAAGACGAGCTTGGTTGCTTCCTTCTCCACCTTGGCGGAAAGGAAGGTTCTTGCCGATTGTGATGTGGATGCTGCTGACCTCTGGCTCATCCTGGAACCCCGGATACTTCGTCGGAAGCCCTTTTCTGGAAGTAAGAAAGCAGAGATAATTGAGGAGAAATGCACAGCTTGCGGAAGATGTGAGGAGGTTTGTCGCTTTGAGGCCATCAGGGGCACTGGTCCCCCAGAGGATCGAGTCTACAGGGTGGATCCCATTGGCTGTGAAGGATGTGGCGTCTGTTTCTATATCTGTCCGGAGAAGGCCATTGATTTTCAAGAGCGGATCAACGGTGAGTGGTTCATCTCTGAGACCCGCAATGGGCCATTGGTTCATGCTAAGCTGGGCATCGCTGAGGAGAATTCGGGAAAGCTGGTTACCTTGGTGCGGAAGGAAGCTAAGCATCTGGCTGAGGAGCGAGGTTTAGATTTAGTAATTATCGACGGATCGCCGGGCATTGGCTGTCCGGTGATTGCCTCTGTTACCGGGGCTGACCTCGCTCTGGTGGTCACCGAGCCTACCCTTTCTGGTCAGCATGATTTAGAGCGGGTGACTAAATTGACTGCCCATTTTGGTATACCAACAGTTGTCTGTATCAACAAGTATGACCTCAATCCCCAGATGTCTGCAGTAATAGAGGGATGGGCAAGGGAGGTGGGTCTGAAAGTAGTAGGTAGGGTGAGGTATGATCCAGCGGTGACTAAAGCCCAGATTATGAGGGCTAGCCTGGTGGAGTACACTGGTGGCAAGATAGCGGAGGAGGTAAGATCCCTCTGGAGGCACATAGTCTATGAACTAGGTTAATCTATGAGCTCTTCCAAGAGGGGGGCTACCCTTTAAGGTAGCCCCCCTCTTGGTTTACTTCCTTGTGGTGAAGGAAAACCGGTAGGGGTAGGGGAGCTTCATTCCACCGATGTCCTGGGCCGATGTGTCCACCTGCACGGTGTAGGTGGTATTTGCCCGTAGGTATCCTTCAGGATGGAAATAGAATTCGTAGAGGGAATTCCACTCGAAGTGGCCTTCGGCTGGGGGATCGATGGAGAAGGCGCTTTCTGCTTTTTCCTGATCCACTGAGGTGTTGAATAGAATCGATATACTGGCTGTGGTGTCTACCCAGGTTGCCCCATTGACCGGATGGGTGGAGCTTATTCGCAGCGGTTCGGTTGTAAAGGAGAAGGAATCGGGTTCTGCCAGCTTCGTCCCATAGATGTCCCTTGCCGCTTGAGATACCTTTACCGTATATACGGTGCTGGTGGTCAAGGGGGAGCCTGGCTGAAAACGGATTTCGCTTCCCCAGGGGCTGTAATTGCTTGAGAAATACCCCTCTACCGGCGGGGAGAAGGAGAGGGCCCCATATAGGCTCTCCTCCTCCATCCACCCATTGAAGGAAAGGCGGATATAGATTTTGGTGGGCACATCGGTGGCGCCATTGGAAGGGGAGGAGTAGCGGAGGTATAGGCCTTCTGTGCTAAAGCGGACTGAATCGGGTCCTTTGAAGCCAAATCCATTTACATCCCTTGCCCCTTCACCAATGACAATGGTATATTCCGTATCTGCCCTCAGGGGAGTATTGGGCTCGATGTTCAGGCGGGAGCCCGAATAGGGGAAGTCGGAATACCAGTTATAGGTGCAGCTCAGCGGGGGGTCAATGGAGAGGGCATCTTTGGTAGAACTATGGTCCATCTCGCTGTTAAACCTGATGGTGATGTGATCCCACAACTCCACATCCTTTTCCCCTGCCGTGGGATGGGTTGATTCCACCCTTATTCGATCCGTGGTGAACGAAAACGAGTAGTCAAAGGAGAGGCTTTCACCCTCCTCGGTTTGTGCACCTCTCGTAAGGGTCACCGTGTAGGTAGTCTCTGGGATGAGGGAAAAATTGGGCTGATAGCGGAAATTCCTGCTTCCGCCCTGCCAGACGAATTCACCCTCCAGAGGGGGATCTATGCTAAATGAGGATTCCACACTCCCCTCATCCATTGCCTTTAGGAAGGAGAGGGAGATATAATTGGCTAAAGGAACCCTTCTATCCCCGTCTCGGGGATGGGTTGATGTAATTTGAGCGGGCATTGCGGAGAGGGTTATCAGGGGAACGGTGGTGATCGCTCCATCAGAAACGGTAACCTCCTTTGATGTATAGCTACTATACCCAGGGGCGCTTAGCCGCAAGAAATAGGTTCCCACCCTGAGCCCATCGATCCGATAGTAACCCTCTTTATCCACCCAGGTGGAGTCCACTGGCTTACCTTGGAGGGCAACTACCTTCGCTCCACAACCCTTTGGCTCTACCGTTCCCACAATACTTCCCCTACCGTATGGGTTGGTAGTCTTGTTCTCGCTACAACCCACTAGAAAGGTCAAAGCCCAGAGGAGGATGAGGATATATCCCCAAAGGTTTCTGGATAAATCCATTCTGCACCTCCTTTCCTTGGGTAGAAGTCGGGCTAAGCGTTCCTGATCTCTTCCAGGGTGGTCCGTGCATCAGGAGCATGGACAAAGAAGCCTTCCAGCTTATCACAGGCATATTCATCACAGAAGGCACAATTATCTATCCCCTTTTCCAGCCCGCACCTCCTTATCTCACAGAGTTGGCAGTATTCTATATGCCTTCCGTTTTCGGCCAGACACCCATCACAATTGATGGCCTCGGGTTTGATCTCCGTGTTGAACTGTTTTGTCCACATCTGGGCGACCCTCTTCCTTTCTTCATCATCATCCTTCTGAGTGGCCAAATAAGCCGGGCATTTGGTGCAGACTATGCCGCAAAAGGCAACCATCCTTTCCATAGGTTTTCACCTCCTCTCCGCGGGATTTTCTACGTTTGCCAAATTCCCAGAGGGACGATAGCCCCTCTGGGAATTAGTAATCCTCCCCTCTCTCCCATTTGAAATTTTTAAGGTTATGAATCAAATCTGGGGAAGAGCTCCTTCAATGATTCTCTGGTCTCCTCCATAGCGGTTAGCTTCTTCACCAATTGCAATTTGATCCCCAACCCAGAGGCAATGGGCTTTAGCAGATGGAAGACCATCTCCTTTTCCACCTGGATCTCGGTGGGCAAGGATTTGGCCCTCTCCAGCAGCTTTATACACTCTTCGGCGAATTGGGAGGGGAGCTCGGACCCCTTAAGGAGGAAGACATCTAAGATAAATCGTGAATCCTGGTCAATCCAGATCGAGAGGTAAGGATAAAAGGGCCTTTCCCCCCTTTTGTCCCTCACCGGCTCGGGGGAGTAGGAAAAATCAACCTCCCAGGTCATTGGTTGGTGGGGGGCTACCTTTTCGATCCTCTTCAACCGGACCTCATCAATTGGGGGCAGAACGACCTCTTTCTCCTCTATGGGCTTTAATTCCATCCATTCGTCCTTCCAGCTAAGCCCGGAGGCATCTTTGACCGGAACCCTAACCAGCAATTGGTTTCCCTTGGGAGGTGTAAGCAGATCTTCGTTATCCAAAAAGCGAAGGCAAACATCTTTGGCCTGCTCTAAGGCCAAGGTCAAGTATCTCACCTCCTCCCGCGTTAGGTACCAGGGGTAGTAGCCCGGGGAATAGTTGCGGAAGAGAGGCCAGGAGTTATGTCCTCTAAATTTCAATCCAAGCCTCTTTATCACCTCCAGATCGGCCTTTGTCAGATATCTTCTGTCTTCGAAGGAGGCCATTAAACACTTCTGGATATGGATTGCATCCAGAGTATCCATGGGAACCTCTTGGGATTGGATCTTTAGGTATCCCCTTAATCCCTCTTCGCCCAGATAGACTGCCAGGGCGAACATCTCCCCCCACGCCCCTAATATGCAACAGTAGCCTACTTCCCCATTTTCCGGATTCTGCACGCCAAAGAGGTCCGAATCGAGCATCCAGTCCCAACTCTCTATTTCCTTGAATTCCTCTGCTGCCTTATACAATCCCCGCCAATCCTCCAGGGTTGGTTTCTTGCTTGCCATCTACCCTCTCCTTTTCGTTAATTTAAGTTCTTGGCCAAGAGCGGTTACTAAAAGATTGATGAAGATCTGGTTCTTTTTATGAGCATATTTGGGGGATTATCTCCTGAAGCATTTAAGCTCATATCACTTCAACCTGCAACATAGTTGCTACCTCTTTTGTCTCCTTTAAGTAGTTTCCATAGGTCAGGGCGAACTCCCTCCCCCTAATCCTATGGATGAGTTCCCTCCCCTCAATTTTTATCCAGACCGTTGTTCTACAATTATCCCCACCGATGTCCCTGCAGTCTATCACTTCACCCTTCATCACGACTATTCTATCACCTATGCCGGAATTGACAAGGGTAACTTCTCCCTTGGGCATTTCCCAATACCCAGTGACTGTCCCTTCCTTATCGCGCCATCTTCTTAGAACGTATGAACCCCTCCCGGGGACTGCACAATGCCTGAGGCTGATAACCCCATCACGGTTATGGTACATATGAACTTCTCCAAAAAATACAGGCTTTGTGGATAAGGCATGTAAGATGAGCATAGGAAGTAGATTCTCTCCCCTCCAGCATCCAGTTAGGTAACCAGCATCATTCAGTTTTGCTATGGCAAAGCACATCTTCGTCCCCAGCATCTCAGTAAACTGTCCACACCAAAGCACATAAGCTATGGTTGTTCCCTTGGCCTCTATGATCTCCCTCATCGCTAAATATAAAGATGCCGATTTTGTTACCTCCTCCAAAGAGGGTTCTATAACCTTTGACTCCTTCATCCATTGCTTAGCCAAATTTACGGCTCTTCTTTTGTCTACCTTTTTATATCTCCTTTCGAAATCTGATGGATCTATATATTCAGTCCTTAGCTTCTCCCTTAAGAGTGGATTCTTAAGCCAGCAAGCCCCTTCCAGCAGGTGTTCTCCCCGATCAAAGACACAGATTTTTGTCTCTCTTATCCACTTTAGGGCATTTAAGACCCTAACCCTTTCTCTGATCTCCTCAAAACTGAATACTACCTCAACGTTGTTATAATCTGCAAGGTACTCAAATATATCCAGGGCATCGCCTGGTGCATTCTCTTCACCAGTGAGGATGATGGGTAAACCTAAGCTGGCCAGGGTGATAAGGGAGGGAAACCTCTTCATAGAGTGGACAAATATGATAAATGCATCGGCCTCTGTGTTTAAGCGGTGGAGGTCTTCCTCCTTTCTGATAAGAACCTTGGCTTCCATATCCATCTCTAATTGGCGCAGGATTTCATCGGTTTTAGCATCCTGCTCCGACTCTTCCTTGATATCACGGAACCCTAACCCATCTTCTCTAACAAATGATGGATTTGAGCCCAACAAGAATAGTGGTTTTATCTTTATCGAATTTCCCTTTTTCAAGCTCATTTCTTCCTTCCTTCGAGGAATCAAGTCAGGTCAAGGTACATCCCCCCCCTCGATGGGGGCTGCTTTTCGCCCTTTGAGTAATCCTCTCATGTAGAATAAGGTAAAATACCTCCCCTGTCAAGTGCTTTTCCTCTCCTCAAGGTCTGGATTTAACTTGACTTTTGAGGTTTTATACCATAATTTGGGAGCAGTTAAAATTGAGGAGGGGCTGTGAGTCCTTCCCCAGAGAGGGTTTAAAGGAGCGGATTTACCCGAATTATTCATAAACTGAGCGAAGCGGGGTTTTCAAGCCCAATTTCCCTTATGGAGAGGATGTAAGCCCGAATTATTCATAAGCCAATGACGATCCCATTATCCAGAGGTTGTTCAGTCATCCGTAGGGACAGACATTTATGTCTGTCCGCTTCTTTCGGACAGGGCTGAAACCCTGTCCCTGGTATAATTAGGTTGTTTTTAAAAATTGTGTTTGCTTTTAGGTTTT
>JAOZPP010000062.1 GCA_029932675.1 bacterium
ATGAAAGAGAGAGAATCTATCCAGGGTGGTTACCATGTGGGGTCATCAGCCAGCAGTCCCCATATTTTCCCTTGACGTGGTCGGCGTGTTTGGTTATATTTTTCAATGGTTCTCAACTGAATAAAGTGGTGCCGAAGTCTGATATCCAAGCCGGTAGCGAAAACCGTTTATGATTTCCCTTCTTGATGTTTACACCTACATGTCTATTTTCCCCTCATCAATTCTATTATTTCCCATCCCATCAGTTAGCCAGTATGTGTTGATTCCTTACGCGGAATGCTGAAAAAGTGTAAACCCGGATGAGAAAGGGCCTTAGATTTTAGCCAAGGAACTCTTTTGAGGGTCTATGCTCGTGGTTTCATCATTTTCGTTAACCTTAATTTGAAGGAGGTGGTATCATAGAGGGAAACAAGCAAGATTAAGGTTCATAAAAGAGGATTAATCTTAACAGCAGGAGGAATCCATGCAAAAGCTCAAGATCCTCCTTATTGTCCTCCCCATCTTCCTACTCTATATTCCAGTTGCCACCCCTGAAGCTGGTTATCTCATCCTTTCGGACGTGGTGTCTTCATCTGGTTGTGAAGCCAAAAGTGAGAGCTATCTGCTTGGCGTCTCCATTGCTCAACCAGTTGTGGGTATGAGCTCTAATCCTGTTTACATCGAATCGGCTGGATTTTGGCATTGGAATATGTCCTGGCCGGGACCGGAAGTGGGGATAAAAAGCGAACCAGATCCTGATTTACCTTTGCCTAAGGAGTATAGTCTTTCCCAGAATTTCCCCAATCCATTTAATCCCACAACCCTCATCCGCTATCAACTACCAGCGATCAGCACTAAGCGGTCAGCGGTCAGCCTGAAGATTTACAACATCTTAGGGCAGAGGGTAAGGACGCTGGTGGAGGAGGAGCAAGCACCTGGCTACTATTCAGTTGTCTGGAATGGCCGGGATGACTATGGAAGGGGGGTAGCAAGTGGAGTTTACCTCTATCGGCTCGAAGCAGGCAGATATTCTTCGAGTAAGAAGTTGTTGTTGCTGAAATAAAGTAGCAGTTTAGCCACTAAGACATTAAGGTTAAACAATCTTTTAGCAATGACTTCTTCCCTTTTTGATAAAGGTCTGAAACCCTTATATTCCCTTTGCATCTTAGTGGCTGAAAAGATTCTTTTCGTAATCCTTAAATCTAAGGGAGGTTACGATGAAGGCTAAAGGTATAATTTCCATTTTGGCAATAGTTGGACTGCTTCTCTTTGTAGCGGTCTCCGTGCTCAGTGGGGGCGGCAAAGGTAAGGCAACCTCAACAAGCACAGCTTTGAGGAGGGCAGAAGGAAACAGATACTCAGTTGAACTCCCCGGCGGCACAAGAAGTGTTCCTGATCAAATAAACTATCAGGGGTATTTGGTGAATTCAAGCGACACTTCTGCGGTTACTGACATTCTGGATATGACCTTTGAGATCTTTGATGACCCCATATATGGGTATCCTCTTTGGAGTGAGACACACGACTCGGTAGAGGTTACAAATGGTTTGTTCAATGTGCTCTTGCGAATACCTGATACCCTCTTTACTGGCCGAGAACTTTGGCTGCAGACGAAAATTGAGGAAGAATTTCTTTGGCCCAGGAAGAAATTGGTTAGTGTCCCCTATGGATATAGGTCTGGGGTCGCTGATAGAGCAGATCAGGCCACTAGGGCGGATTCGGCATTTTATGCATTGTATTCTGACACGGCTGAGTATGCTCTCTCTGCTACTCCTGATGCTGACTGGGTTATCTCAGGTGATAACATCTACCGCCTCAACGGCAACGTCGGCATAGGCACGATGAGTCCGACTACGGCTTTACACATAAATAGAATGTTCGCCCCCTTGGGGAATTTTTACTCCTATCCGGCAATAATCGAATCACCACATCACTACGCTTACCCTATAATTAGATCAGAGTCCCAAGCAAGTATTTTGTTTCACGCAGCACTCTATCCTGTGGCATGGGGAATTGGGAGAGATGAAATCCTTGATGGCATTGATATCTTTTCTATGCCAATATCAAGTGGATGGCCTGATGTCCACAACAGGACATCCAGAATGGCAATTACAAACAACGGCAACGTCGGCATTGGTACGACGGAGCCGAATTACAAGCTGGATGTAGAAGGTGACGTGCAAGCTCATGCTTACCATACTGGAGACATCTTCTTCCAAAAAGATGGCCAGAAACTATGGAGAATGTTTGAGGATGAAAATGGTTTATACTTGGAAAATGTGAAAACGGGTAAAGTTTACCGGTTTGTTCTTCAGGAGGTGGAGAGGTAAGGCGTAAACCTCTGGAATTTTGCATTATTCGTTGTCAAAGATAGAAAGAAGTGAGGGGCTTCGTGATGATCTTTCAGCTCAAGACAATTTTAGGAATCTTGCGTGCTGAAGGTTGGCCCTCTCCATAAATATGGTCAAACATTTAACGGGGGGTAACTCGATGACATCCTCAGTGGGTTGGTGTGGTTGGGACAAACTTCCCCCTTCCTGGGCTGGCGGGGAGATTGCCTTGCTCGTAGACGATCTCCCCTCTTGATATGGTTAGTTCTGGTACGCCTTTTACGGTCATGCCCTCATAGGGGGAGAAGTCGGTATTCATATGTAGTGCATCTGCTTTAATCTCTACCTCCTTCTCTGGATTAAAAATCACCAGATCTGCATCGCTCCCCTCTTCGATCGTCCCCTTGCGCGGACATAACCCAAAGGCCCTGGCGGGGTTGTAGGCTAAAAGCTCCACAAGCTTGTTGGGTGAAAGGCCCCTTTTTACTACCCCTTCAGAATAGATGAGGGAAAGGAGGGTTTCCACTCCCGGGAGGCCATTAGGTGTCTTAAAGAAAAACCCCCCTCCGCTCTCCTTCTGGGTTCGGGTAAAAGGGCAGTGGTCTGTGGCCACAACATCGATTACCCCTTCTTTTACCCCCTGCCAGAGGGCCTCTCTATCCTCCTCACTTCGCAGAGGAGGGCTGGTGATGTAGTATGAGGCATCATCCCATTGATAAACTTCCTCGGTGAGCAGGAGATACTGGGGACAGGTCTCGGCAAATATTTTAACCCCTCTTTCCTTCCCCCACTTAACTGCCTCTACAGCTTCCCTTGTTGATAGGTGCACAAGATAAAGGTTTCCCCCTACCTCCTCTGCCAGGGCAATTGCTCTGACCACGGCTTCCTCCTCCACATAATTTGGCCTGGTCTTGGGGTGAAATAGGGGGGAGGTATTGCCCCTTTGGATGGCTTTCTCTACCAGATAGTCGAGGAGGAAACCGCTCTCTGCGTGGACTTGGACGAGACCGCCATATTTTTTAGTCGCCTCCAACAGGAGCTTCAAATTCTCATTGCTGACCATAATCCCTTCGTTCCTATAAGCCATAAAGACCTTGAAGCTGGTGATGCCTGAGGCGATTATCTTTGGTATCTCCTCCAGGAAGCCATCCCTAAAATCGGTTAGGTTACAGTGCAGAGAATAATCTATATAGACCTCCCCATCTGCCTGCCTTCTTCTCATGTCGATGGCTTCCCTTAGGGATTGGCCTTTGGCCTGGATGGTGAAGTCTACGATGGTCGTCACCCCCCCGGCTGCCGCTGCCTTAGTGCCTGTGGAAAAATCGTCTGAGGATGTAATCCCCCTCACCGGTGTCTCCATATGGGTATGGGCGTCGATTATCCCCGGGAATATAAGCTTGCCGGAGGCATCTATTGTTATCACGCCTCCAGAGATCCTTTCGCCAATCTTGGCTATCTTGCCGGCCTGAATCCCTATCTCCCCGCGGAATGTCTCTTTATGAGTAACCAGGGTTGCATTCCTGATTACCATATCCATAAACTTGGCTCCCTTTGGCAAAACTCTATTGACACAGATTCTCAGGATTTATAAAAAATTATCTGTAGCAGTTCACCACGGAATATCACAGGAAGAGGCAATTAAGAATGAAGTTTATGCTGTTATTCCTAACCCCCTATCCCTGTAAACTGACTACTGAACCCTGTTTTGCTGTATCTGTCCGTGGTTATCGTGGTGAACTAACGTGCGGATTCGTCCATTCGTGTTACCCCCACCGAGCCGTCAGATCCCCGAATCTGAGGGGGTATGGAGTACCTCAACTCCTGTTGACGTAGGCTGTGACAAGAGTCACAGCACTCCAAAAGGGGAAGCTCCATGATGGCAGAGTCGAGGTTCTGCCATCTCGGTTTAACTTAAATTTTCATTCTTAATTGCCTTTTTCCGTGTAATCTGTGGCCCTTGTTTGGTCGTGGCTTTGCTGCACGGTGTTAGTGCGTGGTTATCCGTGGTAACTATTCAGTTCTCAGCCGTCAGCTTCAAACTGCTATGGGATGATCCTCGTTCCAGTTATCCCCTTGATGGCCTCCTCTATCTTCTCCGGGGTTGTGATTATTGCCTCCTTGCCTCCCGCTTTCAAAAAGGAGATTACTGCCCTAATCTTGGGAGCCATACTTCCTTCGGGAAAATGTCCCTGGGAGAGATACTGCTCCGCCTCCCTCAGGCTCATCAGATCGATTTGCCTCTGTTCAGGGGTATTGAAGTAGAGGCAGACCTTTTCCACGGAGGTGGAGATGAGGAAGAGTTGTGCTCCTACCCTACTTGCCAAGAGAGAGGAAGCGTAATCCTTGTCGATAACTGCTTCTATCCCCCTTAGCTCCCCCTCTTCCTCTATCACCGGAATGCCACCGCCTCCTGCTGCTACTACCACAAACCCATTGCGGATCAATGTCTCTATGGCCTCCAGTTCCACGATCCTCTTGGGTTTGGGGGAGGGGACCGCCCTCCGGTAGCCTCTGCCGGCATCTTCGATGATTTCCCATCCGTATTGCTTTCTTCCCCTTTCCGCCTCTTCCCTGCTGTAGAATGGGCCTATAGGCTTTGTGGGGTTTCGGAATGCTGGATCCTCTTTGTCCACCACAATTTGAGTTACTACTGTTACCACATTCTTCTTTATCCCCTTTCTTTGGAATTCGTTCCCCAAGGCCATCTGGATATTATAGCCTATGGCCCCCTGAGTGTCCGCATCGGCGGAGTCTATGGGCACTGGATGGATCTTATCTCTGGCCAGTTCGGATCTCAGGAGGATAAAACCTACTTGGGGGCCATTTCCATGGGTTATTACTGTCTCATATCCTAATTCGATTAGTTTAGCTATGTGGTGGCAGGTTTCCTTGATAGCTTCATATTGATCTTTAACCGTTTGATGTTCTTTATCCTTGATCAAGGAGTTTCCCCCAATAGCTACTACAGCGACCTTGCTCATCCTATCCCCTTTCTCACCAGAGATCACTGGCTATCAAAGCCAAGATCGCCTTCTGGACATGCAATCTATTCTCGGCGATCTCATATATTAACGATCTACTCCCCGAAGCGACCTCGTCTGTAACCTCATGGCCCCGGTCCACTGGCATAGGATGGATGAAGAGGGCGTTGGCTGTGAGTTTCATCTTTTCCGGATCACATATCCATTCCTTATATCTCATTGCTCTCTTCATCTCTTCCCCTTTGTGGAATCTCCCCCCTCTGTAAGCATCAGGGCTTACCCAATTTCGGGAGTAGACTACATCTGCCCCTCGGTACCCATCGAATGGGCTATGAGTTATCTCAAACCTACTCCCCTTGGCCCGACAGTTTTCTTTGGTCTGTTCGATGATCTGTGGATCGAGGTCATATCCTGCGGGATAAGCCAAGGTTACTTCCATTCCAAAGCGAGAGGAGATGAGGAGGGTCTCCTGAACCGAGGACCAGGAACGGGCCAGTGCACCATGCCCCCAGGTTAAGAGGAGTTTCTTCCCCTGGAGCTCTTTCCCCAAGTGGGTTCTCAACCCCATCAGATCGGCCAACCCTTGACAGGGGTGGAACTTGTCGTGAGCCATTGAGATTACCGGCACCTCTGCCCAACGGGCATACTCCCTAATCAGTTCATCCCCCTCTCCATATCTGGATACCATGTCCTCTAAGATCCTTATTCCGATTCCACATCCATATCTGGACATCACCTTTGCTGCATCCTCCACCGTTTCGCCAGCAGTGGTGGCTGTCTTTAACCTCATAGTTTTCGGCTCCAAAAACTGGGCATGTCCTCCCAATTCGGTGAGGGCACATTCGAAGGATTGTCTTGTCCGCACAGAGGGGTTATAGAAGAACATAAAAAATGTCCTGTCTTTTAGGAGTGGCTGATAATTAAACCTATTTTCCTTCATCTCTTCAGCAAGCTCCAAGACCTGGATTAACTCCTCCTCAGACCACTCCTGACTGCAGATCAGGTCTTTGCCAAAAAGCTTTGACTTGGCCATCACTTCCTCCCTGGGAATTTTTTCACCGTTGATAATGGGAAAATAGAAATTCCTGTGGCCTCAGATGCCTTTATTCGGCGGCGGTTTGGTTGCCGAAGAGGGCTTCTGCCACCTCGGTCTTATGGTTTTTGGACGGGATAAAGGATTTTTACTGTCCATTCCATCCAATAAAAATTCTGTGCTTTACCTATAACCTCCCACCCATTAAGAGGGCCATAATCGCCTTATGGGCATGCAGCCTGTTCTCCGCTTCATCGTAGACCACTGATTGAGGACCATCGATTACTTCGTCTGTAACCTCCATATCCCGGTCAGCGGGTAGACAGTGCATATAGATCCCGCTTGGCTTGATAAGGGAAAGTTTCTTTTGATCGCAGATCCAATCCTTATTTCTCTCAAAGATCTCCTTCATACCTTCCAGGTCTGCCTCCCTTGTCTTTCTTCCACTGGTTTCATCCCAGGTGGCCAGATAACTTAGGGAACCCCAGCTCTTAGGGTAGACGATATCCGCATCTTTGAAGGCATCCTCCATAGAGTCAGTCTCCTCAAAGGATGACCCGTTTTGCTGGGCAAACTCCTTGCATTTCTTGATCACTTCTGGATCGAGCTCCAGCCCTTTGGGTCTGGCCAAGATGACATCCATCCCCAGTTTGGTGGGAGCAAGGACTAAGCTTTGAGGAACGGCCAACGGTTTGTGGGTTGACCCCGAATAGGCCCAGCTCATCACGAACTTCAATCCCTTAAAACCGCCGAACTTTTCCTTGATGGTGATCATATCAGCCAGGGCCTGAGTGGGGTGGAACTTGTCGCACTCCATATTGATAATCGGGATCTGCATATACTTAGCAAATTCTTTCATCGTTTGGTTGGCAAACCCATAGATCCAGTGGGCTGGTTCCCCATACATTCGGATGGCTAGACCATCGCCTGTGCGATCTAACACGCGGGCGACATCACATATCCTCTCCGTCTTATAGGGAACCTCAAACCCCTTTCTCGCCGGGGTATAGGTCTTGCCTGGTTCCAGGTTGCAGGCAAATCCTCCCAACTGCTGAATTCCTACCTCAAAAGTGCTCCTGGTGCGCAGCGATTGGTTAAAGAACATCATATAGAGGGTTTTGTTCTTCAGGATATGGGTGTGGTCCTCACCAAGGAGGAACCTCCTCTTGAGTTCGAGGGCCACGTCGATTAAGGTCTCCCATTCCTCCTTGGTGAAATCGATCTCAGCGTCGATCCAATCCCTTCCCCTAAAGCTTTCCGTTTTCATCTTCTCCTCCTATATCCCTTTAACAGGCCAGTTCTTTCATTAAACTCCCTGATTAGCTCATTCCATTCCTTGTAGGATTGAAACTTCTCCTTCCAGTAATTCTCGTCGTACCACTGACGGTCGAGTTCCTCTACATCTTTCCCGCGTTGCTCTACCCAGGTAAAATACTTAAGGTTATGCATTCTCTTCTTGTCCCAATAGGAGAGCTCCAGCATCCAATCTATGCCGATATTCATCAAACAGGTGTCGAAATCCCGCGCTGCATCCCACTCCGTATACTCCCCATCTCGCTCCCTTGCTTCCCTGAGCCTGGATTGGTAGAGCTCCATGGAATCAGTGGCTATGGTGAAGATTAGGTCCCTCCCGCTCATCTCAAAGTATTTAGCCACCTTTATTGAACCCAACAGGTTGGCAATTGAGGAAATCCCCAACAGATCGAGTTTATCAACAACCTCCGGGTCAATCCCCTTTTTCTTCAGATAATCCCTTCCTTTAGCTTCATTGAAGAGCCGCATCAACCTCATACAATAATTATCATCAATATCTACTACCATATCCATGTTCTTCACATTGAATATCCAGGGGACATGTTTGTCTCCAATCCCCTCTATCCTATGTCCACCATATCCAGTGAAGAGGAGGGTGGGACATTGAAGGGCCTCTCCAGCGCAGACCTTTATGGTGGGATACTTCTCCCTCAGATAATCAGCACAACCTAAAGTTCCGGCAGAACCCTGGGTTAAGAAGAGGGCCCTCAGCCTTTGATTGGGTTCCTTTTTCCTTTCGTAAACCTCCTCTATCGCTTGCCCAGTGCAGACATAATGCCAGATGGCATTTCCTATTTCCTCAAACTGATTTAGAACGACGATCTCCTCACCCCTCTCCCTCTTCAATTCATCGCTCTTGTCATAAACTTCCTTTACGTTTGATTCCACACCGGGTGTGGCATAGATTTCAGAACCAACCTTTCTTAACCAATCGAACCTCTCCTGGGACATCCCCTCAGGAAGAACCGCTATTGAGGGACAGGCAAGGAGGTGGGCATCATAGGCTCCCCCCCGACAGTAATTTCCCGTTGATGGCCAGAGGGCCTTCTGTCGGGTGGGGTCGAATGTTCCCCTGACCAGCTTCTCCACCAAGGGGCCAAATGTGGCCCCTACCTTATGGGAGCCGGTGGGGAACCACTTACCGATGAGGATGAGGATCCTTGCCTCTACTCCAGAGAGATTGGGGGGAATCTCCATATAATTTACCCCGTCAAAGCCTCCCCCAAACTTCACTGGCTCATTCTTCCAGGTAATCCGGAAGAGATTTCTGGGGTGGAGATCCCAAAGGCCAATGTTGCGAAGTTCATCCTTAATCCCTTGGGGGATCTTCTCCGGATGGCTCATCTCCTCGTAGGTGGGGATGATTATATCCCTCTCCCGGCATCTCCTGATGGTGTTCTCCAGTACTTTTTCCCTATCCACTTATTCCTCCAAATCAATCAGGTTTAACTGAATTTCCTTGTCGTATTTTCTGCTTACCCCTACTTTAAACTCTCTAAGGATTATCTCACAGGTTGCCGCCACTGTAGCCTCCTTTAGGTGACCCCCGTAGACGAACATCTCCCCGGTTCCCACTAGGATGTGGCCATGAACAACCCTCTCCTCCCCCGTGGTTGTGACATTCCCCATTAAGCTGACGATTTCCAGTGGTCTTTCAAACTTCCTGGTGGTATAATCTCCCCTCTTCAGGTCATAATGGCCCAACTCTACTGTACTGACCGCCCCAATAGCGTTGAAACAGCCGGAATTGATCTTTTCCCTCTCTATAAACCCCCTCAATTCTTCTATTATCTTCTCCCCCTTCTTCAGCACTATCACCCATAGTCCATCATCAACCCTTTTATACTGCATGGTGGCCTCCTCTTCTAAATAAGCAAGTTAACTCTACACAGGATTTATAATCACGTTCTACTTGGGCATTCAAATTGCATCCTCTTCTTTTTTCTCATCTCTAATCTTACGGCGAACTGAATAAGCAAATTTGGAGGGAGCTGTAATCGGGAATTCCCGTTTGGCTATAGTGCTAATTTATGCCCCTCTTAGTGCATCTTTAGGACCCTTTCGATATTCTTGTATGTAACCTCTCATGATCCACCAATCTTCGTAAGGCCTTGCGGGTCGTCCATAGGTTACACCGAGGGCCTTTGTCCATCTTTGGTTGGAAGATCCCTCTCATTTGACTTGGGGGAAGTTTCGCAGGCACTCGTTCACTATATGGCGAGTGTAATCTAACAGTTTAAAGACATCCTTAGGGTAATCTTTTGGCAATTCGATGTTGAGGCGAGAGATATACCATGGCTCAACCCAGGCTATATGCTCCAGACAGTTCCTTATGGTCCTTGGCTCACCCAGGGGTCTCCAATCAAGGCGCTCCTGGGTTAATTTGGATACAAGGCTCAAGAGGTCATTACGTGAGTAATCCATTAGACGAATCGTTCTCTCAATCTCCTCCTTTTCAACTGGGAGGACTTCCGACCAAAACAGTGGTTCAGGTTTGCCGGCTTCAGCGGGATCATAATCAACAGTGATCATCTCCGCAACTCTTATTTTCGGTTTGAAACCTATTTCCGGGACCCTCTCCCCATGGTTTCTCAGCCACTCAAACCATTCGATGATACAGGTTTTCACCTTCTCCATCGCCCTTTTCCTTGTTCGCCCAAATGTCCAGCAGCCCGGGCAATCCGGAACGAACGCCCCGGTTGCTTGCAGGCCAACTTCAAGGCATACGGATATCTCCATATATCGTTTGCTCATCCTCAATGTATTCCTGAGAGCAGGGTTCGCTTTTGAACTTAGCTCCCTTACGGTCGGTAAGTTCTCCAGAGGATCTCACCGGCCCTATGGCGCTCCGCAATCCTATCTCCCTATGCGTAGCACGCAGGCCGGCGCCAGTTAGGATTGCTCCGTTGTCACCCTTGAATCCCGCACCTATGCATAATCACAGGTGCGGGACTTCGGACATCCCCCTACTTTACAAAGGCAAGACGGGAGCAATCCTCCCTCGGCGAACTCAGAACAATGACCTGAGCCTGAGGGACTCCCTTTCCTCTAATTTAAATACCCAGGAAAGAAAGAAGTAGACTCCCCCCCCAACTGAAAGCCCAGCGGCAAGGACAAGAAGCTGTGCAGAAGGAGAGACTATCCCCAATATCCTCTGAACCAATCTATAGGTTACCCAAGAGAACCCACCGGCCAGGAGAGAGGCCAAAACCACCTTTCCAAAGGAGGAAAAGATCTTCCCTCCTTCTATGTCTCCAATTTTTTTCTGGAGAAGGAAGAGTAACCCACCCAAGTTTAACATCGCGGCGAGGGCAGTGGCCAAGGCTAGTCCCCCCAGTTTTAGGTACTGCATCAAGATCACGCTCAGGACTATGTTTGCTCCCATGGCCAGAGCTCCCACTTTAACCGGTGTCTTTGTATCCTTCAAGGAGTAGAAGGCTTGAACCACTACCTTCACCCCCCCATAGGCGAAGAGGCCAAGTGAGTAGAAGCCCAAGGCATAAGCAGTCATAGGGGTGGAGAGAGATGAGCTAAAAGCCCCCCTCTGGAAGAGAAGCCTAACTAATGGATAGCGTAAGAAGACGAAGAACGAGGAGGCAGGAAGGATGAAGAAGAATATCCCCCTTAAGGAACGTGAGAGGGTAGTGGTTAACCCCTTTATATCCCCTTTGGCTACAGATTGCGACATTGCTGGAAGGGAAGCGGTGGCCAAGGAGACGCCAAAGATGCCTAAGGGGAGGAGCATAAGTCTATTACCATATTGAAGTGCAGCCACACTTCCTGCCGGCAGGAGGGAAGCCAAGAATGTGTCCACAAGGTAATTGATCTCGGAGACGGCAAGTCCAAATATTCCGGGGACCATTAGCTTTCCCACCCTTACCACTAACTCATTCCTTGGGGAAAGAGGGGTAACTGGTTTATATCCGACCTTAAAGATGAGGGGGACCTGGATGAGAAACTGGAAGAGTCCACCGATAAGTATTCCCCCCCCCATCCAGAATGCCCTCTCTTTCAAGTTATGGGCAAAGAACCCACCCAAAACGATTGCCCCCATTATCCAAAACAGGTTTAAGACAACAGGGGTTAAGGCTGGAACGAAGAAACGATGGTGGGAGTTGAGTATCCCCATAGCCAACGCAGCCAATCCCACAAAGATAAGGTAAGGGAAGAGAAGCTGGGCTAACCTTATGGTGAGAGAGAGCTTGGCTGGGTCAGATCTCCATCCCCAGACGAAGAGTTTCATATAGAAGGGAGCCCCCAGAATCCCGATGAGGACAATGACGGCCAAGAGCAGAAGGAGGTAAAGCCCGATCGCGGTGGCCAACCTCCAACCCCTCCTCCTTTCCCCTTTGGTCAAAACCTCGGTATAGGTAGGAACAAAGGCGGCACTGAGGGTCCCTTCCCCAAATAACCGACGCATAAGGTTGGGAAGGCGGAAGGCGACGACAAAAGAGTCGGCCACCATGCCAGTGCCAAAAAGTGAGGCCATAACCATCTCCCTAACCAATCCCAGGATACGGCTAAGAAGGGTGGCTAGTCCTATCCTGAATGCAGGTCTGATGACCTCCTGATCTGGAGAGGAGACCCTAACTATATCTCCACCTCCCCAAACTCCTTCAATTTATTGAGAATTATCGATTCTATCTCCTCCAATCTGGCCTCTGACTTTGCCTCAAACCTGAGCACCAATACGGGTTGAGTGTTGGAAGCCCTCACTAGCCCCCAACCATCCCCAAAGAGAACCCGTATCCCATCAACTGTAATTGCCCGGTATTTGGAGGAGAAATATTGTTTTGCCTTTTTGGCTATTCTGAACTTCTCCTCATCGCTTCTACATTTTGCCCTTATCTCTGGAGTGGAAAAGTAATGGGGGACGCTCTCCAACATTTGGGAGAGGGAAAGGGGAGAACCATCCATAATTTCCAAGAGTCTACAGGTGGCGTAGATAGCGTCATCATAGCCAAAGTACCGGTCGGCAAAGAACATATGACCACTCATTTCACCGGCTAAGGGGGCGCCAGTTTCCTTTAGCTTCTCCTTGAGCAGGGAATGGCCTGTCTTCCACATTATCGGCTCCCCGTCCATTTTCTCCACCTCCTCCACCAGGGCTTGGGAGCATTTCACTTCGAAGATAACCTTCTGTTTTGGCTTTTTCTTAAGTATTTCTCGGGAAAAGAGGATGAGCAGATAGTCGCCCCAAATTATTTTTCCCTTCTCATTCACTACCCCGATCCTATCGGCGTCTCCATCATAAGCGATTCCTACATCTGCTTTCTCTCTCCTCACTTTTTCCATTAAGTCCACCATGTATTTTACCACTGTAGGGTCGGGGTGGTGATTGGGAAAGTGGCCATCGGGTTCACAGTAGAGTTCTATCACCTCGCAACCCAAATCCCGCAGGAGTCCGGGAACGAAGATCCCGGCGGTTCCATTTCCCCCATCCACTACAACCTTTAACCTCTTTTTAAAGGAGAACTCCTTCCTTAGCCTCTCCTGGTAGGGGCCGATTATCTCCTCCTTCGTCATCTTACCAGTTCCATGAGAAAACCTCCCCTTCTCTATTATTCTCCTCACCTCCTGGATCTGTTCCCCATAGATAGTAGCTTTGCCCACTGCTAACTTAAACCCATTAAACTCAGGGGGATTATGGCTGCCGGTGATCATCACCCCTCCATCAACATCCAAGTAATGGAGGCTGAAATATTGCACCGGGGTGGGGACTATCCCTATGTCTACCACATCCAATCCTGAAGAGAGCATCCCCTGGCTCAGGGCCTCCCTGAATTTTGGAGTGGAGAGCCTCACATCCCCCCCTAATGAAACCCTCTTTCCCCCCCTGGTTCGAAGATAGGTGGCAAAACCCCTCCCCAATTGCTCAACTACCTCCTCGGTCAGATCTTCATTCACTATTCCTCTAATATCATATTCACGGAAGATATATGGATTCACCCTACCTCCTTTCAAAGCAGTGGACAGGTATCAAGGACCGGTTGTCAGGTACTACTGAGGCCACTAAATAGATTACCCCCTCATTGCGAGGCCTGCACTTTAGTACGGGTTAAGGGCCTTAGGGGACTAAAAGCCGGGCAATGTGACACTAAATGGATAAAACTATTCAGAGTAAGACCCTATCTTTAGATATCTTTAGAAGAGCTTCTGTCGTTTTTGACCAATGCCCTACCCCACTATAGAACGGCTTTTTAATAATGGCCTAGAAGCCCCTTCTTCCTGGCCACCCTTAAAAAATGTTTGAAAAGCCAAAAACCAACCCAGAAGTAGAACGCCGAATTGACCAAAAGGATGAGTAGATCTTCAGGGGAAAGCAGGAGGATTGAGCTTTTGTCGACCATAACCTTCTGGATGAGGTTGCTCCCCAAGGCTAACGGAAACGCTTTAAACAGGGGCTGTTTAGAGATAGGCAGGGCAATGAGGAAGATGAAGATAAATTGAATAATCTGAAAGAAGGCTTGTATCTGCTTGAAGACCAAGGCGAGCCCTCCCATTACAAACCCAATTCCATAGACCCCGGCTAAGGAAAGGGTTAAAAGGGGCGTAATGCTCAAAAAGTCGATGTGGAGATATCTTCCCGTGGTGATCATCATCAAAGCCAGAATAGGAAGAACGAAGAGGAGGTTCAAAAAAAACGAGGAGATAACCCTGAATATGCACACCCAGTCAAATCCAAGTGGGGTCATATAAAGCTGTTCCAGCGTTCCCATCCTCGCCTCGTTCATCAGTTCCCAAGAGAGCGTAGAGTAGGCGCTAATCGAAAAGGTCCACATCATAAAACCCACAACTATTCCGTCCAAGGTATTGCCGAATTTAGGGCTCCCAGCCCCCAGGGCCCTATAGCCCACGAAGACGACCAAGAAGATGAGATACAGGGCAATCAGTCCGGAGAGGAGGTTGAAGGGATACCTCTTCAACTCTAACCACTCCCGCATAAACATCGTCTTCAAGAGGATTAACTTCTTCATTTTTTCCCTCTCACTATCTTCAGGAATATCTCCTCGAAATCAGGTTCCTTATGGTCTATGGAGCGGACTGGGCAGCAGTGTCGCTTGAGTATCTCCACCAGGTCATAGAACCGCTCTGCTGATTTGAGTTCAACGTCTATCCGGGCGTTGGCACCATCCCTGCCTATCTTACACAGCCCAAATTCCCTTTTGATCTGATACCTGGCCTGAACTGGTAGTTCTCCTTCCAAGTTGAAACGGTAGGAGCTAACCTTAAAAAGCTGCTGAAGGCCCTTTACGGTATCATCGGTAATCACCTTACCGTTGTTGATGATGATCACCCTCTGACAAAGATCCTCCACCACCTTCATATCATGGCTGCTCAGGAAGACCGTCTTTCCCGCATCAGCTACTAAACTCTTTATCAACTGCCTCATTTCATAGGATGATTCCACATCCAGTCCGAGAGTCGGTTCATCCAAAAGCAGTATCTCCGTTCCCTTCACCAAGGAGCAGGCTAAAGCCAGCTTCTGTTGCATTCCGCGGGATAGATACCTTGCTTGTGATTTTTCTTTATCCTTGAGTTGGAATATATGGAGTAATTCCTCAACATATTCCCTCCTCTTCCGGCGAGAGATTCCCATCATTCCGGCGAAGAAGGAGAGATTTTCCTTGGGGGTCAGCCTCCAATAGATGTTTCGGTTTCCCTCCAGGACTGCACTTATCTTTCCCATTCCCCACTGGGGGTTTTTTACCGTATCTACCCCGTCTATTAAGATCTTTCCGGAAGTGGGAATGATCAAGCCACACAGGCACTTTATGGTGGTTGTCTTGCCTGCTCCATTAGGGCCTAAAAGGCCGACTACCTCCCCCTTCTCAATGGAAAGGCTAATCCCATTTAGGGCCTTTACCTCAGGTTTCCCTTTCTGTTTGTAGACCTTTGTCAGTCCTTCAACGCTGACCATCTTCCTCAATCCAACCTCCCCGGGATGGTATTCTTATGGTCTCAAGTATACCCTTTTTATCCCACTTGTCAAGTGACTTTCCGTCCCCGAGCAGGACTTTTCGCTCTATGTGGGGAGGAAAAGTGAGGGAGGATCGATTTAAGCCATAGGAAAGCAAAGCCGGTGAGTCAACAAAAGGGATTGAAGAGCCTCTGGAGGTATTGCCAGGAAGAAGGAACTTTTCATAATGGGGAGTCGCAGATTTCGCTCTCCAATCAGAGGGGAGGGACTCGACGAGGAGGGTTACTATGTGGGGAGTGGCCCCCTTAGGTGAGGGCTTGTGAAAAAATTCCCAAAATCGGGGGAAATAATTCTTGACAGAGATGGAGGCCCTTATTACTATTAAACGCAAAAAGGTGAGCATACCACCTGTTCAACTAACCTTTTATTTTCCTTAGATAGGAGGAGCTAAAGATGGAAGATTCCTTGTTTCAGATGGCGCTAAAGCAACTCGATGATGCTGCCAAGCATATTAAACTGGATCCCCACATCCATGCCATTCTCCGACAACCGGAAAGGGAGCTGACTGTAGCCGTTCCAGTTGTTATGGATGATGGACACGTTGAGGTTTTTACTGGGCATCGAGTTCAATACTCCAGCGTCCGGGGGCCCTGTAAAGGGGGGATTCGCTACCATCCCGATGTAACCCTTGATGAGGTGAAGGCACTTGCCGCCTGGATGACCTGGAAGTGTGCTGTTGTGAACATCCCCTATGGTGGGGCCAAGGGTGGTGTCAGGTGTGATCCAATGAAGATGTCTGAGGAGGAATTACAGCGCCTTACACGCCGTTATACCGTTATGATCATGCCCATAATAGGATCTCGGAAGGACATCCCCGCGCCGGATGTGAATACCAGCGCCAAAACTATGGGCTGGATTATGGATACGGTGAGTATGTTTGAAGGGCGGACAGTGTTGGATATCGTTACTGGAAAACCGATAGAATTAGGGGGATCTCTGGGCAGACGGGAGGCAACTGGTCGGGGGGTTATGATCGTAACCTTAGAGGTGCTCAAAAAAATGGGTCAAGCTCTAAGAGAGACTCGTGTAGCCGTCCAGGGATATGGAAATGTGGGCTCGGTAGCGGCCACTCTCTTGAATGAGGCTGGCTGCAAGGTAATTGGCGTGAGCGATGTGACAGGAGGTTATTTTAACCCTATGGGATTGGACATCAAGAGGATCAACGAGTATGTCAGCTGCTCCAAGAACCACCTTTTAGAGGGCTATTCTGAGGAAGGAGCCGAGGCTATCTCCAATGAGGAACTCCTGGAATTGGATGTTGATGTCTTAATCCCTGCAGCATTAGAAAATCAGATCACCGAGGAAAATGCGGACCGCATTAAAGCAAAGGTTATAATCGAAGGGGCCAACGGACCCACTACCCCTCAGGCGGAGAGAATATTGACTGAAAAAGGGATAATCGTAGTCCCAGACATTCTAGCTAATAGTGGTGGTGTAGTAGTCTCTTACTTTGAATGGGTTCAGGACATTCAGGTCTTCTTCTGGGATCTGGACCAAATCAACCAGAACCTCAAACGAATTCTGGTCAACAGTTTTGAAGAAGTATGGTCCTTGGCTAAGAAGGAAAAGGTTACTATGAGGACCGCCTCCTATATGCTGGCAGTGAATCGAGTGGCTATTGCAGTGCGTGAGAGGGGTATCTTCCCCTGATCGTTAACCTCTGGCCCAAACGAGATGGTACCGCTCCAGAGCTGAAGGAGCAACTGGGGGATAGGTTCTACGATGTCCCTACCGGAGCCTTGGGTCATTATACTTATATGCAAAGGCTATCCCAGGGGCTGCGGCAGATCATGGCCGGGGAGAGGAAGTTTGCCTTGGAGTATATCACCCGAGATGACATCGCCGCCCTCACCAGGGAAGCAGCAGAGATCAGCGGAATCCAGTATGTGATGGATGTGGACAAGAAGGAGGCAGAGGAGATACTTAATGGCTAACCGCTGACCCCGGAAATGCTAATTCCCTTTCGTAGAATGGCCTGAATGCTCAGGCCATTCGCTTTTATGAAGGGTGTAGAAATTTTTTCCTTGATATTTAACTCCTTAAGTTTTACATTCTGCCTGAGAAATATTGGGTTGAGGGGTGTTCTAAAGAGTTTATTTCCTTTTCTGGGTTTCCCCCCAAGAATGAGACCACAGAGAGACGATTAAGGTCAAATCGAAAGTGGTCAAAATTGGAGGGTAGCTAACGAAAAGGGAGGAAAGACGAACAAGAAGGGCGTCTTTGCCGGAGGTGACATCGTCACCGGCGCGGCAACCGTGATCCTGGCTATGGGCGCAGCAGCGGTAGCAATCGATCAATATTTGAGGGATGGGAAATGGTGAGATGGGTTGGGTAGGGCGATTCTGCCCTGTAGGGCTCCTGTCCTAATAGAGAAAGAGAGAACTGGCTATCTCCCGGATCAAATTAGCACATTACAGCATAGGACAGCAAGGAAGATTTATTGTATCCAAAATCCACTGGATAGTTTGGTGGCAGCACAGAGTTCGATAAAAAGTAATCTCTGCTATAGGGCGATATTCACGAACCTTTTCACTAATATTGACGTTAAGTGAAATAAAAACGGGTTGCAGAAGTGCCTTTGACACAGATAGTCTCGCCTTTTAGCTCGCTCTAACAATACTAGCCATCTTCATAAGGCAAGACCTTAAAATTTGTGTCAAGTTTTTGGAGCAACCAAGAATAGATGGAGAAATAGATGTTCTGTGGGGGAGGAAGAGAGTGAAGAGCAATAGGACTGACCCAGACCTTGTTGGCTCTGGTTAAAGGATTTTTTCAATTCTTAATTCTTCATTTTACATTCGAAGCTTCGCTAGCCTTTATATATATCTTCTGTCATTTCATATAACTATGGTAATAAGAATATTTATAACAGGTGGAACATTTGATAAGGAATATAATGAATTAACAGGTGAACTATTTTTTAAAAATACTCATTTACCCGAACTATTAAAATTAGGAAGATGTGAACTTGAGCTTAAAATAAAAATCTTAATGATGATTGACAGCTTACATATGGATGATTCTGATAGGGAAATTATCTTAGAAAATTGTATAGAAGCAGATGAGGATAAGATTGTTATTACACATGGAACCGACACAATGGTAGAAACGGCACGACATTTAGCAAAGTCAATAAAAAATAAAACAATTGTATTAACTGGTGCAATGATACCGTTTAAATTTGGTAGTTCTGACGGTTTATTTAATTTGGGGTGTGCATTGGCATTTGTTCAGACTTTGCCTCCAGGGGTTTATATTGCCATGAATGGAAAATACTTTACTTGGGATAATGTTAGGAAAAATAAGAAAACTGGTAAATTTGAGGAATTGGAGGGAACTAAGTACTCATGAAGATAGATAGGTCTAAAGTAGAAAATTTTATTAAAACTGCTAGAAGTGTTGTTGGACGGGATGAATGTAGTCCATTTTCTCTTGAAGATATTTATTCTATAGCTTATAACTTTGGAATAGATGGTATAATTTACCTTGAAAAATTTGATGATAAAAGACACATAAATATTCTATTAGATTTAGATAAAAATAGTGTAACTCTTTATGATCCATTATTAGGTGTTAAAAAAAAGTCCTATAATGAGATACAATTAGGTATGTATTGTAAACCGGTAGGTTCATTTAGAGATGAATTTCAAATATATGAGCAACAATTAGAATCAAACGAATCTAGAGATATTTGGACTCAATATGAACAAAGAGGCAAATTGTTATTTAATTTTTTAAAGCACCATAGTAAATTTAGATCCGTTTATGCAGGAGAAGGTTCAAGTATAGCTGATTTCCCAGCTCTTCAGAATAATCCAAGTTCTTCAGATTGTGCACCAATTTCTTTGTTTATAATGTCTTTGTTTAATTCAGTATATTCAAAGCCCTAATTCTTTAAACTTTCTCTAATTTATCAAATCTTTGTGAGGTAAAAGTGGGGCCAAATGAAGAAATTTATAATTATGCTAAGTCATTTCAGCTAAAAGCAAGGCTTTCTGCTAAGGACGCCGTTCATTTAGCATGTACTTTCTACACTAAAGCACAATTTTTTCTTAGCTGTGATGATGAGGTAATAAAGCGTGCCAAGCGGTTAAGTACTGATATAAAACTTATGAATCCAGTAGATTATATCCGAAAGGGGGTAAAATAAAGTGAAAAAATGAAGATCAGAGATCACGGCAAATCCATTAGACCGTGCCTAAGTAGTTGAAATTATAATACATAGATTTCTCAAATAAATGTGTGCAAAGAGGGAATCAAATCTCTTGAATTTTTAGAATTAAAACTGTCGTTTAATTTAAAAATAGACGTTGTCCCAAAGTTGTATGATGGTACTATAGCCATTGATAACGGACCTCT
>JAOZPP010000063.1 GCA_029932675.1 bacterium
TCTACCCCTTCCTTGAGGTTAACAAGTGAGCTTGTGGAAAACGGAGAAAAGAAAAGGCCCATTCTGGAAAGCTGTAAGGAAAATAATAAAACAAAATCCCCTTAGCCCTATTCCCTTTATCAGGACTAAAGTTCATCTTCCCTCCTCTGGCTACAGAGACAGGCTTTGACTGCCCTGTAATTGAATTGCCCTTTAACTCCCAATAATTTACAGCATCTTTAAAATAATTGCATATAGCTCTTCTGTCAATAGGAAAATGAAAGGGCCTCGGAGGTATGGTATAGGTAACCTCCGAGGCCCTTCAACTTGGTGTTCAAACAAGGGAAGTTTGAATCGAACCCTTCTTAATTCTCAGGTATTGCTGTAGGGGCCTTTAACTGGGCAAGTTCCTGAATTAGGGCCTTCTCAATCAATTTTGCTAAGCGGATCTTGGGTTTGTTCTTTGGTCTGTTTTCAGGAAGCCCTTTTATAATATCCGCAAACAACCTCTGAATAGGCTTTATAAATTTGGTTGGCTTCACACCTGAATTCACTACAGTTTGCTTGATCTTCTCAGTCAGATCCGCTAAACTCGGTTCATCGGCTTTTGTATCGGCAGTATCTTCCGGCAATTCATAGGCAGAATATGTATTGACCTCCTCTATAGTATCCCTTTCTATGAGTATCGCCCGCTCATATCGATAATTTGCTTCTATACTGGAAATGGAATCCAGACTCCCGATCATCAATATCTTATCTATGCCTTCT
The DNA here is from genome assembly GCA_029932675.1 of bacterium. Taxonomy (GTDB): domain Bacteria; phylum SM23-81; class DAOVCL01; order DAOVCL01; family DAOVCL01; genus DAOVCL01. The sequence continues at coordinate 748 of JAOZPP010000063.1, forward strand.
GATATGTCTCCCTTGTGAAGAATATGTCTCATTATCTTATCGATGATCCTTAAGGCCTTCTTGATGTCCTTCAGCTCTTGTTCATTTAGGTCGCCCTCCACTGAGATGTTCAGGCTCCGACTGGTTTTAAATTCAATACTCTCACCATGAAACTTGATAAGCTGGTCCCCCACGATGGCAACGTTATCGTTGGTGTTAAATAACCTCTGATAGAACATAGCTTCATAGGTTGCATAGGCCATCTCTCTCTGCTCAGCCGATGATATCGTTACCTTATCGCCTTCCTCGGTGAATAGGGTAATCTCCTTACTTTGCTGGGAGGAGGCGGCAATGCGGGTTAGCTGGAGTTCATTGTAACTTTTAATGTTGGCGTCTAAATCCCAGCGTTGCAGGTTATTGGGAGCGTAAGGACTTATTGCGTTCATTTATTCCCCCCTTTAAACGTTATCTGCACCTCTTTTTAGTTAATCGGCAACATTGAGTGAAAACTTTAGGGTTATTTTACGCTGAGGAAAGCGGGAATTTCAGGGGGTGGGTTGGTGTTAAGGAAGTTTGGGTATGCTTGGAATGGGAAACTATAGGGTTTTCAGACAGGATAACATAAGGGAAGTTTCACTCCCCACCTTCATCGGTGACAGTATTTCTAAGGGAGCCAAGTTTTTCTATCTCCACGACAACCTCATCCCCGTCTTGGAGAAATAGTGGTGGTTTACGGAAGACGCCTACCCCGGCAGGCGTTCCTGTGGCAATGACATCGCCCGGAGAAAGAGTGAGAACTTGTGAGACGAAGTTTATCAGATAGGGGATGTCAAATATCATATTCCTTGTGTTTGAATCTTGCATAATCCTCCCATTTACCCTCACCTTGATATCAAGCCGGTGGGGATCCTCCACCTCATCCTTGGTGACCAAGAATGGTCCCATAGGGGCGAATGTATCAAAGGTTTTCCCGCGTAGCCATTGACGGTCAGCAAACTGAATATCCCGGGCGCTCACATCGTTAAAGATTGTGTAGCCAGCCACATAATCCATCGCTTCTGCGGAAGATATACCCCTTCCCCTCTTGCCTATCATAAATGCTAATTCTCCCTCGAAGTCCAACTGGTTGGTTAGTTTAGGCCGTCTAATCTTATCCTCGGGGCCTATTATGGCTGTGGAGAACTTGGAGAAAAGTATGGGATTATTCGGTAAGGGAATGTTCTGCTCTGCACAATGGTCCCTGTAGTTCAAACCTATGCAGATGATCTTCTCTGGATTTAAGATGGGAGCTCTTATCCTCACCCCAGCAAGCTTGTGAATTATGCCATCGCCTAACAGTTTTCGTTCCTCTGCATCGCCGCGCAGAAGGCCTCGGCATTTGGCATTCAACCACTTGACCTTTTCCAAGGCTGTTTCCCCGGCGGCTAAAAGGGAGCGCATCTCCTGTAGCCATAAAGGTGCTCTCTCCCCTACCCAATGCTCGTATGCCTTATCCAGTTGCAGGAGGTTATCACCGAGCTTGCAGCCAAGAAAGAGCTCATTTTCGAATTCGAATGTTGCCAGATACATATTTCCTCACCCTTTGATCAAAGATGCGATGATCCTCAACCAAAACATTAAAGCAACTTACTAAATACTAAAGTTAGCAAGTAGTTATATAAATAGCCCCACCACAGAACAACCTTTTACAGGGTGATCATTTAAATGAACCGGTTTCCCCTGGATGTCACCGGGTTAAAATATACCTATCTCCGCTGACAAGGCAAGCGAAAAGGGAGGAACCCATTCTCCTCCCTCCAGATGCTGGCCGGAGAAAATCCCAGGCTACTTCAACAAAATCATCTTCCTGGTCTGCACAAGGTCTCCTCTCTGGAGCCTATAAAAGTAAATTCCACTGGAGACATCTTGGTCAAAATTGTCCTTTCCGTTCCATAATACCCTATAGTAACCCTCACATTGTTCTTTGTCCACTAAAGTCTTCACCTCTTGCCCCAATAGGTTGTAGACCTTTAGGGTAGTGGGGTGGGGATGATCCCCCCACACCGAATAGCGAATACTGGTGGTGGTGTTAAAGGGATTTGGATAGCTCTGGAAGAGGGTGAACTCCTTTGGGGTTGCCTGCGATCCCCCTCCCCCCTCTATACCTACAGACATCCCATAACTATCCCCATTCACCCAAAAGCTGTCTGAGCAGACCTTTATGGTAATATCGCCATCAACTATGTTGCCCTCGCCATCCTCCGTCTGGTAGATCACGCTGGGAACGGCCTCCAATCTTTGAATTACCTCCTCAGTGGGATGGCCATAGGGATTCTGGCCAACGGAGATGATAGCGACCTTTGGCTGTAATGAATCAACGAAGTACTGGTTGGTATTGTTTTTACTTCCATGATGATCGACCCTTAAGACCTCCACCCTCCCCACCTCAGGAGCCACCGATGATTCAATGTCTGTATAATTGGCTGTGTTCTTTCCACTTAGGTCGCCAGCCACGAAGAAGGCAAATCCATGATATTCAAGTTTTAGGGCCACACAGAGATCATTTTCGTCAATAGGGGGCTGGGTAAAGGGCTCTTCCAAAAGATTATTGCCGTTGACAGCCATACAGGTGACGAAGGTTCCTCCGCCAAGGTCAATCATCTGGCTGTCAACTATGGTCACCCTCTTCGGTTCAACTGACTGAGAGTAGTCCTGATAGGTCTGGGTAGTATAAGACCAACCCCTGTCATAGACCACCCCAATAGAGTCAATTCCCAATCCATCAACAACTTCATCAATCCCACCAATATGATCAGCGTGGTAGTGGGTAGCTACGATATAGTCCAAACTCGTTAGGTTAAGGTTATCTAAAAATGGCAGGACTTTATCGTCCCCTATTCCATTGATCCCCCCATCCACTAGCATAGTCCCTCCAGTGGGAGAAACGATCAGGGTCGCATCGCCCTCCCCCACATCGAGGCAATGGATATAAAGGGTGTCACTTGCCCTGACAACGGGAAAGGTAAAGAAAACCCATACAAAGAGTAACTTTAGTGATTTCCTCATTAGATCCCTCATCATACCTCCTCTAATAAAGAAAAACGGCGTTCAAACCCTCTGCTGCCCTGGCGGGTAACCAACAGAAGGTCCAAACGCCTTCCAAAACCCAGCTTCCGCCAGTAATTTTAAGACCCTTCTAAATTACCTCCAATTTTGTCTGAACCAGGTGCCCCCTCCCCTACCATATAAATTTAACTCCTCCCTCCCCATTTGTCAAGAACTTGTTGTGCTTATCCCCCTTTGTCAATTTGTATGGCAACCTTAATAGAGGACAATGTTCAGGCCAACCAGGGGAGCCTCTCCAGGTCAACATTCCCCCCAGAGAGGATTATCCCCACCCTTTTCCCCTTTAGGTTAACTTTCCTCTCCAACAGTGCACCATAAGGAACTGCCGAGGAGGGTTCAATAATGAGCTTCATCCGCTCCCAAATCAAACGCATCGCAGAGATAATTGCCTCTTCGCTTACTGTGACTATCCTATCCACGTATTTTCTTATCAGGGGAAAGGTGATATCCCCCAAGGAGGTGAGTAATCCATCGGCTATTGTCTGAGGATTAACCGAAGGGATGAGCCTTCCCTGGATGAAGGATCGGTAGGCATCATCAGCCCCTTCAGGTTCAGTCCCGATAACCTCTGCTTGGGATAAGATGCTCGATACCGCTACTGCCGTTCCGCTGAGCAGACCTCCCCCTCCCACTGGAACCATCACCACATTTAGGTTGTCGACCTCCTCTATGAGCTCCAGAGCTGCAGTCCCTTGTCCAGCAATGACAGCGAAATTGTTGTAAGGGTGGATAAATGTGGCTCCAGTCTCCTCAATGATCTGGTTTAACATCGCCTCCCGTGCTTCGAGAGTGGGCTCACAGAAGATTATCTTTCCTCCATAGCCTTCTACTGCTGTCCTCTTTACTTTGGGAGCATTTTTGGGCATTACGAGATAAGCCCTGATACCCCTCTTTTGAGCAGCAAGGGCCAAAGCTTGAGCATGGTTTCCAGAGGAGTGAGTGGCAACACCGTTAACCACCTCTTTATCAGGAAGGGAAAAGACCGCGTTTGTTGCACCGCGAAATTTAAAAGCCCCCACTTTTTGAAAGTTCTCACACTTAAAGAATATCTCTGCATCAGCTAAGCGATTTAGGCCTTTACAGGTGAGAACAGGGGTTTGATTGATGTATGGCTTTATTCTCTGATGCGCTCTCCGGATGGCTTCCAAATTCACTGTTGAAGCGGTCTGATTTCTTCTCATCTTCCGCGTAGGCCCTTTCACTCCAATGTAACCAGATGTGAGGGGAAAGTCAAGGGAGAATGCCTCCCCTACCACTTTATGATCAACCAGGGTTTAAGCCACGAGTATGCAAGGCATCCCCTCCTCTTCCCTCTCACCCTTCGTCCACACGGAGGGCAAAGAGGAGGCCACAGAGCCCAAGAGCTATCGCCGCCCAGAAGGGAGCCTGCCCCCCCCATCGCAGCCTCATCTCCATTGCCCACCAGGGGGCGGTGGCAGAGATAGCTCCGGTTACTGTGCCGAAGAGGCCAACTACAGAGCTGCGGTTTGTCTCGGAAGTTAGATTGGAAAGAATTGTGCGGTAGGCCACAAATGAACCCTGGGAAAAAAGATAAGCAAGGAGAAAGAAAGGAACCCCGGCGGTGAATCCATGGGTGTAGAGCCAAGGGAGAAAGGAGAGGGGGTGGAGGAGGACTCCCAGGAGGAAGACCTTCTTTCCCCTGAACCTCTCCACCACCTTGCCCCCCAAGATACTGAAGAAAATCGCTGAAATCCCGCCACAGGTAAAAAGCAAATTAATCTTCTCTCCAGTAAGTTTAATGGTATCTTTAGCATAAAGAGCTATGAAGGGTCCCCAAATAGTAAGGGAGAAGATGGTCATTAGAACGATAGCAGCCCCCAGAAACCAGATTAAATTGGGATTTAGGCTCAGTTTAAACCAATTCCAAGTCTTCTCCTTACTTTTGATCCCGGTCTCCTTTAAAAACTTTAACCTAACTATTCCGCAGGGAATGGCCAACAGGCCGGTAGCTAAGATAAGTTTGGGGATGCCTATGCTCCTCAAGAGAAGGGACCCCAGAAATGGACCAATCACCAAGCTGAGGGAGAAGGAAGATCCCCACACTCCAAAGGCAATTCCTCTCTTCTCCTTTGGGACAGATTCGGCAATAAGAGAGGTAAAGGAAGGCTCCTGAAAGGCGCTAGCTATATCGGCCAATACCAGGCAGCCAAGGAGAAAAACCCAATTCTTTACCAGGGAGGCCAGAAAATAGAGGGGGAGGAAACAGAAGGTGGGTATGACAATCAGGGGTTTCCTCCCCAACTTATCGCTAAGCAGGCCACCAAATACCTGCCCAATGGTGAAGGCTAAAGTAATGAGGGTGTAGGAGATGCCTACCCAAAAGTCTGAGGCACCCAATTGGCGAAGATAGAGAGGAAGAAGAAGGGACCAACTGAAATAACCAGTGACCAGGACGAATATTGTCCCCGCTAAAACCAGGAGATTAGTTTCCAACCCATAACTACTTTTCAGCTTGAACCAAAAGCCCATAAAGAACTTGGATACTATGTTTACTTAGCCAAAATTGAGGCAAGATCATAGAGTTCCTTGTCCAGCTTCTTCTTCTTTTCCCAGGAATCGGTTAAAGGGGTAAGGACCAGCTTACCATTAACCACTCCCACCATTTTATCCTTCTCCCCCTGGTTAATTGCCCTCACTGCTGCCGCTCCTAACCTACTGGCCAAGACCCTATCCCGGGCGCTGGGTTTCCCCCCCCTCTGAATATGACCTAAGACTACTACTCGGAAATCCAAACCTATTGAGGCTTTAATCTTTTCCGCGATTTGAAAAGCCCCTCCTGCTTCGTCGCCCTCCGCCACTACCACTATGGCACTTGTCTTTCCTCTTTTCTTTCCCTCTTTCAGCCTCGCACAGATAGCCTTTAGGTCGGTCTTCACCTCTGGAATGATGATCTCCTCTGCCCCACCTCCTATCCCTACCTCTAAGGCTATAAAACCCGCCTTCCTCCCCATCACCTCCACCAGGAATATCCTCTCGTGAGCAGCGGCAGTGTCCCTTATCCTGTCGATAGACTCTAAGGCCGTGTTCACCGCTGTATCGTATCCTATGGTGTAATCGCTTCCATAGATGTCGTTGTCAATGGTCGCTGGAACACCAATTACTGGTATATACCATTCCATAAAGAGGCTATGGGCCCCCCGAAAACTTCCATCCCCCCCAATAACAATTAAACCTTCAACGTTGGCCTCTCCCAGTTTGAGAGCCGCCATCTTCCTTCCCTCCTGGGTAGTAAACTCTTGGGAGCGGGCGGTCTCCAGTATGGTCCCCCCTCGTTGGATAATATTGGAGACCGATCTCATAGTCATCGGGAAGAATTCACCTTGAATAAGGCCTGCATATCCTCTCCTAATCCCCATAACCTCTAAACCGTCATATAGGGCCCTCCTCACTACAGCTCGCAGGCAGGCATTCATTCCCGGGGCATCCCCCCCACTTGTTAAGACGCCAATCCTCTTCATCTCTCTTCCTCCTTTAACATCGTTACCTTGGGAGATCTCCCCCTTTAACAGAGGAGTCAACTACCTTCCTTAGCGCGCGGATATGCTCTGGTGTTGTCCCGCAACAGCCGCCGATTATCGACACCCCAGTGGAAATTAGCTCCTTTGCCTTTTCCGCCATAAACTCTGGGGTCTCTGAATAGATGAGGGTTTGGTCATGCATCTCCGGAATACCAGCGTTGGATTGGATAATGAGGGGAAGAGTGCTATGCTTTCTGAACTCTTTGGCGATTTTTATCATATTTTCTATGCCGTTGCCACAGTTCGAACCGATGATGTCAACCCCTGCCTCTTCCAAGCCTCTTGCCGCCTCAGCTATGCTCACCCCCATTACGGTGTAAAAACCCCGGGGAGTGGGGTCAAATGTCATAGTGGCTATAACTGGAGTGGTGGGGGAGAGGGCCTTTGCCGCCTTGATAGCCATCTGCGCCTCGGTTAGATCTATCATCGTCTCAATGCATATGATGTCCACGCCAACCCCTATAAGCACCTCAATCTGCCTTCTAAAGCTGTTATAGACATCCTCAGGTTCAATATCTCCATACGGTTTTAAGAGCCTTCCACAAGGGCCGCAGGAGGCAGAGATATAAGCGCGCCCCCGCGCAATCTCCCGTACCGCCAAAACGGCATTTCTGTTGATCTCCTCCATTTTTTCCTCAAGGGAATAAGAAGAAAGCTTCAAGGGTGAAGCTCCGAAGGTGTTAGTCTGGAGGAGGTCGGCTCCCGCCTGAAGATAAAGCTGGGCAATTTCCCGGACGATATCAAGATGGGTAAGGTTAAAGCATTCTGGTGGTTCACCGGGTTTAAGCCCCCTTTGCATAAGCATTGTCCCCGTAGCACCGTCAGCAACCAATATCTGCCCGTTTTTCAAACGTTCAAGGATTCCCTCCATACCTTTCCTTCACCTCGTCGACAAGTTCCTTTACGCTCTTTACTGCGTTTGCGCTGTCATAGCTATAAGCATCCGCCCCTATCTCTTGGGCAAATTCTTTGGAGACAGGAGCTCCACCAATTATCGTCTTTACCCTGTCCTGAAGGCCCTCCTGCCTTAAAAGTTCCACCACCTTTCCCATAACTGGCATTGTAGTGGTGAGGAGGGCAGACATACCAATGACCATAGCCTTCTCTCTCTTCACCGCCTCTATAAACATCTCTGGTGGCACATCGTTCCCCAGATCGATGACCTCAAACCCTGCACCTTTAAGCATAATGCCCACAAGGTTCTTGCCGATATCGTGTAGGTCCCCTTGCACAGTACCGATTACTATTCTTCCCCGATGGGGAACCTCCTCCTTGAGGAAAAGGGGTTTAAGCACATCCATCCCAGCATACATCGCCTTCGCTGCCAGAAGCACCTCGGGGAGAAAGATCTCATGATCTCCATACTTTTTGCCCACTATGTTCATCCCCTCAATGAGGGCCCTATCGAGCACCTCCTTCGGGGAGATACCCTCCTCTATTGCTTTCCTGGTTAGATTTGAAACCATCTCGCTATTTCCCTGTTGTAAGTGATTCAAAATCTCTGCAAGTCTTCCCATTATATGGTGAACCTCCCTATTTGTTCTACCCTAAGGGTGGATTGGGCCTTACCCGCACTAAAAGTTAGGTCAAGTTCAACTCAGGAGTTTTCTTATCCTCTCCTGGCAAGAATGGGTGGGACACTGATTGCAGAATGGATAGGAGTCTGCGAACTGATGAATCTCCTTCCTCCCCGCAACTAAGACCCCTGATATGGATTTCAGGGGCCTCATCAAAAAGCTATCCAGAAGCTCAATGCCGATGACCTCTGGATGAAGAAACTCGAATAGTCTTTTCTGTCCACTGATATGCCATCCACAGTAGCCTGGACTATAGCCCAAGATCCCTGTAAAGGAGTTGGCTTCCCCCCGCTTCGAGAGCAGACGAAGATAAAAGTGAGCAAGGAGATCGATTGCCTTGTCGGCTGCAGTTGAGGCAATAGAATCTACGAAGTTGGCCAAAGCAAACTCATTTGTCCTGAAGAGTGCGTTTATCCTTTCACCTATCCCCCTACCGAGGGTAAAGGCGAAAAGGGCCAAGCCATCTGCTTTCCTGAAGATCCCCTCAAGGGGTGTTCTGGGGGCATTTAACCCCTCACCCTTATAAAGGGCCTCAAATTGAGGTATAGTCAGCTCTGAGATTAGGGCCCGGGGATGGGAGGACTGGAAAAATATCTCCATTGCCTCCTCCAGGAGGTGCCGCAGTCTCTCCGGTTGTTCTCGCCCGGCTGGCACCCCCTGGGCCTTTAATACCTCCTCCCTTTCTGGCTTAAGCTCACTTAAGGGGATTTCGATGATCTCTCTCACCAGTTTGTCTTGGGTAGCCCCTTCATTCCATGGCGTCGCGCCTCGGCTTCCATCAACTTTTTCATCTCCCTTTTTATTGACTCAGGCAGCCTGGAGGGAGAATATTCATCTAATAACCTCTCCACCTCCCGATGAGCCCTGGCCAAGAGCGTTACCCCACCTTCCCCTTGCCACCTCGTCCTATTTGTCCGGTCGATTGTTTGCCCCGGGAGGTAGAACTCTCCCCTTAAATATCTCCGGGTATGTTCTGAAATGAGCAAGTGTTTCTCCCGCAGAAGCTCCTCAAACTTAGGGAGAGAGGGAAAATCATCTTTTGGCTCGATTCCCTCTATCAGCCGATAAACCATCCCACAGATCTCATTATCCAGAACGAGTTTTTCCATGCTCTGACAACTTTCAAAATCGAGCATTCCTGGGCCAGATATGCTGTTTATCCCGGAGAGGGCGGCTAAGGTTGCCCCCATTGCTGACTCCAATCCCGCCTGTGCATCGAGTTGTTTCGCATCACTCAAGGAGATGTAAGCTTGTGTGGGAAGGCCAAAGAACTTACCGATTTCACTGTATGCACAATCAATCATCTCCGTCTCTATAGCACCCATCGGGGTTGTCTCATAGCGAAGGTCAAAAATGGCTGGCGACCCCCCGTAGAGAAGGGGTGCACCAGGGTTGGCAAGTTGACTAATTACCACACCGCTTAAGGTCTCAGCGGTATGTTGAACCAATGTTCCCACCAGGGTAACCGGGGCCACAAACCCGGACAAGGGCATAGAAATCAGTTCCACTGGGATCGAGGATGCGGCGCAGTCAACAAGGTTTTGGGAGGTTACCTCACCCCATTTTAGCGGTGATGTCGGACAGCAGGAGAAGATGGTCAGTGGCTTGGCGGCAAGCTCCTCCTCTGTCCCGCGCACGGCAAGCTGTAGATCCTTCATAATGGCGAAAGCCTCGATACTGAATGCTCCAGTCACTACCGGTTTTTCGCAATAGAGTAAGCTGAGATAGAGCCGATAGCTATCGGAGATCTTTTCGTGGACATCGGCCGGTATAAAGGCTGTGCTTTGGGAAGCAATGTTTTTAAGTTTACCCACCAGCTTAGCATACCTCACATAATCATCAGTCGTTGGCTTACGAATTTCCCCATGGGGATAATCGAGGATGTTGAGCGCCGCTGAACCAGGAGTAAAGTAGATATTGTTGTCTGAGAAATCATGCGTCTCATTGCCGAGAACATCAAAGAGCTTGAAGGATTTGGGAGCTGTATCCAATGCCTGATCTATGATTGTGTTAGTAAGGAAGACACGAGATTTAGTTGGTTCCACCCTCGCCCCGTGATCTCTTAGCATGGAGAGAACCCCTTGGTTATGCACTTCCACCCCTAACTTACAGAGAACATCCCTCGCTTCTGAAACTATTCTCTCGACGAGCTCATCATTCAAGAGTCTAAGAATCGGTCTCATTGGTTTCCCCCAGATAATTTACAGACAGCCCCAATATAGTTATTCCCAAAGTTCAGGGCAACAATAAAATGTCCCTACGCACCAGATGCTTTAAGTAGATTTAAGGATTTTTGTTGCCTTATAGAGCAGAAGGTATTATACTGGAGGGACTAGGGAAAGTAAATGGTCTTTAAAATCGGAAAATGGGTTGTTCCTTGCTTGCTTTACGCCCCCTCGTTTGAAGCGAAGCTTCGCTAAAACATAACCCTTTAAGGAGGTATCTAATGTTAATATCAAAGAAGTTCCTCTTCTTCTCCGTTTGCATTGGCTTATCACTTTTTGCTTATTGTGGAGGGAAACGTAAAGGGACCTCTCCTGAGGGGAAAATAAATTGGTTTACCGATTTTCACCAGGGTTTAAAAACCGCGGAAAAGGAGAAAAAACCCATCCTGGTGGATTTTTATACCAATTGGTGTAAATGGTGTAAGGTCTTAGATGAGAGCACCTATGCACACTCAGAGGTGGCCAAGTTCCTCGGGGGTCTGGTTTGCATTAAGGTCAATGCGGAAAAGGATACTCTTATCGCGAAGAGCCAGCGGGTCTCTGGGTATCCGTCAATCCTCTTTTTGAAATCCAATGGTGAGGAGATCGACAGAATCGTCGGTTACCTTCCCCCCAAAGAGTTCGTGAGGGAAGCAAAAAGGATATTAAAGGGGAAGGATGTCTTTGCCCACCTCTTAGAAAGGGAAAAGAAAAACCCTGAAGAGATTGACCTGCTTTATAAATTGGGTGAGAAGTTCGTCGATCGAGGGATGTATAAGGAGGCCAATGAGAGGTTTAAAAAGATTGTGAAGCTGGATGGAGAAAACAAGAGCGGTAAATCTGACGATGCCCTCTTCGGCATCGGACGGGGTTACTTGGCGGAAAAGGAATATGATAAGGCGATCAACGAGTTTAAGACCCTAGTTTCCACCTATCCAAACGCAGATCTGGTAACTGACGCCCAACTCTTTATCGGATATTGTTTGGAGAGAAAAGGGGAAAAGGATAAAGCTATAGCCACATATAAAAGGTTTGTTTCGGATCACCCGGAGAGTAAGGAGGCTAACTGGGCCAAAAAGAGGATAGAAAAACTGGCTTCAGAGGAGAAGAGATAAGAAAACCTTCCCCACCGATGGGATCGTCTGGCCCAAAATACCTGATAAGGGAGAAGAACTTGCCGCTCTAAAGATCGCTTGACAAATTAACTTTCTTTCGCTATCTTGCGTTTATCTTAAAACTGCACTGCAAAAGCTGGAAGGTCGAATAGCCGCTATCTCCTACTGTGCAATGGTACTTTAGGGAGGCATTTCCCCTCGGCTATAGCCAGGTGGGATCACCTTTAGGCGGCCTTTGCAGTGGAACCACTAAAGGAGGAGAGATGAGATTTGCAGAAAGAATGAAAAACTTAGGCACTGAGACTGCTTTTGAGGTCTTAGCTAAGGCAAAGGCCTTAGAGGCAGAGGGCAAGGAGGTAATCCATTTGGAGATAGGGGAGCCTGATTTTGATACCCCGAAGAACATTAAGGAAGCGGCTGTGAAAGCTTTAAATGAAGGGTATACCCATTATACCCCCTCGGCTGGGCTAATGGAGGCGAGGGAAGCAGTGGCCAAGTATGTTTCCCAAACCCGAGGAATAGAGGTATCACCCACCGAGGTGGTCATCACTCCAGGGGCAAAACCCATTATGTTCTTTGCTATCATTGCTTTGGTGGATCCCGGAGATGAGGTCGTCTACCCAAACCCAGCTTATCCAATCTATGAATCTGTAGTGAACTTAGTTGGGGGGAAACCAGTTCCCATTCACCTCAGGGAAGAGAACGATTTCCGATTGGATGCAGATGAACTGAAGGCAGCGATAACCCCGAAGACGAAGATGATCATCATTAACTCACCCCATAACCCAACGGGAGGAATTTTGACCAAGGAGGACCTGGAAACGATTGCCAACCTCGCTCAAGAACACGATCTTTGGGTCCTCTCCGATGAAATCTACAGCCGAATTATCTATTCCGGTGACCATATCAGTATTGCCTCCCTACCAGATATGAAGGAGAGAACCATCCTCTTGGATGGCTTTTCCAAGACCTATGCAATGACCGGATGGAGAATAGGTTATGGGGTTATGGAGGAGAGTTTATCAGCGAAAATAGCCAGGTTGATGACCAATTGCAACTCCTGCACTGCAGCCTTCACTCAAGTTGCTGGGATTGAAGCCCTTTTTGGACCCCAGCACGATGTAGAAAAGATGGTTGCCGAGTTTAAGAGGAGGAGAGATGTCATCGTGGAAGGGTTGAACTCTATTCAGGGGATAAGTTGTAAACTCCCCCAAGGTGCCTTTTATGCCTTTCCCAATATAACATCTATCGGATGGAACTGTAAGAGGCTCTCGGATAGTCTGCTCCAGGAGGCTGGGGTTGCTGTCCTTCCCGGGACCTCCTTTGGCATCTATGGGGATGGCTACCTGAGGCTTTCCTATGCCAATTCGGTGGAAAACATCAAGAAGGGACTGGAGAGGATAAAGGATTTCATGGCCAAGATCTAAGGTCCATGCCGAGGGATGACCTTTTAGCAAGGGCTCTGAGGAGGCCCTCCCAGATAGAGGAGCTGAGATTAGCACCACACTCCGAGCTGGAAAAAAAATCCGGGAAGGCCCTTCGTAATATGCATGAATACTGTCAGTTTAGAATCTCCCAGCTCAATGAGCATAGGCGAAACTTAAATTTTCTGGCTGAGGGGGAATTTGAGCTGACAGATCTCTTTTATCTTGCGGAAAGATTGGAGAGGGTGGAAACAAATTACCACAAATACTCTCGGCAAAAGGCGCGCATTGAATCGGAGTTAATGAGAAGGGGATTGAAGGAGAATGTATTGTAAGAGGTGTCACACCAAGATGAGGGAGGAAAAGAGGTCATTTCACAAGCAGAGAAAGTGGATATGCCCCAAGTGTGGAAGTGTAAGATTTGAGAAGATAGGCGTGAAGAGGGAACCTATAGATAGGGTGAGCAAAGACAGGGATAGCAACCTTTAATCTGTCAATTCCTCCTCTCTATTTATCCAGAGTCCTCAGGACCTTTGCAGGTTGGGAGGAGGAAGAGCTAACCTGATAAGCATAAAGGAGGGGATTTGGACTACAGGATTCTCCAGGATTTGGCCTCGAAGGAAGGGGGGAAAATAGTCTATCTGATCCTTGATGGCCTGGGCGGGTTGAGGATGGGGGAGGCAAGGGGAACAGAGCTTCAGGTGGCCCGCACCCCCAACTTAGACAAACTGGTGAGTCAATCCGTTTGTGGCCTCTTAGATCCTATTTGGCCGGGGATAACACCGGGGAGTGGCCCTGCCCATTTAGCCATCTTCGGCTATGATCCGCTTGAGTTTGTGGTAGGCAGAGGGGTCTTAGCAGCATTGGGGGTAGACTTCAAACTAACGGAAAAGGATGTGGCCGCACGCGTCAATTTCTGCACCGTGGGCTCGGATGGTAAGGTTGCCGACCGGAGAGCAGGTAGGATACCCACAGAGGAAAACCGCAGGCTCTGTACCAAACTAAGGGATGGCGTCAGTTTACCTACTGAATTCTTCCTCGAGCCGGTGAAGGAACACCGAGCTGTTCTCGTCCTCAGGGGTGAGGGACTGGGTGGTGAGTTGGCCGATACTGATCCTCAGCAGGAGGGTTTTCCCCCTTTAGAGCCAAGGGCCCTTGACCCACAGAGCAGGAAGACGGCTGAAATCGTAGGGGACTTCCTCCAACAGGCTAAAAGGATCCTCCAAGATGAGCCCAAAGCCAATATGCTCCTTTTGCGCGGTTTTGCCAGATATAATAGGTTTCCCACAATGGAGGAGAGGTACAAACTCCATTCCTTAGCCATTGCCAACTATCCTATGTATAGGGGATTAGCCAGGTTGGTGGGTATGGATGTTTGGCCTGAAGTAGGTGACCTAAAGGATGAGTTCAGGATTTTGGCTGAGAACTTCTCCCAATATGACTTTTTCTTTGTGCATATAAAGAAGACGGACAGTTTAGGCGAAGACGGAAACTTCTCCGCCAAAGTGAAGGCCATAGAGGAGGTGGACAAACTCATCCCTCAGGTCTTGGATCTCGGTCCAGAGGTGATTGTGGTTACCGCTGACCACTCCACCCCCAGTCGGCTAAAGAGCCACAGTTGGCATCCCGTTCCTGTGCTCTTATTCTCCCCCAACTGTAGGGTTGACGAGGTGAAAAGCTTTGACGAGATAAGCTGTATTCGGGGAGGCTTAGGAAGGCTCCCCGCAGTGGCTCTAATTACCCTTGCCCTCGCTCACGCCCGCAGGCTAAAGAAGTATGGCGCTTGACCGTCGGAAGAGGATAAGGCTGAGCAAATTCCTCTCCTACATTCTCAGACATAATCCCCAAGCATATGGATTGAAACTGGACAAGTTCGGCTTTGTCTTATTAAGAGATGTTCACCAAGTGATTCGTTCCCGTCTCCCCTGGGTCAAGCAAGAGGACTTATTCTCCCTCGTGGAGGGGGATCCCAAGGGGCGGTTCGAGCTAAGGGAAGGGAAGATAAGGGCTACCTATGGCCACTCCCTGGGGTTAGAGAACCCCTCACCTTCTGTCCTCCCTCCCGCTAAGTTATATCATGGTACTTCCCACAAAAATTTAGGGAGAATATTGGTGGAGGGGATAAAGCCTATGGGCCGGGATTTTGTCCACCTCAGCCCGACTCCGGAAGACGCCTTGTGGGTGGGGAAAAGACATGGGGGGGAACCCGTCATCCTGGTGATTGATGCTCGTAAGGCTGTGCAGGAGGGAATAGAGTTCAAGAGGTGGAAGAACACGTTTTTGGTAAGGGAAGTTCCCAAAAAGTATATAGCCCTTTGGAGAGCTTAGCTCGCCAAGTTTCCCTACAGATGGTCTCAGCTACCATGTAGATTTGTTCCCTTCATTATGGCTCACCTTCCAATCCGATGACCATCTCCACACCCTCAGTCTCCCATCTGGCTCTGATCCTCACAGTATCTGGATAGACTGTAAACGGTTCTGCCAAGGAAAAGGGGAAGATCATTCCTCTGTCCCATCGGTTATTGAGATTTCGATCCAACCAAGCCTTAAGGATGTAGCGGCCACAGATAAGGCCCTCTAAGGTATAGGGACCTGGTTTTCCGATCTTCCTCACATAGCTCGTCCGGCCCTTCACGCCATTGCAGGAGAGAAAGATCCACCCCTCTTGGGTGGTGTCCGAGAGGGTTACCCGGCCGGAGAGGGAACCAAGGGTATCTGGGTTCAAAGTGGAGAAGCGGGAGGTGAGGGTTGAATCGCTCAACCTATTTCCCCTTAGGTCTACAACCTTGCCTCCCTCCAAGCGGACCGTATAGGTGGCCGATCCAGGAAGGGGCTTTTCGGGTATATACTGGCAAAGATTGGGAAATGGCCAGTTGAAATTTCCCAGAACGGTATCACCTTCGGCATTGAGGAGGCTAAATCCCCCCATAACCGATGGTTGGTCCATTGGCTCAGAGAAGAAAAGTTCCACATGGATATCCAAGGAAACGGAGTTAGCCCCGTTGGGAGGGCATAACCCCAATAGGTGGGGAGGAAGGGTATCTGGGAGGGATGAGCCAACAAATCTCACTTCCCCTGCCTGGGGAGCGAGCAGATTTCCCCACCTATCCCCTATCTCCTTCATCCTTAGGGTGTATTCCCTCCCCCCTACTTGTCTTTCAGTCCACAGGTATATTCGATCAAGTCTCCGGTATTCTGGCCAGATACCTTTGAGGGGTAGAGTCCCCTTCTCATAGCGGAGGGAGAAATTAGTGGGGTCAAAGATCTGCAGGGAGTCCATTGAGCGATCGAAGACAAGCTTAAGTTTTTCCTCATCTATTTGCTGGAGGGAAATCAAGTTTGGTCTAGTGGTATCCCGCAGGGCCAAGCTCAGATAGCACCCCCCCACTGAATTCCGCGCTGCGGAAAGGGTGATCTCCCCCGCTGGGATTGCCAATGGTTCAGAGGCTGGACCCCATCTCCCATCCCTGTTTTTGTCCAAGAGGGCAAAGATTAAGTAATTTCCTAAGGACAAATAATCGAAATGGAATGCACCACCAACGCCGGACTGGGTGATATAATCTGGAGTATGCTCCAGACGGGGGGTATTTGGAGGAGAGTGATAGGCCCAGATACTTGCCCCCTCTATAGGCTCCCCTTGGAAGAAGACCTTCCCTTCGATGGAACCCTGATCGATTGATTCTCCTGTGGAAAAGGCAAAAGTATAGGCCTGCGGGAGAGGATTCCCGTGCAGATCCCGACATCCAGTGCCCAGGGTGACCACCCAAGTGCAACTGGGAGAGAGGGGGGCGGTGGGGGTAAGGGTCAAAAACCTACCTTTCCACTCGGCCTCAAAGGGCAGGGGTGGGGAGATAAATATTGACTCTTCCACCGTTTTCCGATCCATGGGCTCGCTGAAAAATATCTTCAATTTAGTCTGGGGGGATACCCCGGTGGCTAATGAACTGGGGAGGTGATCCAGGATCTGGGGGGGAACCCTATCTTCAGGCCCGCCGCTGGGCAGTTCCTGCCGGGCGCAGGAGAGGAGAAAGAGAGATAGGAAGAGCAAAGGAGAAAACTTGAATGCAGCCACTTATTCTCCCAATTGCTGGAGCCTTGCTTTTATCTCCTCATTTTGGGGATCTATCCGGAGGGCTTTCTTCCACTGGATCCTGGCCTCCTCATACCTCCCCTCCTCGTAGTATATTTGGCCGAGGTGATCGTAGATGGTGGCATCATCACCGGTCTTTTCCAACGCCTCCTTTATCCATCTTTCAGCCTCTTTCAACCTCTTTAGCCTAAAGAGTGCCCAACCATAGCTGTCTAAATAGGCCCCATTTCCCGGATCCAATTCTAAGGCCCTCTTTATCAGCTCAAGTGAATCCTTAAGCTTTATCCCCTTCTCCGCATACATATAGCCCAGGTAATTCAAGGCGGAGCTATTCTGAGGGTTGATAGCTATTACCTCCTTAAAGGTCTTCTCTGCTTTGGCGAATTCCCCGCTGCGCTCATAGGCTACCCCTAAGCCAAAAAGGGCCCTCTCATTCTGAGGGCCGAAGGAAAGGGAGGAGGTAAAAGCCCTTATTGCCTCGGTATAAAGTTTTGCCCGATTCAAGGAGATCCCCAAGAGGTAGAAAAGATCTGGGTTGTCATTTATCCGCGTGGTTGCCGCCTGGAGGACCTGCACCGCCTCCTTTGGTTTGTCCTCCCTCAAATATACCAAGCCCAAGTTTATCCAAGCATCGGGGACGGTGTCGTCTAAGCTGATGGACTGCCGAAACATTTGAATGGCGGGGTCATACTCCTCCTTCTCAAAGTATACCCTTCCTAAGAAGAAGGAGAGATCTGGTCGTGAGTTCACCGTTTGGCCAAAGGATTTGAATACCTCCTCTGCCTCGTCAAACCTCTTCAGAGAATAGAGAAGAAGGGCCAATCTTTTGCGGGCTGAGTGATTATTGGGTTGAATTTTGAGGATCTCCCTATAATGAGAGATAGCCTCTTCAAACTTTTTCCCCTGGAGATAGAGATTTACCAGATGTTCCCTCAGACTTAAATCCCGCGGTATGAACTTGAGCACTTCCTCATACTGAGCAGTTGCCTCCTCGATCTTCCCTTCCTTCTCATAGATCTTCCCTAAGCCGTATCTTGCTTGAGGATGGTTCGGCCCAATATTCAGGGCCTTCTTATACATCTCTTCTGCCCTATCATACCTTCCCCTCTTGGCCAGAAGGCCAGCCAATTGGATGAATATCTTTGGGGAGGTGGACATAAGCTCCGTTAATTTGCTTAAATAACGAATGGCCGATTCCTCATCCCCGGTCTTCTGTGAGAGAAAGGCTAAATAGTAGTAAGCTTCCTTCTCC
Source organism: bacterium (assembly GCA_029932675.1). GTDB lineage: Bacteria > SM23-81 > DAOVCL01 > DAOVCL01 > DAOVCL01 > DAOVCL01. The sequence continues at coordinate 19,033 of JAOZPP010000063.1, forward strand.
TTGGGGTCAATCCTGATGACCTCTTTATATTCAACGATGGCTAAGGAATCCTCGGATAGATGCCTATAGGAATCGGCCAGGAGGCCATGGAGCTCCTTTCTCTGAGGAGCAAGCTGCGCCGCTTTCCGTAAGATCTGGGAGGAGTGGACAAAGTCCCCCTTTTGGTAATAGAGCCGGGCTAAAGAAAGCCTTAACTCCACCGATTGGGGGTCCCATTTCAAAGCCTTTTGGTACTCGACCAAGGCAGAGTCAGGATTACCCTTTAACTCATGGATCAAGCCTTGGGAGTAGTGCTCGTAAGCCTGGGAACTAACCGCCGATGGTTGGGGCGCTTTTTCCACCCCTAACTGGGAGGTCGAACCACAGCCCAAAAGTAGAAGGAAGCTCAAAATTGTCTGGAGTTCTACCTTCATCACCATAAATCTATACCCTGAAGAAGGAAAAGACAAGGGAAAAATGAGCGAGAATCCCACAAGGTTATTTTCTCAATAAAGATTTCACGGAAATCTTTACCTCTAATCTGATCTATTCATAAACTGCCAGCTGGTCTGTGGAGTCTGCTGCAACCTTGAATATTGTAAATAACTCCATCCTCAAAAGCAAGGTAGCAAAACCCCTGTTCTGCCACCTACTCCCAACTAAACTACTACCGCCTAAAGGCGGTAGGTTTATGGGGTAGCCATAGA
>JAOZPP010000064.1 GCA_029932675.1 bacterium
ATTACCCATATAGAGGTGCAAAGGGCACACCAGAGTGATGCAGAGGCGCTCATTCTGGCGATAAAGAGAACTAAAGAGCGGGGCTGTGCCCCCCAAGAGCTGGCGGCAGATACCTCCTATGGCAGTGATGAGAACCTCCGGAAAGCAGCCCAGTTAGGGGTAGAGGTCATCTCTCCTGTAGGGGGCCGCAGGCCCTCTAAGTTAGGGTTAGAGCACTTCCGTTTCTCCCAGAGGGGAGGAGAGGTAGAAGCCTGTCCCCAAGGCCATAAGCCAGAGAAGTGGTGGAAGAGGGAGAAGGGGAGGTTTGTGGCTCTCTTCTGTTTGGAGCATTGTCGGGGATGTGCCCTCAGGGCTGAGTGTCCTGTGCAATTAGGGAAGAAAGGGGGCTATCTGCGTTACTCTGCCCAGGGGATAAGGCTGGCAGAGAGGAGGATCTACCAAGAGAGTGCTGCCTTCCGGGAGAAGTATCGCTGGCGAGCAGGGTCAGAGGGGACGCACTCCCATCTCAAGTGGGATACTGGAGCAGGGAGGTTACGGGTAAGAGGGTTTGCTGCTGTGCGCTACTGTGTGACCCTCAAGGCCCTGGGGCTGAACATCCTCAGGGTGACCTCTGCCCAAATTGCCAGACTGAAGGCCGAAAGTGCCTCTATTAAGGGTATTCTCTCCAAAATCTCTACCTTTTTGCGGGCTAAAAAGAGGTCCCGGACCTTTCCTTCACTAATTGTGGCCTCTTTTACCCAATTCCGCCTATCAAAGAGCGTCTGCCTCCAATGGGCAGCTTAAACTTTTTGCCGTGCCATCATAATAAAAGTTTCATCCAACGAAGGCGATCTGGTTGCCGACTTCTTCTGCGGCAGCGGCACTACCGCGGCAGTGGCGGAAAAACTGGGCAGAAAATGGATCGCCTGCGATCTGGGCAGGTTCGCCATTCACACCACCCGCAAGCGTCTTATTCAGGTGCAGCGTGAACTGAAAAAAGCAGGCAAATCCTATCGCGCTTTTGAGGTGCTCAATCTGGGCAAATACGAACGGCAGTTCTTTTTCGGTGTGCCCGCCAACATACCACAAGAGCAGCAGGAACAACTGCTGGAAGCCAAACAGGAAAAGTATGTTAATCTCATTTTAGAGGGCTATTCGGCACAGCGGGTGGAAGGGCACAAATATCTGCACGGCAAAAAAGCGGGGCGCTTTGTGCACGTGGGGCCGCTCTCGGTGCCGGTCACCAAGATGCTGGTGGAGGATGTTTTTGAAGAATGCCGTCAAAACCTGATTACCCAGGTGGATATTTTAGGCTTTGAGTTTGAAATGGGACTGGTGCCTTACATTAAAGAAGAGCTGCGAGAGAAAGGGGTTGATATCCGCCTGCGTTACATCCCAAAAGAAGTGTTTGACAAGCGGGCGGTGGAGAAAGGACAGGTGAAGTTTTATGACGTTGCTTATTTACAGGTAAAACCGCACATCAAAGATAAAACCGTCAAAATTGAACTGACCAATTTCACTACCTACTACACGCAGGATGATCTGGAGGAGATGGAGAAATCGCTTAAAAAAGGTGGAGCCAAAGTCGTCATTGAAAACGGTCAAATTACCAAATTGATTAAAGATAAAAGCGGCATTTTAAAACGGGAAGTGCTCACAAAGAACTGGGTGGATTGGATAGACTACTGGTCGGTGGATTTCGATTATGAGAGCAAAAAAGAGATTATTCGGGTTGAAGAAGACGGTGAAATCAAAGAAGTTTGGACTGGCAACTACATTTTTGAAAACATCTGGCAGTCGTTCCGAACTAAAAAGAGCCCCAAAAACGAATTGATTACAGCACCTCACACTTATGAAAAGGCAGGCAAATATAAAATTATGGTTAAAGTTGTGGACATTGTTGGAGTAGATACCTCGCATGTGGTGGAAGTGGAAATAAAGTAAAAGACGGTATAACCATTAGCTGTACTTGACGGCGGGGCTGTGCGGTTTTTCAAGCTTTGTAGCCTGCATTAGTTTTTCGGTTTTATGAAAGTCTGCGCTCTTCAAATCCCTGCGAGAGGTTATACAAAAGGTTAAACCCATGACGAGAAAATGCTGTGAAACTGCCTGAATATGTGTTTCTGGTCTTGAACCTGATTTTGGGCTTCGGCTGCGCAGTGCCCGTTGCCAAACTCTTTACGGGTTTGAAGGTCACACCATCCAAAACCTATTGGATGTATGTACTTCTGATTGGCGTCTATTTCGTCGAATGCGTTGCCTTCTCTGCAGGGATGGCGACGAATGTCTTCTCTGTTGCTCTCGCGCTCCTGTGGGGCCTCGCACTTGGCTTTTGGCTTCGAGGTTCTGACTCTCTGGTCAGAGAGGTTAAGAAAGCTGCCTTGTGTTTTTCGCTGTACACCACTCTCCCTGCGGTTTCTTTTCTCTCTATTCCAATTGTGATGGGTTTGGGAGGATGGTCCATTTTCACCGTCGAAGGGGGTCACCGTTTTGGGATACCAGCCTTCATCCCTTGGCCGATGAACACCATTCTTGGTTTCTGTGCTACCGTGTCGTTGACCGCGGTCGTATGCAAGACCCTTATCACAACTGGCTTGGCTATGTTCCTCGTTCGACACTGGCGAAGGCCTTTGTCTACTGGACCCTCTGTGAATAAAACGAATGCCGGATAACAAGCGGGTCGAGTCAACCGCAAACCGTTAGGTGTGCGGAGTTCAACCCATCAAAGGAGGATGCCCTATGAATTTGAAGAATATCCTGCGTGGCTTCGTAGTCTATTTCGGGCTCGTCATCATCGTTAGTGCGGTTGTTAGCTATTTGTACAGCCTTGTTGCGCATGGTCACGGCACTATAGATTGGCAGTCCTCTTTCCGACTTGCGATTATCCTCGGAATCGCCCTGCCCATCGTGAGTGAGTTGGAACGCAAGAAGGGATAGTTGGATCAAACCTTCTCCTCTTCTCAATTAAAGTCAAGGGTGACACTCTCATAGCAAGGGGAAATGCTCTTTCTTTTTGGGGGCCTCACCAGAATTTGCATTCACTGTGATACTTACTCATTCATCACGGGCAATCGAACGAGGTGCTCCCTCATTCAGTTGAGCCAATCGTCAGGCTTAAGGGCTCCCGGGAGGCCAAATCTGCCAGGGAAAGTGAGGTGATAGGTTTTTGCTGGCGCTGAGCTCTCCTGAGCTCTAAGTCCCTAAGGTTCAACTGAGTTAGTTGGGGCGATTTTGTGCCCGTAAACAAGGAGGTTTTCAGATGAAAAGGGCAATAACCTTCGGATGCTGGTCCCTTGTAGTGCTCTTTATGAGTGCCAGCGCATTTGCCTGGGGATCGGCGACTCATGCCTATTTCGCCAAGGAGCTTGGTGAAAAATGGGGGTATTTGAACCTTCAGGAGATCTATGGCTCAATGCTCCCCGATATGTTTAACCTTATGTATGGTTCACCTTACAAGGACTTCTTGTGGTATGAGACCCACTATGAGTTTGACAGGGTAGTGGAAGGAGCTTGGGGAAGGGGGCTAAGGGCCTTTGCCTATGGCTTTGTCAGCCATAACGATGCTTGGGGGGCTGACTATACTGCTCACCATAATGCTCAAGCTACTGAGGAGTTTCCAGAGAAGGGCTATATAATTGCCAAAAGGGACGAATTAGCCCCTCAGTTGGTGCCAAAGGTCAAGGACTTCTTGGTTAACTCCGGTGTGCCCCCTGAGGTAGCTCAAGCTCTGGCCATGGAACTTGCTCCTGGGTTGGCCGAGAACTTCGTGGAGACCGCAATAGATATATTAATCAAGCGGAACGAAGATCCCGCGGTAGGATTAAGGATACTGCTTTCGGCTCAACTGCGCAGCTTTGGAGTCCCTTTCTTATTGACTAAGGCCTATGCAAGGGAGTTTGCTGAGGAGTTCAATTTGCCACTCAGGGAAGCGAGCCAGATGATCATTGGAGCTGAGCGGAATTTTCGGGAGCTGATGAAGTTTTATGGAGGGGTATTAATCAAAAGCGAGCCAGAGGCAATCAACCTCCTGGCAGTTCAAGGAGCTACCCTTGCCGAATCCTTTCTTCAGACCGCAACCGGGTATGAGGTGGCGGTGCCGCCGGAAAGCATAGCGGTGATCCTTCGTGATTATGCCATCCCCTTAGTTGAGGCCGACTATGCAGAAGAGGTATCGGCTACATTGGCCTATCTTGAAGAACAGATGGCCAAGGGAGGGATAAGTGGTGGTTCTTCTCCTTTCGCTTTCCGGACCAATGCCAAACCTGAGACGGAAGCCGAAAGGGGAACGGCAGGGTTTCGCTTGGAGCAGAACCGGCCCAACCCCTTTAACCCAACTACCACCATAGGCTATTTTCTCCCTCAGGAGGTCCATGTGAGGGTAGTGGTTTACAACTCCCTCGGCCAAGAGGTAGATGTCCTCGTGGACGCAGATCAATCAAGAGGGTATCATGGGGTTACTTGGAATGGCAGTGGTTTGGCCAGTGGTCCCTATTTCTACCGTATAGAGGCAGGGGACTTTAAAGCATCTAAGAGGATGTTCTTGTTAAAGTAGATATGGTTTGAGGGATAGATCTTACCCCTGCTTATCCCTGTATTAGGTGGAGGAAACCAAAGCTACATTACGGTAATTGATATTTGACTGCCAAGCGAACATTGTGGCCATCCGGCTGCGAGTGTGGCGAAAGGTCTGCATAGCCTTATATATGAGCATAGGCCAGGCATACATCTGTCGATTGCACTCCCCCATTATCTGCGTCAGGAGGGCCGGGTCAATCCCTCGGGGTCGGTGGACTACCTCAGTCATATCATAATGGTCCCAGTCCCCGGGAAAGTGGGTATAAAGAAGCCGTCCCTCCTGGCGCAGACGATCGAAGAGCCGAGTCCCCGGTAGGGGGGTCAGATATGTCGTCTGCATTACATCTACCGAACTGTGAATTATATATTTGGCGCGCCGCCAGAGTTTCTGGGGATTATCGCCGTCCATTCCAAAGATGAATGCCCCTAGGACAGCGATTCCCGCCCGGTGAATACGCTGGAAGACCTTCTGGTAATTTTCCACCCCTCGTTTAAGATTAAGCTGCTTGTTTGCCTCTTTGAGGGCGTCCACCTCCTCTGCCTCCAGCCCTAAGAAGACCATCTTGCATCCCGCCTTAGCCGCCCAGTGAAGCACTTCCTCGTCATCGGCAAAGTTGAGAGAAGCCTGACAGAACCACCATTTATCCATTCCCCTCTCTACCATTCCGCGGAAGATGGTTAAAGCTTGCCTCCGTGCCTCCTCGCCGTAGCCAATGATGTTGTCGTCCACGAAGAAGACCATCTTCTGGGAGATTCCCTCCATCTCCTTAAGCACTTCCTCCGGCGGACGACGGCGATAACGCCGCCCATTGAAGGCGGTGACCGAGCAGAAATTACAATTCATAGGGCAACCCCGTGAGGTCTGCACGGAGGCGAACATATAGTTGGGGTGAAATAGATCTCTGCGGGGGAAAGGCATACCGGTTAGATCCCCCCATTTACCCTGGTAGACCTGGCGTAGTTGCCCCGCTTCCTTGTCCGCCATCACCTTCGCCCAGACCCCCTCCGCCTCGCCGATGACCACTGCATCGACAAATTGTAGGGCTTCCTCTGGACACATCGAGGCATGGATTCCCCCCATTACTACTGGAACACCTCGCTCCCTATAAACAGCGGCGATCTTGTAGGCCCGACTGGCAGAGGCGGTGAATGCGGTGATCCCCACCAGATCCGCTTTTTGATAAGCAAATGGTTCCCAATTCTCGTCTATCAATTCCACCTCCCAGGATTTGGGGGTCAATGCGGCGACAATTCCCAGACCAAGGGGAGGAAAGCGGGAGCTCTTGTTGGCTGTGAGGCCGCTCCGCATTGGATTCACCGGATTGATCAAGATCAACTTCTTCCTTTGCATCCTAAGAACCTCTTCACGGTAGTAGGTTGAGCCTTTTTGTTCTGATCAACGAGATCAAAGAGGCAATTCCTCCTTGAGGATTCGAAAGAATTCCTTCCTGGCTTTCCTCTCCATCCAGGGGGTGTGTCCACAGTTCTTGAGCAGGATGAGTCGAAAATCCTTTAGGATGGCCGACAAGGGTTTTTGCACCCCCTCAGCCGGATGGGGGTCATAGTCGCCGTGGATTGCCACAACCGGACAACTGACATCTTTCCCGAATTCCAGAAGCTTCCCGCTCTTCCTCAGTTCCGCCGCCTCTTTCCACACCCTTTGGAAGATGTCAAACCGGCAATCAATTGCTTTGTGCCTTATTGGATTACAGGCATCGGCCTTGGAAAAGATTGCCCCAAGCCGGGCAAGAACCCGGTTTTTGTCTTTAACTTCTGGATCATCTAAAATTCTGATGAGGGATTTGACCTCCTTCCTTTCCCTCTCATTGAGGCGGTTTAACCTGGTCTGGCGAATTCCTACCGCATATCTTTCCTCAAAAGGGCCACTTCCGATGAGTATCAGTTTTCTAACCAAGGGAGGATAATTAGCGGCGAGTATGAAACTGAGCCAAGCTCCCCAGGAATAGCCAATGAGGATGACTGGAGGGTCTCCCTCCTCCCTTAGAACCGTTTTTAACTCCTCAATCTGCCCTTCAAGCGATAGCGCAGTTTGAATCGGCTCCAAAACACCCCATCTCGAGGCGAGCTCCCGGGCTACCGGGGCCATCTCTCCCCCTCCACCTGGGCCGCCATGCACGGCGGCGATTATGAACGGTGGCTTGCCGTATCTCCTCAGATTCTTGATTTTGAATGCCTTGTGAGCGTAGGGAGCTAAGTTCTAATCTAAGTTTATCGTCCCTTGCTTTTCCCCATAAGACTAATACTCCCTGCCTCGTCGGGCACCGGAGAGCCCAGTCAATACAGCAAGAAAGATGGCAACTTTGAGGGCAGTGAACCAGGATAACGACCGGGCTATCAAACCTTGTTGCACAGCTCCAGGGAAGAGATCGGGAATCGTCCAAGCCCATACTATTTTTACCAAAAACAGGGCTATGATAAAAGCTCCCACAGAGAAGACAAGAACACCAGGGCCAATAGCGATCCACCAAGCTTTTCTCATTGGTCTAATCCTCCTTTTATCCAGTTATCCAGTGAAGCTTCCTCTCAAATCGAGGAGGCGCGGAGCAAGTCCGATGCTATTTTTGGGTGGGTTACATCTCCCCCCGATAAGTAGACAGGGTGAATAAAAATCCTGTTTTATCCTGTCCCCCAAAGCCCCGCCGCAAGAGGCTAAGTCCTAAACTTGGATGTTAGGCAAATCATTGCTATCTATATGGTTATTCCTTATAGGGCCATTTCTCCTATGGGTCCTCTCTTAATCTTACGCCACACTGGTAACATTTTTCTTCCTCACTAATCGGTTTTCCACAGGAGGGACATCTCCATTTTTGGGCTTGTTCCTCTAACCATCTTTCTACACCAACCGATTTAATACGCAGCAAATTTTTACCGAGATCCATGCCAATTTTAGCATGTGCTTCTGCCAATTCTTTCCATTCTTCGCACCCCCCCTGTTCAAACTCCATGCATTCATAGCAGAACTCAAGCCCTTTTGCCTCTAAGCATGCGCGCCTTGGGCAATGATTATAAGGCCAGCAAGTTTTGTCCACTACCTGATATCCCTGACAGTACAGATTTCTATCAGGGGGGCAGGTTGTTTTCATCACTTTTAACAGCTCGCCTCCGTCTTCACACGCCCGATAGATAGAACAGGCACCGCAATAGTGTCCGCATCTTCCGGCAAGATTCTTGTTTATCATCTTTCCCCTTCCTCTAAAGATCGATTGGCGGTGGTGATTATCCGCCGGGAGATCACCAGATTATCGCCAGATACGAAAGATAACGAGTTCATAAGATTTGATCTTCATAAGGGGGTGATTTCGCAAAAGAGGCTTGATTCGTCCACCTCCACAATCCGAGTATGGACGTTAAATGCGGAGGTTAATGCCCTGAATTGTGTGGGTCGCACCGTTGTTGCTTTGAAGCCGTCCTTGCAGACTATTACCCCATCACTGGTTTTCTCCTCATCGATTTCCCCAATAAGCCCAGCCTCTGACTGAAGCCGAAACCATTCCAACCGATGCTTCCAAAATTTATCGGAATAGCTTGAAAAAAGAACGGTTCCTCCTTGCTTAGTTACACGGATGCCTTCCTGAATTAAGTCTCGTTGATTAACATGAAAAGCAGAGATTCCGTTTTGGATGCAGACAACCAGGTCAAAAACCCTGTCGGGGAAAGCCAGTTGCACCGCATTCATATTCAGGAGATAGCAGTTGAAAATGCCCCTTAGAGTTTTCCGGCCCAATGATAGACTACCAATGGAGGTATCTATTCCGATGACTGTGCGGGCTTTTTTAGCAAGCATCGGGAGTATTCGCCCGTAACCACAACCCATCTCTAAGGCTAAATCTCCCGGGTGGGTTCTCTGAAGGACATAGTTTACCTCTGCTTCCAGATATTGTTGCACCCGGGGAGGAGCGATCTCGTAACAGCGCTTCAGCCGCTGGGCAGAGAGTTTTTCACTATAATAGCCACTCAATGGTTAGTATCATACCGTTGTGAAAGAGACCCTTTTAGTTTGGCTGTGCATTTAGCCTAGACCATTTAGCTTATGCAAATCGTGGTAGAGGTAGTACCAAACTCGATCTAAAGGAGAGGTTTGGTATGGGGCGCCGCGGATACGACAGGGTCAGCGTGCTTTTTCACCTGATTAATCCAGAAAGGGATATCCTGGGTGTAATTTTTATACCGTTGGTCGTAATGCCTACCATCAAAATAGAGTAGCTCAATCTCCGGAGGTCTCATAGCGTATTCTCCTTTGTTTCATAACCCTAATGGCGACTTCACCCAAAGTTTTTGGCATAGTGGATGCCCGTAGATGTTTAAATTACCCCCCAAATAACATGCCATATTACATCTGTCCAAAAGTGTATGCCAACAGCAGCTAAAAAGCCAAACTCCCTAAAGTAATAGGCAGCAAAGATCGAAACCACCCCATTAAGGAGGACAATCTCGCTCAGAAGCGCAAATGGGATTCCGCCTATTTTCTTCAGCCCAAAAAGAACCATAATTGAGGGAATATGCGCAGAAGCAAATATCAGGGCGGAAAAAATAGTGATAATCCAGAAGACTTGATTTTGTCGTCTCTGTTTTAAGGCCACATAGGAAATGAGCCAAACCCAGAATGGGATGAAGAACAGACGGAATATCAATTCCTCTCCGATCCCAGCAACGGCTGAAGCGACAAAAGAAGTGGGGAACGGTGGGTGGGGAAGTGGTCCCAATGATGAATAGAAGGGGCTTAAAATTGCATCAACAAGGATGAAAAATATCCCAATCCCTGCCCCGATAAGTGCGGGAACTAAAAACCTTTGTCTGTTGGAAATTTTTGGATCCCAAAGTTCAGGGAAACCAAGTTTTTGTGAAAGCCTTAGTCCGAGAAGCCCTAAGCCTCCGTAAAGAGTAAGTATGATAAATATGTTTACAACAGCAAGCACAGGCTTTGAAGCCGGCAGTTGCTGGTGAGGCAGAGTCTGTAAGGAGGAACTTTGAGGCAAAAAGATATTGATCGCTACAAGGAGGGCAAGGATTATAATGAGCCCGCTGTAAATTCTGATCGATTGTGGCAGTTCTCGCATGATTTACTTTCCCCCACACCCCATAAGAGGGTGCATTAGACGAAGTTCCAGGTGAACGCTACCGCATATTATACCAAGGGCCTGACTCGAGGTCGCTAAAGAAAAGCTCCCTATCCTCTTTAGCTTTTATTTTTTCTCCAGCCTCCTTTGCCAGGTTAATGTATTCTTCGCACTTGGATTTTTCCCTACTAACGGCATAGGCCCTTGCCATCGCTTCATAGGCATAGGCAAGATCAAAGTCTGGAGTGCACCCCAAAGAGGGGACAATCAGTTAAGCAACTTCTGCTCTGATTTGGCCAGTTTTTCTCTGGAAGCTAGGTTTTCCTCAAATTCAACTGGAGGAAGGTAGCCAAGTGACGAATGTAGACGCCTTTGGTTATATACCTGCTCCAGGAAATGGCCAATACTCTGCTTGGCCTCGCCTTTGCTCTGGTATTCGCACAGATTAACTTCCTCCGCCTTGAGGGTCTTAATGAAGCTCTCCGCCTTTGCGTTATCATAGGGGTTAGCCTTGCGGCTCATTGAAATGCGAATATCATGGACCTTGAGCACTTCGATGTATCTGTCACATGCATATTGAACCCCTCGGTCGGAGTGGTGGACCAGCCCAGGCTTAACATGACGAGTAGAGAGCGCCATCTGCAGGGCTCCTACCGTGAGCCGGGCATCCAAATGCTCCTCCAGCGCCCAGCCAATGACTCTGCGGCTGTAGGCATCCAGGATCACTGCAAGATAGAGAAACTGCTGGGCCAGACGAACGTAGGTGATATCCGCTACCCAGAGTTGATCGATACCGCTCAGATGCAGCTCCGGTACCAGGTTGGGATAACAGGGGATCCTGTGTCGAGAATTTGTGGTAACAGGTACCCAAGGTCGTCTCTTGCGGAGGCACAGTAGGTTATCCTCTCGCATCAGTCTCAACACCCGTTTGTGGTTGACCTGATATCCCTGGCGTTGCAACTGTTTTGTCACCCGACGATAACCATAGCCCGGCACCTCCAGGACAATTCGCTGGATCTGGTCCCGCAATATCACCTCCTGGGTCAATCCCCATCTCGGCCTCTGAGAGCGTTGCCGGTAGAAGTGACTGCGGCCTATCTCCACCAACTCACACATCCGATGGAGAGATAACGGAAACCTGATAGCTTCCTGCATAGTGCTTAACTCCTCTTCGATTAGGCGATGCATACGGGCTACATATCCTGGACAGCCTTCTCTAAGCACTCTAAGGCTTTTTTTAAAAAAGCATTCTCCGCCGTCAGTTGGCCCAGCAATCGCTCCAGCTCTGCGATCTTTGTCTGCTGTCGATACAGATGACCATTGCCCTGGAAGGCTGTATCAGGTTTTTCTCGATACTCCCTTCTCCAACGTGCAATAGTAGCAGGGTGTACTTGGTAACTCCGAGATACCTCAGCCAAAGGCCTCTGGGCCTCCAGCTCTCTGATTACCTTAAGCTTGAATTCCCTGGAGAACCTTCTCCTTTGAGCCATTTTTGCACCCCCTTGCAGGTAGAACTCTACATCACAATATAACTTAACTCCCTGTCCCCTGCAAGGGGTTCAGTCCAGTCCCCGAACTTGTTTTCATCTGTGATGTCCATACATCTCTTAGCATAATGAAGCGCGGATGCGGGTCTGTTTAGAACGGCATACACATGGGATATCAGCCATTCACCTCTCTGCAAATTTACCTCAGTTCCGACTTTGCTCCAATGGAAACAAGAGGCATGGGCTGCGTGGACCATCATCTCATCATCTTTTTTGATTCTATTATCTCTTTCTAAAAGGCTCCAAACAAGATTATTCAAGTCAACCGCGAACTTCTTATGGCATTCTTTTTCTGAATATTTCTTCTCTTCGATCATCTTCCCTCCTATATGTCCCTGTCCAAACGAATGTCCTAAAATTCCACTAATAAAAACGATAAACACGAAGGGTATGGACCATTTCTTCACCCTCTTATTCGGGATATTTTTTCCTTCAATCAATTACCCCTCCTTTTATGCTGTTTCATCTCACGGGGATTGTTAAGTGAAACGACCCCGGCACTGACAGGCAGCCAGGGTTGATGTCGAAGGCAGAAAATGACTGAGAACCTACCGTTTTATGTATAGGTGAAGTTGCCAAAGGCATTTTGGTCAGATGCTGGGAGCAATGAGCCACCTACCCGCTGTTAGATGACAGTGCATTCAACTCTTTACCACTTGTATACCCATTATTTTAACACCATTTTTTGTTTCCATCGATAAGGTTGCTGGTTCAGTAATAAGGCACTGACCCTCTTTGATGGTTACTTTGTCCTGATTAACCTTTACTTCCGCCGATCCTTCGATAACATAGAAAATAACGTAAGAAGGCATTTCACAGGTCGGCATTTCTCCACCGGCTGGAAGCTCAATAATTCTTGCTTTAAATTCCTGGGCTTTATAAAAGACATTCTTGTCCCTTTCTTCATACGGATATGGCACCATTGCTTTAAGGTCAAATACTTGCATAATACTCCTCTCCTAAGATTTGTTTACTTTTTATCACTCCATACAATTATTCTCTCGATAGAAACCCCCATGATGATTACAAAAATAATTGTTAAGAGAAGCCTCATTGCCATGAATCTTGGTCCAAGAAATTGGAGCTCTACCAGCTCTTGAGGGATCTTGATACATCCCCAGGCTGAAAGGAAAATAATAATGTTAGAAATACGCGCCCCCTTCTTGAGTAAAACGGAAGCCATAGGGAAAACCACATAAAGAGGACCCGTTGGTAGTGCACCCATAAATACAGAGAGAAAAATACCTTTTATTCCAGCACTTTTCCCTAAATATTTCACCACCACTTCCTTTGCCACAAACGCCGCAAAAAGCCCCATCAACACCATTACTGCAGGTAGTATCATAATCATTTCAATGAAGAATTCCCGAGAAGCTGTGGTTACCGCTTCTCGCCTATCAGGGAAAATTGATAGCAGAATTATCGTAATAAGTAAGGCAATCCCCAAAAGGATTGCATCCCTTATTGTACCTTTTCTTTGTTTTTCTTTTAGAGTCTCTTTCAAAGTATCTTTCCCATAATAAGTGCAATAGCAATTGCAATGATGAAACTCGTCCCATTTCTGAGTAAAGCCAATTTTTTTCCTAATTCTCTTATCTCTAAGGGTAGGGTAGCCACCCCAATCATAGTTAATGTGGTAATAAACACTGCGACTGAAGTAACTGATGCCCCACTTTTAAAAAGCGATGCCGCCAATGGAAATGAAATTAAAGAAGGGATATGTAAGATCGCCCCTAATAATGCGATAATGAGTATTCCACAAAACCCTGCCTGTTCACCAACGATCTTGGAAATTTGACTTTGTGGCACGAAACCTAAAAGCAAGCCAATTAGGATTATGATAATAAGAACCGTGGGAAGGATATGGAAGAATGACTTTAGTGCCACTATTAATGATTGTTTCGCCTTTGTCTGATCTTTAACCCAAGCAAAGACCAGGCATCCAAAGGCAAAGATGTTTATCAATATGGCAGTTGAGTGAAAGATATTTCACCTCCCTCTACAAACAAAATGAGTTTCCTTCCTTTCTTGGCGATCCAACGATACCTAATATTTTCATCGCTTATCACCCCCTTTGTATGGGAGGTGAGCAATTTGACCTAACGGGACGGCGGGTAAGCGAATTTGGGTGGAGTAAACTCCGCCGCTTACTCGCCGTCCCGTTAGGTGCTGTCGCTGAAGCGTTCATTATGCTCCTCTAATAAGTAACTTGCTCAAACTCGCCGCGCACAATATGCGATGCCGAACCAACCAATTGAATAATACGTTCATACAATGGATCGATCTTTGGATCGGCATTGACTTTCTTCATCACTTCTTCACACTGTTTGACATTCTGGTAACAGTCCAAGCCTATCCAGATTTCCTCGCCTTCCGCTGCGGGTAAGACTTCCCACAATCCTTTCAAACCATACTTAGATTTTCTGTTATGCAGGAAGAAAAGCTCTTCTCCATCAGCACCATACTTGTGATAAATTTGGCGTGCCTTTCGCATGATGTTGAGAAATTCTTCGCGATGCCCCTGCTGGACACGATAAATATACAGTTGAAGATAACTCATTACCTCTTCTCCTTCATTATAGCAATTGCGCCTCGATGCGGAGCGAGGCAACCCCTAACTTTTCCCCTATTTAGTGCAAGGTTGGGGCCTTTACCCAATCTGGAGACGGGCTAAACAGGGTAGAGATGTAGAGGGGTGGTAGCTCCTGATTGGTTGCCACTTTGCTGCGTTGTGATTTTTGACCTAAGTATTTCGCATTTCAAACTAAGCTTACAAGTAAGCATAACAATTTAAGTAAGTTCAGTCAAGGGATTTTTGGGGAACTGTCCTTGCCATCCACAACAGAAAGCTCTGGACAACTGCTTGCTAATTGGATAGATTAGGGGGAACTTTTGCAGGGCTGAAGGGTTAAAAGATAACTTAGCCTTTTAAAACCGTGAAGTTATGCTACCCAAGGAGATACTAAAGAAGATCCGCCGCATAGAGATAAGGACAAACAATCTGGTAAATAGCGTCTTCTGTGGTGAATACCAGAGCGTCTTTAAAGGGCGGGGGATGGAGTTCTCCGAGGTGAGGGAATACCAGCAGGGGGATGATATCAGGACTATCGACTGGAATGTCACCGCCAGAATGGGCCATCCCTTCGTCAAGAAGTTTGTAGAGGAGAGGGAACTAACGGTGATGCTCTTAGTGGATGTCAGCTCCTCTGGCGAGTTCGGTACGGTGAAGCAGATGAAGGGGGAGATAGCAGTGGAGATCTGTGCGCTTTTGGCCTTCTCTGCCATTAAGAACAACGATAGGGTGGGCCTGATCATCTTCACCGACAAGATAGAGAAGTTCATCCCGCCGAAGAAGGGGAGAAAGCACGTCCTCAGGGTGATCAGGGAGTTGCTCTATTTTAAACCGGAAGGCAATCAGACGGATATCTCTGCAGCGTTGGCCTATCTGCGCAATGTGGTGAACAGGAGGAGCGTGGTCTTCCTTGTCTCCGATTTTATGGCTAAGGGATATGAAAAGGCACTCAAGGTTGCTCACCATCGACACGACATAATTGCCATCACCATAACAGACCCCCGGGAGATGGAGCTTCCTAAGTTGGGGTTTATCCAGCTTGAGGATGCAGAGACGGGGGAGGAGATCCTTATAGACACCTCAGATCCTGAGCTGAGGAGGTCATTCTTGGGAATTTCCTCGAGGGAGAAGGAGGAGAGGGACAGGTTGTTTAGGTCGATAAATGTCGATCAAATAGACATCACTACGGATAAGTCTTACATTATGCCGTTAATGCAGTTTTTCCGGATGAGGGCGAACAAGTTCCGGTAGGCAAGGGGGGATCGATGTCAGAGAGAAGAGATCTATCCCTTTTTGTGATCATCATCCTGATGCTCGGCTTTCTTATCCTCCTCCAACTAAGGAGTAAGGGGAGGAGGGAGGGAATCCCCAGCAGAGAGAGCAGAGAATTGGCCAACGAATTGGCCGAGAAGGAGCTATATGAACAGGCCATAGCCGAATATGACCGCTACCTCCAGGACCCTACACTTCCTCCCAAGCTGAGGGCCAATACCAACTACTTGGTGGGAAACCTATATATGGAGAAGCTCCATGACTACCGGAACGCTATGGCTAGGTACATTAAGGCGAAGTTCCTCTATCCTCAAACCGAATTAAAAAATGAGATTAACCGGAAGATAGTGGAGTGTCTGGAGCGGGTGGGCAGGTCATTGGATGCCCAACAGGAGATGGAGAGTGCCACCTCCTTGGGAGGGGAAAAGCCCCAGGGCAGAGGACCCGTGGTGGCCAGGATAGGGCAAAGGGAGATAACCTTGGGGGAGCTTAATGATCAGATAGAGAAACTCCCCCCATATATGAGGTCCTCCTTCCAGGAGAGGGAGAAGAAGGTAGAATTTCTCAAACAGTATCTCGCCACTGAGCTTATGTACGATACAGCGAAGAGGAAGGGGTATGATCGGGACAAGGATATCATCGAAGGGGCATTCCAGGCAAAGAAGAACCTGATGGTACAGAAACTCATCCAGGATGAGATAAAGAGTGCCGTCCATATAGATGATTCCGACTTAAGGCTTTACTATGAGGCCCATAGGGATAGGTATGTGGAGGAAAAAGGGGGCAAGAAGAGGCAGCTTTCCTTTCTCGAGGTGAGGGAGAGGGTAAGGGAAGAGCTAACCCAGGAGAGGGAGAACCAGGCCTATGAGAAGTTGGTGCAAAGGATGTTGAACGCAGAGGACGTGAGGATATATGATGATTTGGTAAAGTAAGCTTAAAGTTAGAGATCTCTACCCGTTAGTGGCCCCCTGTAGTTTAAAAGGGGTAAACCTTAATGAATATAGTAAGGGGGGAATATGAAAGCGTTAGGGGTAGCTTTTAGTGCTCGCCAGGAGGGAAATTGCCTGAAATCTCTCGATTATTGTCTGACCGCTTTAAAGGAGAAGGGTTATAAGGTCAAACTGATAAATGTTTATGATCACCAGATAACCCCTTGCAGTCATTGTGGATATGAGTGTTTTTCCTCTACAAATGAGGGGAAAACCGCACCCTGTCCCCTCCAGGATGATGTTCCCTGGATCTATCAGATGTGTAAGCAGGCAGATCTGATCCTCTTCGCCATTCCTACCTATGGAGGGCATCTTTCCAGCCTATATATGGCTTTCGGGGAGAGGGGACAGGCGCAGTTCTCCAGTTGGGAGGAGTTCCGACAAGGTTTCTCCTCTAAGGTCAATTTGATCATTATAGGGAACCTTAGCTCTGGGGGCGATATGGCCCTGCACGAGGCACTCTCCGACTTCTATAACTTTGAACCATTCCCCGAAGTTTTGCTCCTTTCGGCCAGGCATTGGGGGAGGAATTCGCTGAAAGGGGACTTAGTGGAGGAACCGGAGATAAAGGGGAGACTAACCCAGTTCGTTGATCGTATTCTCAGTAGGGAAAAAGAGAAAGGAGGTCAAGATTGATCGAAGTGGAGAACCTAACCAAGTATTATGGCTCGCAGATGGCCATTGAGGATGTGAACTTTACGGTGGAGAAGGGGGAGATTTTGGGCTTTTTAGGCCCTAATGCGGCAGGGAAGACCACCACGATGAGGATCCTCACCTGCTATATGCCAGCCACAAAGGGGACGGCCAGGGTTGCGGGATACGATGTCTTTGAGGATTCCCTCCAGGTAAGGAGGAGAATCGGCTATCTTCCGGAGAACCCACCCCTCTACAACGATATGTCGGTGAGCTCCTATTTAGGGTTTGTCTCCAGGATAAAAGGGATAGAGTCCAACCAGAGGGCGAAGAGGGTAGAGGAGGTGATGGAGAGGTGCAGCATTACAGAAGTAAAGGATAGGGTAATCGGTAAGCTCTCCAAGGGCTACAAACAGAGGGTGGGGTTGGCTCAAGCGTTGATCCATGATCCGGAAGTCCTTATCTTAGATGAGCCTACCGTGGGCCTTGACCCGAAGCAGATAATCGAGGTGAGGGAACTGATCAAGAGCTTGGGAGGAGATCACACCGTAGTGGTGAGTTCCCACATCCTTCCCGAGGTCTCTATGACCTGCCAGAGGGTAGTGATCATAAATGAAGGGAAGGTGGTTGCTGAGGATACTCCGGAAAACCTTACCGCCAAGCTCAAGGGCTCGGAAAGCATCTATCTGGAGGTTGAAGGCCCTCAGGAGGAGATACTTCAGGCGTTGAAAGGGGTAAAGGGGATCTTGGAAGTAAAGGCTGAACCCAAAGATGGCCGAAGTGCCTTCTATTTAGAGTCCGAACTGAAGAAGGACATCCGCAGGGAGCTCTCCTCTCTGATCGTGGGTAAGGGATGGGGGCTATATGAGATAAGGTCGCGGGGGATGAGCTTAGAGGAGATCTTCCTCCATCTTACTACTAAGGAAGAGGAGGTGTAAAGGATGAGGAACATAGGAGCCATTTTCGGAAAGGAGATGAAATCGTATTTTGTCTCCCCAATTGCCTATGTGGTGATCGCGGTATTTCTGGTGATCTCCGGCTACTTCTTCTATGGGATGCTCTCCAGCTTTGTGCAGCTCTGCATTAGAGCTAACCTCCAGGCTCACTACTACCGGATGGCCCCTCCCAAGCTCAATGTGAACGAGTGGGTGATTAGGCCACTCTTTCACAATTTGAGTGTAATAGGCATCTTTATGCTCCCCTTAATAACTATGAGGCTCTACTCCGAGGAGAAGAGGTCGGGAACGATTGAGCTTCTCTTGACCTCTCCCATCACCCGAGTAGAGACCTTGTTGGGGAAGTTCTTAGCCGCTTTAGCCCTTTATGGGATAATGATAGGCGCTACTCTCCTCCATCAGGTTTTCCTCTTCGGCTATGGGAACCCGGAAGGGGGGCCAGTCCTCTCTGGGTATATTGGCCTGTTGTTGGAAGGTGCGGCCTTCCTCTCCGTTGGGCTTCTCATCTCCTCCCTCACCAAGAACCAGATTATTGCCGCAGTAGGGAGCTTCGGCGCCTTCCTCATCCTCTGGGCCATTGGTTGGTTAGCTGATTCCACCGGTCCGGGGTTAGGGAAGGTTCTCTCCTCTTTATCGCTTATCGAGCACTTCGACAATTTTTCTAAGGGGATAATAGACACTGGTGATCTGATCTTCTATCTATCCTTTATCTTCTTGGGTCTATTTCTGACCTATAGGTCAGTGGAATCAGAAAGGTGGAGGTAAGATGAAGAAGAGAATTGATCTAATTATGCTCTCGGGAGGTATCCTCATAATCGTTGGCCTATTGGTATTCGGCATCTTGGGAAAGATGACCATTATCCCTGCGGCTATCCTCCTGGTGGGTTTAGGGCTTTTCTGCTTCATCATTATAGCTAACTTTGAGGCAGTAAGGAGAGTCCTGAAGGGTAGGTCTTTAAAGTATGGGGTAAATGCGGTGATAATTACCCTCTTTATGATCGGGATTTTGGTCTTTATTAACCTGCTGGCCATAAGGCATCATCATCGCTGGGATCTAACCCATGCGAGGAGGTTCAGCCTATCGGACAAAACCGTTAAGGTGCTCAAATCCCTGGATAGGGATGTCCTCATCTCCGCCTTCTTTAAGGGGGAGGAGAGGAAGTTAGCGGATCTTCTCTCCCAGTATTCCTATCGTTCACCCAAGGTGAAATATAGGTTCATCGATCCGGATAAGGAGCCCGGACTTACCCGGAGGTACGGGGTCACCTCCTACGGCACGGTGGTAGTGGAATGTGGAGAGAAGGAGGAGAAATTAGATCAGGCCACGGAATCTGAGTTAACCAATGCTATCCTCAAGGTCTCCCGGAAGGGGAAGAAGGTCATCTATTTCTTGACCGGACATGGGGAGAGGGACATCGAGTCTACCGATCCCCAAGGTTACAATAAGGCAAAGAAATCAATAGAGGCAGAGAACTATGAGGTTAAGACCCTCCTCTTGGCCAGGGAGAAGGAGATTCCGGACGATTGTGCTGTCTTGGTGGTGGCGGGTCCCCAGAAGCAATTCTTCGCGGACGAAGCTAAGACTATAGCGGAGTATCTGAAGAAAGGGGGGAAAGCGTTCTTTATGCTTGATCCCCCACCCGCTTTGGGGCTGGAGGATTTTATGGGGGATTGGGGCTTGAGGATCGGGAAGGATATAGTCTTAGATGCCAGTGGGGTGGGAAGACTATTTGGTGCCGGTCCAGCGATGCCCTTAGTGAACAATTATGGCAGACATGCCATAACCAAAGGGTTTAATTTGATGACCTTCTTTCCTGAGGTGAGATCAGTTACTCCGGAGGAGAAGCCTGGACCAGGATTAGAGGTCACCTCCCTGG
>JAOZPP010000104.1 GCA_029932675.1 bacterium
ACATTTGATACCATTATCCCTTATCGTTATAACGAGGAGGATAGGAAGAAGGGATATATAATCTCCACCGATCGGAAACACCGAGCTGGTATCTTCCCCCTAATGAGCATCTCTATTGGTGTAGTAACAAACAAGGCCAGGACATTCTTTCATCCCGCCCATGTAAGTCAGATAGCTACAGAGATGAAGAACTATGTGAAAACAATGGAAGGGAGTAGATATGCGGTGGATAGGAGAGGTGATGATGAAGAGTTTCTTTCCCGCCAGAAGAAAGCGGAACTGATAATGCGCAAGTGGAGACAGAAATGGTTAAAGGAGCACATCAAAAAATTTAGTTAAATTTTTTAAATTTAAGAGGTTTTCAAATTGAAAAGGAAGGCGATAGAACGGATTTCTGCCCCCTAAATAGGTTTGATAGTAGCCCTTCAGGCTTAGAAGACTGAACAGTATGAGGGCACTTAAAATTCTGTCCCTAATGAGAAGTAATACTTAGGTTTAGAGACCTGGGAAAGATCTGTTTTCCAAGCAGCATCAAATTTGAGGACAAACAATCCTAAATTCGCCCTCGCTCCATATCCAAATCCCACCTTGAGATCTTTCAACCTAGGGTTGTCATCCTTGCTTGTCCCCCCCTTAAATTTGCTGGCCTCATTCCAGACCCCACCTACATCCAGGAAGAGGTTTCCTCTTACTCCTCGGAGATTAAACTTCAGCGGCCAATGGAAGGCAAGGTAATCTAAGAAAGGATACCTAAACTCTATATTGGCCAAGGCAAACTTGTTTCCAGCAAGCTCATAGTAGTTATAGCCGCGCAAGGGAAAGACCATAGATGAAAAGTAGAAGCTTTTCACCTGGGAGAGATAGCGGTGGACGACAGTGGGAGCTATCCAGTTCTGAGTCCCTCCTAAGAAGAACATCTGAGCATCCGGCCCCCAACTTCCCCCTCCGGAGAGCCGAAAAGCGAAGCCATACCTCTGCAAAAAGTGGAGATACCGCCGGTAGTCCCCCTGGAGGGTATAGAAGCGGAGGCTGTTTCGCAGTCCTGGTGGGGAAAACTCAAATCTCAGATAGGATCTTGTCCCGTTGATAGGTCCTGTGTAACCCCAGAGGGCGGTGTCATTTGTCAACTCTACAGCAGGGAGAAACACCTTAGTGTATGAATCCTCATAAGGGGGATCGTAATAGGTACGGTCAATGGCCACATTAGTAAGCTCAAAGTCAGCGCGGGTAAACTTGCTAAAGGGATAGCTCAAAAGTAGACTGAATCCATATACGCGATCGGAGAATAGCCTATAGTATTCATCGATATAATACTCCTTATAGTGGAAGAGTCCTCCTCCATAATGACATCTGTGAGGGAGATAAGTATAGAAGAGGAAGAAATTGCTCTCGGTGAGGGAATAATAGAGGTCACTTGCCAAAAGAAATGAATGATTTCCTAAAACATCACTGATCTGAATGAATGACTGTCCCTGCAGGCCAAAGTAGGTATCATATCCTAAGGTAGCGGTAATCAAATCAGGTGTAAACCTGGTCTTGTAGGGCTTGGTTCTGTACTCCCCATTGGGAGGCTTGTAGCTTGTAGTCTCTGAGAGGGCAGTTGTGGTTTCCTCCACGCTGGGCTGAGTTTCTTCCTCGTTAGGTGGTTTGAAGACATAAGTCTCTAAGCTCTCCAACTTGAGCTCAGGTGCAGAAGGGGAAGGTTGGACAAGGGGTTTAGGGAGATATTTTTCCTTCTTCCTACTGTTTATGGTTTTTGTGGGTTTAAGCTGAGCAGGCAGGGGCTTAGGTGCTGATAAGATGTAGATGTCCCAGCCTCCTTTACTAAACAGGGAAAGGGCAATTCTCTTTCCATCAGGTGATATGGATGGAGAGAAACAGCCAGTGAGCAGATCGGTAAGGGGAGAGACAGATCCAGAGTCTAAGGATAACTGATAGAGGTTGTAGATTCCATTCCGGTCGGAGATGAATAATATGTTCTCCCCGTCAGGGGACCAACAGGGGGAGATTTCGTCCTCCTTAGAGATAGTTAACCTCCTTAAGTCTCCATCGTTTAGCTGGTAGATAAAGAGGTCATATTGGCCGGAGGATGTATCGGCAGAGACCGAATCTCGATCAGAGGAGAAGCAGATCTGCTCTCCATCAGGGGACCAGGAGGGTTCCCTATCGTCGGCCAAGTCATCGGTGATCTTCTGGAGATTTCCGTCGGAAAGGCGGAGGAGATAGATATCCGATTGCCCATTTTTCAGGCCAGATAAAGCGATTAGTTTTCCTTTTGGTGACCAAGAGGGGGAGAAGAGGCCATCCAAACCTAAATCATATTTCTTGATTATCCTTTTCTTTTCTATGCTCAACAAGCAGAGGGTTTCCCTCCCCTTGGATTTGGCCACGAAGCCAATCACCCGGCCATCGGGAGACCAGCAAATACCGCTGCGGAAGGAGTGGAGCTCCTCCAGCCCCCCTGATCTTTCCCCCTTTACTAATCTGCCCAAAATCTTCCCGCTTATTGAGGAGATGAGGTAGATATCGGTGTAGTCGCTGCGATTGGAGAAGAAGGCTATTTTATCCCCCTGAGGTGAAAAGGCTGGTTTAAGGTTTAGATAGGAACCGTCCTTGGTATGGTCGGTGAGTTGGCGAGCGACTTCCCTTCCCTCCTTGCGACAACTGATCTCCGGCCAATAATCCTTTTTCAATTGATGAACCCACCTCTTGTTCAACCTCTTTAGATCGATGCCTAATGTAGCTTTTAAGGCTTTATCCATATCCCTCTTTAACCTACAGTTGGTGATCAGTTCTCCCACCTTCTCCCTTCCATAGGTATGGGCGATATAGTTCATCACCGACTGCCCTTCCTTATAGACTAAGTAGCCACCTGCCTCTTCCAAAGGGATGATATAATCATTGATTATGGCATCGCGCACCACCATATCGGCCTCTGTGTCCCAACCTCTTGATGCAAACTCAGCATAGCCCTCTGCTACCCAGAGGGGAAGCTGGAAGAAGGACCCTCTGGTAAGGAGGGAGCCAATGGCCCCTCCATAAAGCATATCATTGGTAAAGGCGTGGGTGAGCTCATGGGTAATTAACTGTCTGAATTCCCTCCAGGAGCCGGTGAAGTGGACCACCACCCTGTTTTTGAACTGTTCGGTAAATCCCTGTACCCCTTCCTCTAAAATTTCTGGCACAACATTGGTCTGTTGGAAATCGTCAAGAGAATTGTAGACGATCAAAGGAATCCTTTTTCTGGGCTGATATTTGAGGTCGTCGCTTATTCTCAGATAGGCTTCTTCTGCCGCCGAGGCAGCGAAGCTGGCCAGTTCCTTCCCCCCTTCATAGTAGTAGATATCGAAATGGGGGGATTGGATGTATGACCAATGGAACTGTTTATATTGTACTTTGTTCTTGCCAAAGCTCCAGGCGTCTCCCTTCCCAGCAAAGAGGAGGGAAAGAATGAGAAGGACCGCAAACCTTGGCTTTTTTAAATTCACCTTTTTACCCACTTGAGTTAACCCTCTCTATCTTTGCCCCAAGGGATTCAAGCTTTTCCTCCATCCCTTCATATCCCCGGTCTATGTGATAAACCCTGAGGATCTCTGTTCTCCCCTCTGCTTTTAAGGCGGCGAGGACTAGGCTGGCACCGGCTCTTATATCGCTGCACATCAGGGAGGCGCCTTCTAACTTTTCCGTTCCAAAGACAGTGGCCTCGTTCCCACTTACTCGGATGTCCGCCCCCAACCTGATGAGCTCCATCACCTGCGAAAACCTTTCCTGGAAGATAGTCTCCCTAATATGGCTCGTCCCAGAAGCTACTGCGGCCAAGGCCATAATTGATGGTTGGAGATCAGTGGGAAATCCTGGATAAGGATAGGTAAGGATCTCCACTGGAGACAGCCTCGGCGGTCCCTGAGCAGTTATCCAACCATCTCCTTCCTCAATAGCTACGCCCATCCCCTCTAACTTGTGGAGGACTATCCTTAGGTGGTTGGCCTTAGCTCCATCTACTGTTACCTTGCCACCAGTAATTGCCCCAGCCATTAGATAGGTGCCCGCCTCAAGCCTATCCCCTATGGGCGAATAGTCGGTGGCCTTCAAATTGCTTACCCCCTCCACCTCCACCATATCTGTGCCTGCCCCAGTTATCCTTGCTCCCATCTTATTGAGAAAGCAGGCCAAATCAACCACCTCTGGATCAGTGGCCGCGTTAATGATCCTTGTCTTTCCGCGGGCTAAGCTGGCTGCCATCAACAGGTTTTCCGTCCCGGTATGGGTGGGACGGTCGAAGACGATTACCCTCCCCTGCAACCTCTCGGCCTGCGCGCTCACATAGCCGTGTTCCTCCTCAATATTAGCTCCCAGCAGTTTAAAACCCTCTAAATGGAGGTTGATCGGACGGGGTCCGAGCACACACCCTCCAGGGAGGGAGACCTGAGCCCGACCCATCCTGGCCAGAAGCGGGCCCATAACCAAGAATGAGGCCCTCATCTTTCTGACTAACTCATAGGGAGCAATATAGCTACTTAAACTTTGAGCATCTATGGTGACGACCCTCTCAGGGATTGACCTTTCCACCTTGACGCCTAAGTTCTCCAGCACCTTGAGCATCCAGGTTATATCGGCGATATTCGGGACATTCCTGATGATGGTCCGCCCTTTATTGGCCAGGAGGGAGGCCGCCAGTATGGGTAGAACGGCGTTCTTGGCCCCAGCCACCTTTACCCTGCCAGAAAGCCTTCTTCCTCCTTCAATCAGAAACCTATCCATCTTATTATTAAATTAACGGGAGGGTTAACAAAAGTCAAGCAAATTTCCATCCTTCTATTCGCCTCTGGAGAACCCCCCTTTCCCCTGAGCGCTGGGAGAAATCGGGGTAATTTTTGAAACAATATGAATATTTTCCCGTCTATATGGGTAGAGACCTAACTTAGGGGAGGAGAAAAGATGGACTTTATACCTAATACCTTAGGAGTTCTTATCCCTATAGTGGCCATTATTGGGGGTATTACCGTGGCAATAGTGGCCATCTTTGTGGATTTAAAGAAGGCTCAACTGGCACAGAAGCTAAAGCTTACCGCCTTGGAAAAGGGGGTGGAGCTTCCTCCCGAACCCCCTCAACCTCGCCCTTATCCCTACCGCTCTGGGCTGGTATGGATTATGGTGGGAGTAGGGGTATTTGTCGGCATCTGGGTGTCCACTGGTAGTGTGGAGGGGGCCATTTGGGGGATAATCCCCTTTCTCATCGGCTTGGCCTTGATCATCTCGGTCAGGTTGCGGGGGAAAGGGAGCGATGGCTAATCCGGCCATTATGAAGACGAAGGCGATTCCAGAGCTTGATCCTTCACCATCTGGGAGCAGAGATAGCTGTATAGTTACAGGACTTAACAGCCGCCAAAGATATTACTTTGCCATAAAAACAGCCGATGAGGTCCCTAACTGGTCAGGATTCTCTAATGTGGCTACGGAAACAACGGGAATAGGTTGGAAGGGCCCAATCACTGGGCTACCCTCTTCTTATAGCCTCCAATCCATTCAACTCGGCCACCCTCATTCGATACACTCTGCCAGCTATCAGCTCTGCCGTTCCGAGCACGGGTCAGCAGTCAGCTTAAAGATCTACAATCTATT
>JAOZPP010000065.1 GCA_029932675.1 bacterium
TTTCTATGGCTACCCCATAAACCTACCGCCTTTAGGCGGTAGTAGTTTAGTTCAGCAAGTTCTATCAAGTAGACGTTCGGGAAAGCATAGCCAAAGAATTCACAAATTCAAGGGGTGAAGTGGATGATATGATGGCTGGACTTCATGAGATTAGGGTTAGAATGGCAGAGGAGGAATACAATCTAAAAGAATTAGAAAGAAAGGCCAAGAGAAATAAAGCAGAATCTCACCTATCTAGCCATCTTCATAAGGCAAGATCTTAAAATTTGTGTCAAGTTTTTGGAGCAACCAAGAATAGATGGAGAAATAGATGTTCTGTGGGGGAGGAAGAGAGTGAAGAGCAATAGGACTGACCCAGACCTTGTTGGCTCTGGTTAAAGGATTTTTTCAATTCTTAATTCTACATTCTTCATTTTACATTCGAAGCTTCGCCCAATTTATACTGCCAGACCTCGTCGGTTTGAGGCGAAGCTTCGCTAGACAGTCGGTGAGCGATGCCAAATAGGCCTCGTATCGCATAGGACCAAAGGCTTACCCCGACAAAGTCGGAGCCAGCGTCACCTCGCCTATCAGCGGGTAAACGGCTTCGCTACTTGCAATCCCATTATACGAGATAGCATTTCTTGTCTGGCAGTAAAATCACTTTCTATTCAAGGAGGAGTTTATCTATGGTTTTATCTTTTACCGACCCTGATAAGTGGTATGAAGAGTATAAGCCGGCATCACCTAAACAACGATTATGGAGACAATAGAACAACCACTCTCCAGTTAATCCAGGCGTTTCAGAATAGTTTATGGCAATACGATTTCGTTCATCGCTGAGGCCACCGGATAGTGTATCCAGTGAGGATTTTTTCGGTGGTTGGTGAGTTAGGGCTCCTCTCTAAGCCCATAATACAAAATGGATCCCCAACATTTTCGATATGACTTTTCATTCCCCTTTTTTAGGAGAGGTGTATGCAGGCTGAATTTGAAGAGCTGCTTTCAAATCACAAAGAGGAACGCAGCGAGCTGATTCCTCTCCTCCAGGAGATTCAGGAAAAGCTGGGCTACATATCTGAGGAGGCGGTTGAGCTAATCGCCAAGCATCTCCAATTATCAGCGAGTGAGGTTTATGGCGTAGCCACCTTCTTCTCGCAGTTTCGTTTCACTAAGCCAGGAAGGCACATGATCAAGGTCTGCTTGGGGACTGCTTGTCATGTGCGCGGTGGGGCAAGGATCCTCGATTTCCTTCAGGACGAACTGCGGATAAAGCCAGGGGGGACCACAAAGGATGGTCGGTTCAGCCTGGAGAGGATAGCCTGTTTTGGCTGTTGTGCTTTAGCCCCAGTTGTGGTGGTCGATGACAAGGTCTATGGGAAGATGACCCCCTCCAAAACGAAGGAGATCCTTGAGGGCTATGACTGAACCCAAACCGTCGATAAGAAAGCTGAGGGAGCAGATCAATTCCCAGCAGGAGGCAAACCACGGCCAGAGGCCGCGGGTGCTCGTCGGGGCGGCAACTTGCGGCCGTGCCGCAGGAGCCCTGGAGGTACTGGATGCCTTTAGGGAGGAGCTGACCACCAGGAAGATAGATGCTCATCTGATCGAGGTGGGGTGTGTGGGCCTCTGTTATCTGGAGCCCATTGTGGGGATTGAAAAACCCGGTTACCCCCTCATCCTCTATGGAGAAGTTTCCCCTGAAAAGGTGAAGGATCTTGTGGAGAGGTGGCTTCAAGGAGACGATCCTTGCCCAGAGTATGCCCTGGGTAAGGTGGGGGATGGTAAGTTGAAGGGGATCCCTGACTTCTTTGGCCTACCCATGCTTGCTCCTCAGGTGCGCATTGTTCTAAAAAACTGTGGATTTATAGACCCAAAGCAGGTTGAGGAATACCTGGCCAACGGTGGCTATCAGGGCTTGGAGAAAGCCTTAAAGATGAGGCCTGAGGAGATAATCGAGGAGGTGAAGAGGTCTGGTTTGCGGGGTAGGGGAGGGGCCGGCTTCCCTACCTGGCGAAAATGGGAGATATGCCATAGCTCTCCTATCCGACCGAAGTATCTGATCTGCAACGCCGATGAGGGAGATCCAGGTGCTTTTATGAACCGATCCCTGATTGAGGGTGATCCCCATGCCCTCTTGGAAGGGATGCTCATCGCTGGTTATACGATTGGGGTGGAGGAGGCGTTCATCTACATCCGGGCAGAATATCCTCTGGCCGTGGAGAGGCTGCAACTGGCCATCAGCCAGTTGGCTAAGTACGGCCTCCTTGGGGAGAAGATTTTGGGTTCGCACTTCAACTTCTCCATCTCCATCAAGAAGGGTGCCGGGGCCTTTGTTTGTGGAGAGGAGACTGCTCTGATCGCCTCCATCGAGGGGAGAAGGGGGATGCCCCGACCGCGCCCCCCTTTTCCCGCAGTGGCGGGACTTTGGGGCAAACCAACGGTGATCAACAATGTGGAGACCTTAGCCACCCTCCCCCACATCCTTCGCCAGGGGGCTGATTGGTATAGCCAATATGGGACCTCCACCAGCAAGGGGACGAAGACCTTTGCCTTGGCTGGCAAGGTGGAACGCACTGGCCTCATTGAGGTTCCCTTAGGCATTAGTCTCCGGGAGATAGTCTACCAAGTGGGGGGAGGGATACCCACGGGGAGGGAGTTTAAGGCGGTGCAGACCGGTGGTCCCTCGGGCGGATGTCTACCTGCTGCTCATCTCGATCTGCCAGTGGATTATGAGTCCCTTGTTGAAGCAGGGTCCATTATGGGCTCCGGGGGGATGATCGTGATGGATGAGCGCACCTGCGCAGTAGATATAGCTCGCTATTTCCTCTCCTTTACCCAGAAGGAATCCTGCGGTAAGTGTGTTCCCTGTCGGGTGGGGACAAAGAGGATGTTGGAGATACTGGAACGGATCACCCAGGGGGAGGGCAGAGCTGAGGACCTGGAGAATTTGCAGACCTTGGCACAGACCGTGAAGGATACCTCCCTCTGCGGTTTAGGTCAGACAGCCCCCAATCCAGTGCTCACCACCTTGAAATACTTCCGGTCGGAGTATGAGGCCCACATCCGGGAGAGGAGATGCCCGGCCAGGGTCTGCAAGAAGTTAATCACCTACTCCATCGATCCAGAGAAGTGCACCGGTTGCCAGCTATGCAAGAGGAGCTGTCCGGTGGGGGCGATCTCTGGGGAGAAAGGGGGACCACATTCCATAGATCAGGCTAGCTGCACTAAGTGCGGTAACTGTGAGGAGGTCTGTAAGTTTGATGCAGTCGTCATCAAATAGGGGGGTGAAGATCTCCTTAACCATAGATGGGCAAGAGGTGAGGACTGTGGAGGGGAGCACCGTTTTGGAGGCTGCTCAAGGGGTGGGGATCTACATACCTACCCTTTGCCACTATCCAGGGCTTCCCCCCTATGGGGCCTGTAGGCTCTGCATTGTGGAGATAGAGGGGATGAGGGGTTATCCTACGGCCTGCACAACGCCGGTGGCCCCGGGGATGGTGGTGCGCACCCAGACCGCGGAGCTTGCGGAGCGTCGCCGACAGATCCTCCAGCTAATTCTTTCCGAACATCCCTATACCTGTCTGGTCTGTGCCGATAGGCAGTGGTGTGGCTCTTACCAGACTACCACCCGCAAGTCCGGGGTGACTACAGGCTGTCAATTCTGCCCGAACAACAACCAATGTGACCTCCAGGACCTTGTCCACTTGCTGGGGATAGAAGAAGTAAGTTTTCCTATTGCCTATCGGAACCTCCCGGTGGAGGGGGACCCATTCTTCGAGAGGGATTACAACCTCTGTATCCTCTGCGGGCGATGTGTGCGCGCCTGCCAGGAAGTGCGAGGGATTGGGGCCTTAGCCTTCACCTTTCGGGGAAATGAGGCCTTAGTAGGAACTGCCTTTGGTCGGGAACTCCTCGAATCCGGCTGTCAGTTCTGCGGGGCCTGCGTCGATGTCTGCCCCACTGGGTCCCTTGCCGAGAGGAGGGCAAAATGGGAAGGGAAGGCTGATCGCTCAGTTACTACTGTATGTCCTTACTGTTCCTTGGGCTGTTCCCTTGATTTAGGGCTGAAGGCGGGGAGGATAATCCGCACAAGGCCAAGCGAGGGGGGGATTAATAGGGGACAGCTTTGTGTAAAGGGCCGTTTCGGGGTGCAGGAGATAGTCCACAGTGCCGATAGGCTACACTCCCCCTTGGTGAAGAGGGGGGGGAGGTGGGTGGAGACAGGTTGGAAGGAGGCCATAGAGGAGGTGGCAAAGAGGTTCTCCCCTTGGGTTAACACCGACAAATTCGCCCTCATCTCCTCCCCCAACTGTACCAATGAGGACGGCTGGGTGCTGCAAAAGTTTGCCCGGACGGTTATGGGCACCAACCAGATAGGATTTTCCCCTCCCTATCTCCACCCCGATTGGGGTTGCCTCTGGGGGACTGGTCTGGAGGGGGATCTGGATGAGGTTTGCACAGCCGGTTTCTTCCTTTGCTTGGGGACTGATTTCTCCCTCTCCCATGGGGTGGTGGGGGTGGAGGTGAGGAAGGCATTAAGCCAGGGCGCCCATCTCCTTTCCATCGGCTATCGGGGGGCAAACTGGCAGTCCCCCCCAGGTGGGGAGGTCTCCCTGATCTTAGCTATAGCCAAACTTCTCTGTGCAGAGGAGGGGATGGAGCCACCTCAAGAGGGGTTTGCCCAAATCTTAAAGGAGATCGACCTTTCCTATCTGAAGCGCTCTACTGGGATCTCCAAGGAGGAGGTTGAAGGGATTGCCCGGCTGATCAGGGACCACCAGCCCCTGGTAGCCCTTATTGGGCCGGGGGTGACCAGCTTTGACGCCATCAGGGCCGCCTATGGGCTCATTTGGCTCTTGCGAGCCAATGGTTTAAAGGCCGTTGTCCTTCCCCTCTTTGGAGCCAACAACTTTAGGGGTACCTGTGACATGGGACTGGCCCCGGGGTATTTCCCCGGCTTAGAAAGGGTAGAGGGGGAGAAAGCGAGGGTTCATTTTGAGAGGCTTTGGGGCGGCAAGCTCAATCCAGTGCGCGGCGAGGAGATCCTCCCGGGGATCGAAGGCCAAAAGGTGAAGGCCCTCTATCTGGTGGGCGACCTCCCCCCCCTAAGTTTCCTTAAGAAACTGGAGCTCTTAGTGGTGCAGGCCATCTACCCCTCCAAAGTAGCTGAGTATGCCCAGATAATTCTTCCAGCAGCCAGCTTTGCCGAAGTTGACGGGACATTCACCAATTTTGAGGGTCGGGTGCAGAGGGTAAGGAGGGGGATCAAGCCTCCGGGGAGGGCCAAGCCCGATTGGTGGATCTGCTCTCAGATCGCTCAGAGGATGGGAGCCTCCGGGTTTAACTACTCACGGGCTTCCCAGATAACCGCGGAGATAGCCGGGGCAGTTCCTGGATACCAGGGGGTATCCCCGCGGAGGCTGCGGGGAAAAGGGGTCCTCACCACCTTAGCCAAACCAATCCCCAAGCCCCCAAAGCTACCTAACAAGAGGACCTCTCAGCCCTTCAATCCCCATTATCCCTTTACCTTGGTTGCCGTAGACTGGTTATTCGGCTATCGAGGGGCCTCCCTCTCGGAGAGGGTAAAGGGAATGGAGTTGATCTACCCAGCCAGACCGTTGCAGATGAACGAGGAGGATATGGCTAAACTTGGTTTGGGGGAGGGGAGTAAGGTGAAGCTCTCCTGCAGGCAAGGGGAACTCCACCTTCCGGTAAGCAAGGCCCGGGGACTACCCTCCGGGGTCGTATCGATTGAATCAAACCTAATTCCTGGCCCCTGGAGGCTGGTTAAGGAGCTTTTTACATCCGGGGGCCTTGCGGTGAGGATAGAGCCAGATGAATAAGGTAGTGCAAAGGGAGATGATCGTCCCCAACATCCACCTTTTGTGCCTCTCCGCGCCCCTCATTGCCTCCAAGCTTAGGCCTGGGCAGTTTGTGATCATCCGTCCTGATCAGACCGGCGAGAGGATCCCTCTTACTGTGGCCGATTGGGACCCTCATGGGGGGACAGTTACCTGTTTCTTCGTTCAAGTAGGGACCTCCACGGCAAAGCTGGCGCGGCTGAGACCAGGCGATGAGGTGCCCACATTTGTTGGTCCCTTGGGTAAACCCTTGGAGATAAACCAGTTGGAAAGGGTGGTCCTGGTGGGGGGATGTTATGGCATTGGTAGCATCTATCCGGTGGCCAGGGCATTCAAGGAGGCAGGTAGCGGAGTTGTAGTGATGATCGAAGCACATAGTGGATTTCTTCTCTATTGGCAGGATAGGCTTAAGGGGGTGAGTGATGAGCTGATCATCTCCACTGGGGACGGTTCGGTGGGCCAGAAGGGGCGGTCACCATCCCACTTAGCGCAGTTGCTTGCCCAGGGAAGAAGGGTTGATTTGGTCGTCGCTATGGGCTGCACCTTTATGATGAATGCGGTCTCCGAGGCCACGAGACCATTTGGGGTGCGCACGATTGTTGGCCTGAACACAGTGATGGTCGATGGTACAGGGATGTGTGGTGCCTGTAGGGTGGAGGTGGGGGGAAAGACCCTCTTTGCCTGTGTAGATGGGCCAAACTTCGATGGCCATCAGGTGAATTGGGAACTGCTCCGCGCCCGCCGGCAGGCATACTACCAACAAGAGACCATATCAGCGGAGAGATAAACGGAAATGGCTAAGCCATCCCCTTACAAAACCAAGATGAGGGAGCAACCTCCCCGGGAGCGGATTAGGAACTTCCAAGAAGTCCCCTATGGTTACTCCCCAGATGAAGCAATGGTTGAAGCCCAGCGCTGTCTGCAGTGCAAGAAACCCAGTTGTATTCAGGGCTGCCCGGTGGAGATCGACATCCCCGGGTTCATTGGGCTCATTGCCCAGGGGGATTTCGCCGGCGCCATCCGCCGCTTGAAGGAGAAGAATGTCCTCCCCGCGGTCTGTGGCCGGGTCTGTCCCCAGGAGGAGCAGTGTGAGAAATTCTGTGTGCTGGGGAAGAAGATGGAGCCTGTGGCCATTGGCAGGTTAGAGAGGTTTGCTGCCGATTGGGAGGCTGCCCAAGGGGAACCAGAACTTCCGCAAAGGAAACCCACAACGGGAAAGAGGATTGCCGTTGTGGGAGCCGGTCCGGCTGGACTCACCGTGGCCGGAGACCTAATTCAGTTAGGACACGAGGTGACTATCTTCGAGGCGCTCCATGAGGCCGGCGGTGTCTTGGTCTATGGAATACCAGAATTTAGGCTACCCAAGTTTATTGTAGCCAGGGAGGTGGAGAACCTCTGTAGGATGGGAGTTAAGTTGGTGAAGAACTTCGTCGTGGGCACGGCAAAGACTGTAGACGAGCTACTAAAGGAGTTCGATGCCGTCTTCTTAGGCACCGGAGCGGGACTTCCCTGGTTTATGCAGATTCCGGGGGAGAATCTGAACGGGATCTACTCGGCCAACGAATACCTCACCAGGGTAAACCTGATGAAGGCATACCTCTTCCCCCAATACGATACCCCCATTCAGCGGGGTCAGAGGGTAGCGACCATTGGAGGGGGTAATGTGGCTATGGATTCGGCCCGCACCGCCTTGAGACTTGGGGCAGAGCACTCGATCGTCATCTACCGCCGCTCGCGGGTGGAGATGCCGGCAAGGGATGAGGAGATCCATCATGCTGAGGAAGAGGGGGTGGAATTTCAGTTTCTTACCAACCCAGTAGGCTACTATGGGGATGGGGGTGGTTGGGTCAAGGAGGTGGAGTGCATCCGGATGAGACTCGGTGAACCCGATAGCTCAGGTCGGCGGCGACCAGTTCCCATCGAGGGATCTAACTTTCGCATCCCCGTGGATACAGTTGTCGTCTCCATTGGAAACAGCCCCAATCCCTTGATCCCCTCCACAACCCCCGGACTGGAGACCGGCAAACATGGGAACATCATTACCGATGAACTAACCGGGAAGACTTCCAAAAGGGGCGTCTTTGCTGGAGGAGATGTGGCCACCGGGGCGGCCACGGTGATCTTGGCTATGGGAGCTGGCCGCAGGGCAGCCAGGGCAATCGATGAGTACGTGCGCACTAGTAGATGGTAAACACTCACAGGGGTAATAAAAAAGCTGAACCTAAGTTAGGCTCAGCTTTTTTTCTTCTCAATCAGGTCAGCTTTGGAGCTCTGGTCTACCCTGAGGGGAAAGGTTCGAATTTTTAGACAGGATGATCGGGATAAAAACATTCATTAAACACCGAATATAAAAATGCTAAGTTATTGATTTATTGAGCATTAAAATCTGCGTTCCACGAACGAATAGGGTTTCTGTCGCCTCAATGTAAATGGCCTTTTGGTTATAGCTTTGCTGCGCTGTGATCGGGGGTAAGTGAATCCCATATGTTCCCCCCGCGTGAAGGAGTATCCCCCTCCTTAATCCTTCCCCATCATTGTAAAGTATAAGGACGAATTTTGAAACCTATCTGAAGGAGATCGGATTGGTCTGCTACCAGGATTTCAATATTCCACCAACACCCTCCCTTTATCTCTGCTCAATAACTGGGGGGTCTGCTCCCTGTCCATCCGACCGGCCAACCGGGGGACATTGGCCTTCAGATAGTTGAACAGCTCCCCAACGATGATCTTCCTATCCCCATTGGCATCAGCCATCCCCTTTAACCCCTTGAGGAAGAAGTAGCTAAAGAGCCCATGCCTCTGCTCTGGGTAGCCGGAGCTTATCTGCCTCCCCGATGCGGCGGCAAGGACGGTAATGTCCCCATAGGCCAAGGGGCTCTCAATGCTAATCCCCACCGGACGGGCATCCGCCAACATCATCTCCTCCTCCCTGCTCTGCCCGGAGAAACAGGCATCCAAGATCACGGTCACCGACTTGGCCTTCAGTAGGTGGAGGTTCTTGTATAGCTTATCCAGGGGGAACCCGGTGCTGGCATAGTTGGGATCGATGTCATAAGGAATCAGATAGGGTGACTTGGTCTTGATGTCCGGGGCCCCATGGCCAGAGTAGTAGATGAAGACATCGGAGTTTGCTGTTACCCTCCTGGCCAACCAGCCATCTGGCTCAAAGAGCTTCTTAAACTCCCCGGCTGTGGCCCCATCGTTCACCCGATAGTAGACATTTCTCTCCGGTATCCCCAGGACCCTGGTGGCATAGCCATAGAAGGCCTCGGCATCCCTGCTGGCAAAGGTGGCCTTGGGGGCATACTTATAGTCCTCTATGCCAATGATCACCGCAAAGCCATCAGGTCGCTTGGTCTTAGAGATAGTGGGAATATTGTCCACATCAGATTTGGCCACCTCGGCAATGGGCTTGATGGTAGGCTTAGGGGCTTCTATCTTGGCAATCCTCACATCCACTATGTTCTGGGTGCGCACATTCATCTTCAGCCCCAGGTCAATAAGTTTGCCAAAATCTCCCCTGGCCTCAGTGAGTTGCACCTTCAAGGGAATGTGCTCTGCAGAATAGCGGCGGCTGGTGAAGAAGTAGAAACTCACAGGTTTGTAATCACCAGGTGGGATGTCACTCAGGGGGAATATCTTGCCCGCATCAGGACAGGAGATGTTCGGATCTGTGCTTTCCAGGATGACCTTTGCCTTCACATCCTCGGCCTTTCCTGTGCCAAAGTTCTGCACAAAGGCGGTAACCACTATGGACTCGTTTGGTTCAATGATAGAGTTGCCATTGCCATAGGCATCGCTTCCTTCTTCAGTTTTGTCGTTGATGGCAATCTGTTCAATGTGTAAGTTAGGTGGATCATACGCCTTCGTGTCAAAACTGATAGTAAAAGGATCGGCATCAAAGCCAAACTCCTCTGTAATTTGCACACGGAATCTACGAGGCAATGTTGCGACCCGCGCCTTCCCAGTTAATGTGAAACTAACCTCCCTTCGATTTTTAGGGTTTATTAGCTCAATTGTCTGGGCAGATGTGTATTCGATACCTTCGGCGGAAGTAAGTGGCGATAAGGTTAGATGAATATTTTGGGCTACGCCCCGCCCCTGGTTGTAAAGGATGAATTGGATTTTGCCTGTCTCGTAAGCATCTAACGCTTTATTACCAGAAGGCTCGACAAATCTTATGTTTTCAACGGTTAAATCTGCAGGATAAGCGGGTTTGACAAATAAAGCTTGTGTGGGAACAGAAATAGTTGTCGTTGCAGAATGTCCCTCAGCAGCAGAAACATTAACGCGGATTATAGCTGTGCCTGATGTGAGTGTTTTTTTACCTGTAATGGATAGTGTCACGGCTTCGGAGCTTCTTGCCCGAATTATACCGATAGCTTTGGAACCATTTACTATGATGTCTGGATTATTGCTACTCATTGAAACACGAACATTTTCGGCAACACCTTTGCCTGAGTTATTGACATCAACGGTAATAGTTCCGCTTTCGGTTGCCTTTAAAATACCATTTGAAAATCTCGCGCTCACAGATAATTCCGGGGGATATGGAGGCTTGACAGGTGCAGTTGATGGTACTAATCTAGCACCTCCATGAAGGATGCCGTGGTTTCCTCTGCCTGACAAATCTTTAACACGACCATCGTGAGTTAGTTCATTGAAGGTGTAGTAGGCAACCAATCCTGGTTTAGCTCCGAATAATTCTTTGTGCATAGTTGCTTGAATTTCCGACTGCGAGCGAGCATAATTCCAGATTCGAACTTCATCAATGTACCCCTTAAACCGCTCGCCGTTTTGCCAGTAACCAGCTCCTATGGCTTGTGTTTGAAGGGTTTTAACCTTACCAGAAATGTTTCGAGAAAAGTCTAGGAGTCCGTTGATATATCCTCTAACGGTTATGCCGTCGAATGTCAAAGCAAAATGATACCAGGTGTTGGGAGACAAAGAAATGCTGCCGTTTCCTTGATTAAAGCTAGCTTTTTGGGTAGTAAAGTGGTATCTCATTTTGTTACCTCTTTGCCTCACTGCCGCACCTACTTCAACAAAGCCGCGTCCGTTTCCATATATCCATCTCCATGTTGCGGTGTCAGAATATTTAAACCAGGCTTCAATAGTTATCTGACGTTGCCCATTGATGACATTCGGGATAGTAATCATATCATTTTTCCCATCAAACTGGACCGCAGACCCTGCTTTCTCAGCTTGGACTTCAAGATTGAAGATGAATAACAAAATAAATAAAACTAAAGTTTTGACTCCATATCTCATTTCAGGGACCTCCTACCTCAGACTTTTGTGAGTCTATTTACTAAGAACTCGATTTCATTTGTAAGTTGTTGTTTCTTGCACGCAATAAAAGTTTCTAAAGATAGCACCTAAGCTACTACTACGCCAGTAGGCAACAAGATGTAGGGCCAGGGCTTTAGCCCTGTCCGAAGAGAACTTAACCCCCAGAAACGCGCATCACTTAATACCTCACCAGCACCCTGTTTTTGTTCCCCGTCACCACCGGGGTTTGGGGGCGTTGGAATTTGCGGTTCGACCAGTAGGGGACACCGTTTGTGGGATCGGTAAGATACCTTTGCATCTCTCCTACGGTTATCTGTTTGTCTCCATTGAAATCCGCAGCTCCCTGCAAGCCCTTGAGGAAAAAGTAGGTGAACATCCCATGCTTCTTCTCCGGATACCAGTTTGCTACCTGCTCCTCAGTGGAAGCTGTAAAGATGACTACATTGGACTTCGTGACTAAAAGGTTATCTACCTTGATCAAAACAGGGCTGGCATTGTTGATGAGCATTCCTCCATTCCCCATCTGCCCTGTGTAACAGGCATCTATCACCAGGGTTATGCTCTTGGCCTTGAGTTTAGCTACATCATCATAAAATTCCTTTACGCTATAGGCGTTGTCTTTGCTAGCATAATTGGGATCGCAGTCGTAGGGCACGAAGAATGCCTCCTGGGTGGCAGTGCTGGGCGCCCCGTGGCCTGAGTAGTAGATGAAGACGTCTGATTCTCCTTGGCGGATGTAGGCAGGCAGTTTCTTTCGGATGAGGGTTTTGAAGGTTCCCGCGGTAATTAGCTCATCTGGATTGCGAGGGAGGATGTTTTCCGGATCGTAGCCGAAGGCCTGAGCTAAATACTCACGCATCACAGAGGCATCCCGTTTAGCAAACTTAGCTCTGGGCACATTTGGGTTCTGATAGTCTGAGATACCAATCACTACAGCCACAGCATTGGGGTTGGATTTGCCTCCTTTGGGGATATTTTTATCCACATCTGGCACCAACTGAGGAGCCGATTTAATTGTCACTGGTTTCTCAGATTTACCCTGAACAACCAATTCTGAAGCTTTCTTTTGGACTACATTGAAGGGTAGATCAAGCCTCTTTGTGGAACCGTACCTATTGTAGGACTCGGAGAGAGTAACCGTAACCGGCAGGCTGGTAGCTATGTTGTTGGTGAAAAGGGAAAAAGAGATGTCCTTGTATTGGCCAGAAGTCATCTCACCTAAGTCAAAATCCCTTTTGGAGTCAGGCGTGAGGAAAACATTCTTTCCCACTGATACTGTAGCCTTAACCTGTTTAGCCTCCCCTGCCCCTGTGTTTTGAATGCGAGCGGTAACTTTGACGATTTCGGAACGCTCGATCTTGCGGTTGTGGTTGAAATCATCAATAGCATAATCGGCAACGATTAAATTGGGTGGGCGAAGCGCTTGGGTTCTGAATCTTATCTTGAGTGGCGGATCAAGATCGAATCCATTGGCCTCAGAGACAAAGACAGTGTAAGCTACTTCACCATCAGACAAATCCATACTGGCTTTAAGGGGTATATCAACGGTAGTAGTTTTACCGGCGAGCAAACTCTTAATCGGGACCGGGTTAGCTATCGCTATATTAGGATAGTTTGTTGCAGGTTTAATCTTGAATGTGAGATCATAGGCATTTCCCTTACCCTCGTTGGTCAGATGTATCTTCAAACTGGCATTTTCGCCAGCATCAAGGATATCATTGCCAGATGGCTCGGAGAAGCTGATAGTTCCTCTCAACTTTACCGGATAGGTAGGCTTCTGAACTATAGTAGTCCCCCTATATTTCACCAATACCCTCCTAGTATCTCTACCCAACAACTGTGGGGACTGTTCCCTATCCATCTGAGCGGCTAACCGGGGGACATTGGCCTTTACATAGGAGAATAGTTCCCCCACGGTGATCGCCCGATTGCCATCTGCATCGGCCATCCCCTTTAACCCCTTGAGGAAGAAGTAGCTGAAGAGCCCATGCCTCTGCTCTGGATAGCCAGAGCTTATCTGTCTGCCCGATGCGGCGGCAAAGACGGTGATGTCCCCGTAGGCCAAGGGGCTCTCAATGGTAATCCCCACCGGACGGGCATCCGCCAACATCATCTCCTCCTCCCTGCTCTGCCCGGAGAAACAGGCATCCAAGATCACGGTCACCGACTTGGCCTTCAGTAGGTGGAGGTTCTTGTATAGCTTATCCAGGGGGAACCCGGTGCTGGCATAGTTGGGATCGATGTCATAAGGAATCAGATAGGGTGACTTGGTCTTGATGTCCGGGGCCCCATGGCCAGAGTAGTAGATGAAGACATCGGAGTTTGCTGTTACCCTCCTGGCCAACCAGCCATCTGGCTCAAAGAGCTTCTTAAACTCCCCGGCTGTGGCCCCATCGTTCACCCGATAGTAGACATTTCTCTCCGGTATCCCCAGGACCCTGGTGGCATAGCCATAGAAGGCCTCGGCATCCCTGCTGGCAAAGGTGGCCTTGGGGGCATACTTATAGTCCTCTATGCCAATGACCACCGCAAAGCCATCAGGTCGCTTGGTCTGGGAACCAGTAGGAATATCATCCACATCAGATAGGGCTATCTCTGTAGTTGCCCTGATCACTGCCTTTGGCATCTCAATCTTAGCAATATGTACCTCAGCAATATTCTGGAGTCGAACATTCATTTTCAGGTCAAGATCAATGGTTTTACCAAAATTGCTTTTGGCTTCGGTCAGTTGTACCTTCAAAGGGATATGCTTAGCAGAATAGCGGCGGCTGGTGAAGAAGTAGAAATTCACAGGTTTGTAATCACCAGGTGGGATGTCACCCAGGGGGAATATCTTGCCCGCATCAGGGCAGGAGATGTTCGGATCTGTGCTTTCCAGGATGACCTTTGCCTTCACATCCTCGGCCTTCCCTGTGCCAAAGTTCTGCACAAAGGCGGTGACCACTATGGACTCATTGGGTTCAATGACTGAGTTGCCATTGCCATAGGCATCGCCTTCTTCTCTATCGTTGATAGCGATCTGCTTGATCTGCAGATCAGGGGGCTCAAAAGCTTTGGCAGCAAAGCCAAACTTCTTTGATCCAATCAGGCCAGAGACATCCCAGAGCTTGATAGTTTTGTCATCACTTCCCGAGGCCAGAGTCCTTCCATCTGGGCTGAATGCAACAGAGTAGACACTCCTGGAGTGCCCTTTCAGGGTATATAGACACTTTCCCAAGGAGACATCCCAGAGCTTGATGGTCTTGTCCCAACTTCCCGAAGCCAGAGTCCTGCCATCCGGGCTGAAAGCGACGGACCTGACCCATTCGGAGTGTCCTCTCAGGGTATGTAGACACTTCCCTGAGGAGACATCCCAGAGCTTAATGGTTTTGTCCTCGCTCCCTGATGCGAGGACTCTGCCATTGGGGCTGAAGGCAATGGATTTGACTCCCCCGGAGTGCCCTCCCAGGGTACACAAGAGTCTCCCCGAGGAGACATCCCAGAGCTTGATGGTCTCGTCATCACTTCCCGAAGCCAGAGTTTTCCCATCTGGGCTGAAGGTAACGGATCTGACTACCTCGGAGTGCCCTTTCTTCGTAAGCAAGCACCTGCCCGAGGAGACATTCCATAGCTTGATGGTACCGCTTCCTGAAGCCAGAGTCCTGCCATCCGGGCTGAAGACAACGGAGAAGACACAGCCATAGTGCCCTCTCTGCGTACGCCGGCACCTGCCCGAGTAGACATCCCAGAGCTTGATGGTTTTATCACAACTTCCCGAGGTCAGAGTCCTACCATTGGGGCTGAAGGCGACGGATTCGACACCCCTACGAGAGTGCCCTCTAAGCGTCCGCAAGCACTTCCCCGAGGAGACATCCCATAGCTTGATGGTACCGCTTCCCGAAGCCAGAGTCCTGCCATCCGGGCTGAAAGCGACGGACACAACCGTTCCGGAGTGTCCTTCAAGTGTTCGGACTGGAATGGGAGTTTCCTCCTCTGCCCTAAGTCCTGAGCTTAACAGACAGAAGATGATTCCTGTAAGCAGGGCAACCAGGCCTACAAGTTTGTCAGCTTTCTTAAAAAGATTGAGGATGTTCACCATTCACCCCCTTGCAAAGACATTGTGCCGTCAGGGCTCTGCCCTAACAGAAAAGGCTTGTATTTTTAGACAGAATCGACAGGATAATCAGGATAAATAGAAGTCCTGCAAACCTTGTTTATCCCGTTGGAAAATCAACCCCTCAGAAGCAGCTAAGTCCATGGAACAAGACTTCCACTTTGGACACGGATAGACGGAGATTGGACCAGACGATTCTTCTCAATCCTGAGAATCTGTGTTAA
Organism: bacterium; assembly: GCA_029932675.1. Classification (GTDB taxonomy): domain Bacteria; phylum SM23-81; class DAOVCL01; order DAOVCL01; family DAOVCL01; genus DAOVCL01. The sequence goes on from JAOZPP010000065.1 coordinate 15,453, forward strand.
TCTGCGTCCCAGTTAGGCAGTGATTACTCCGCTGTCGGTCAGCCTCGGAATTTTGGTCACATCATCAACTCCCGCACCACCGAACCTCCTTCGACCGTGTCTCCTTCACTGATGCAACCGGGGAGCGAGGGAACATAGACGATGTATCCTCCTTCCTCACTGGGCTCTACCACCACCTTGAACTTCATCTCTGTCTTCCTCTATACCTGCTACATCACCTTGTATTTTACCCCATGTTCTTCTATGAGAACACCAGGGGAGAGAATTCTGTATCCCTCTTTATTCTTAATGAGAAATACCTCGTCTCTGATAGCAAATTCATAACCGCTACCTTCCTTAAACTGAATTCCTACTGATGTGAAAGATATTCCCACCTCCTCCATAAGCACTATATAGAATCTATCTTTTGCTTCAAGGATTACTGATCGAAGAATTCCTTTGTCAGAACCCCCTTTTGAGCTTAAAGGTTTTTGGGGGGAACTCTTTCCCAAACTGTTGGTTTCACTCCAAGTCAGAGTTTTTCCCGAAGGAACATTCTTCTTCAGTGTATGCACAATCATAGGATATACACCTGCAAGGTCGACAATGTCACCATCCTCTATTCCAGATAACTTTATTTTCTTCCCCCTGATGGTTGTTCCATTTTTGCTTCCTAAGTCCTTTGCAATTACTTTGTCCTCCAGGAGACTAACCTGCAAATGGGTCCCACTTATTCTGGGATCATTGATGCCAATGTCATACTCCTTACCTGACCCATCCCTGCCAAATATCAGATTATCTTTCTTAAAAAGGTATATTTCTTTCCCTACTTTCTCCGGAATTAGTCTAATGCACTTGATCGTCCTGTTTTCCCTTATTTTTTCGATTAACTTGTGTGCCCCGGTCTGATCCCTATCCATCTCTACTGATTGAATCAAGAGAGTCTCTGCTTGTCTAACTTCACCAGCATATAGTAGCTTTTTCCCTTTCTCGAAAAAAGTACTGCTTGTTTCCAACCTTTTTTCAACTTCCTCCTGTAAGGAACCTATGCTTTCCGATGCTGGCAACTTAGGGAGTTCAATGCCGGATTTAGCGTGATCCAGTCTGGAGATAAGTGATTGGTATTTGTGCCAATCAGGGTCTTCGCTTAATTGTTTCATCTTGAGTGCCGCAGTTTTTGGTTCTCCCCTCCCTATGAGCATTTTGAACTCCTCAATTTTGGATTCGAACTTTTCAGATAGTTCAAGGAGTCTGATGTACTCGTCATATTGTGCTACGAACTCGTTGACTTCGGGGGACTCCAGATACTTGGGTAAATCCTGAAGCTCAAGATGCTCGTCGGCTTTTAGCTTTCCTCCTCCTAAAATTCTGCTTTTGAAATTCTGATATTTTACAAATGCACGCTCTGCCTGGATTGGGTTACCTTTTGTTACTATATTTAACCTATCGTTTATCGCATTAAATTCAGGGTCATCCTTAAGGTAGAGCAACACCTTTGCAAGCTGATTCCTTGCAGATTCAAAACTACCGCTTCTGATCAGCAATTGGAGCTGTTCGAGTATTTCAGCCTTTCCGACCATAATCTTCTTTCTCCTCCGGCTGGTGATAGCAATTCCCAATACAAGGTAAATGAAAGAAGCCCCCAAAATGCCACCCAAGATGCGATTTGCTTGGGTAAATTTCTCTTTCTTTATGTTATAGGAGATTTCTCGAGATGGATGGGTAAAGACTGCTGTTGACTCGACCATTGCCACATTTTTGATTGTTGCCGTGAGTTGGACCATCCCTTTATTGCCTTCTAAATTTTGCCAATTTAATTGTATTTCGTAGTCTGGTGTAGTTACCGCCCTTTTCACTTTTTTGAGGATTATAGATCTGACTCTCTCTGGGTTCATTCGACCCCTGATAAGTAGTTCATTTCTCAAACTATCTACCCCTCGGGCATAATCCTTTGGATTAACTATTAATGTGAATGGGCTATCTGGTCTTAAGAGACCAATGTGTACCTCAGGTATAACTATTCTCTCGAGGTTTTCGTCTTTTTGTGGGCCGGACATCTTAACAGTCTCTGATATCGCTCCTCGAAAATTCTTGGCACGGCATTGATTAACAAGACTGTTTATCAACCTCTTAACCGATTCCTTACACGGAGTAGGCTTGTTTATGTTGATATAATAGCGGGAGTATGCAAAAATCCCCGTGCAGAGAGCTATTAGGCTTATAGGAACTATGATTCTAATCCTACTCATTTCAGTTTACTCTTCAAGAGCTTTATCAAACCTGGCTTCACTTTGCTAAAGGCCTCCCAACCTGCCCCCGATACAGTGACATGTTCACCCTTTGCTGAAGGGCCCGAAAGGGCGAAGAGCTCTTTACCCTGTGGAATAGAATAGAGGACAATTCTGCTTGAAGCTTTTGACCAACACATTCCATACATATCCGGTCCACCACCGAGAGCAGTTATCTTCATTGATAGTAAATAGTCCGCATGTAGGTCTTGAGCTCCCCTTTTGTCTTGATTGGTAACCCTTTCACCTTGAATTGCATAATCAATTGTCCCATAACCTTTGTCAAGTAATGTTTGTTTTACCTCGTCCACAAATCCTACAGGTAAGATCCTGTGATGGTTATTGAAGAAGACTACTGAAATCGCTATAGTTTGTATCTTGTGAAGGTAAATATGGCAAATAGGCGTTATAAATTTTTGTTCGGGTTGTATCCCAATTTCCTTTTCACCAAGTTTTACTTCCAGGAGTGCATGGTTTTTTGATGCGTCTATGTGTTCGATCACTATCTCTGCTAAACCATCAGTAGATGTTTTTATTCCGTATGTAACTATCTTCTCCTCCCCGGTAGGATATACTATCTTGGCAACAAGGGGAATGTTTGCAACCCTCGCTTCCGCCCCTCCTTCTTCTCGGTAAGCCACATATACTCGGGGGTTTACACTTGGCTTGCCTTCTGCATCGTAATTGACTTTTTTGTCAAGTGGTTTGATTTCAAGGTTGTTAATGAGGGTTGCAATCTTACTTTGAGTAAAGGAATTGAGTTCTAACTTTTCACCATTGATCTCCGTTTCTATGGGTGTTTCTCCGAAGAATTTTTTAATCTCCTTTCCTGCCTTTATGAGAGTATTGAGCGCGAGGGCGAAATTCCTACCGTTTATTGCCTCTAATCCAGGTTTTAAGAATCCAAGGACCTTTGCCTTTTTCCTCCGTAGGTCTTCAGTGACATATTCATCATATTTCTTCCTACTTAGCCAGCATAATCCAGTTACATAGTCCTGGTCGGGGCAGGGATAGTAATAATTGCACTTAACCTCATGTAGAACCATATCGGTATAGGAGTCGATGCGACTGTTAAACCAACTTGTGTTCTCATCCGCTTTTTCGCTCACCTCATATTCAATCGTCGCTTTAACTCTGAGGCGGATTCCTGCAGCTAAATCGGCTCTTGCACCTTCTTTTGCGTTCTGGATCGCTTCCTCAAGTCCAAACTTATCAGTATTTACTACACTTTCACCCACAAAAAGCCTCGGATCCCGCTTTTTTTCACCAACCCTTCTCTTGTTTTGCTCAATTTTAGCAGATTCTTCGATCTGCTTGAGAGTCGGCCTCTTAAGGGATGTGCAAGAAAAGATAAAGATGATGAGCGCACAGAATAAATATAACCCTCTCATAGTTCATACCCCCCCTTAGATGTAGTGGGACTTTCCTTCACTCAGGCATCCCTCAACTTAATCTTTTTAATCTCCTCCATAAACTCATTGACCGAGGGGTATCTTTTCTCCTTCTCCGCCTCCAGA
>JAOZPP010000066.1 GCA_029932675.1 bacterium
CGCCACTGGAGATATTTGGGGAGCTACCCCATAAAGGGATATCCCCTGAGGTCTTCAACCTTGCTCCCGTAATCGTTGACCAGTTCCTGCCTGGATAGAAAAGAAAGAAACCGTTCAGGATGGTTACCATGTGGGGTCACCAGCCAATCTTCCTTTTCATCCAAAGGTTCTTCCAGTCGGTGAGATTGGCTGGAAAAAACAGGGTCACCTTAGGATACAATATCTTCATAAGCTACATATGTAAGGAGGGTTAGGGGCCAGTTCTCCCCATTGCTTTGAGGTTCGTTTAAATAGGTCAGGACCCCCTTTTCCTCTCCAAGATCCCTTCTGTAAGGGAAAGGGCTACCCCGGATAGCATTACCTCTACCCCCAATTTAGTAAAATCCCCGGAGATGAGCTCTCTTTTTACGTTAGCGTAAAGGGAGCAGGCTGTTCCCCTTTCCACCACTAGCCCTGATAGTTTCCCCCCCGATTCGGCTACAAAGGTGACCTCACCCAGTTCTTCACTGACTACATACCCGGAGCAGAAGTGCAGTTGGAGATGGGATGTGGGTGTATAAACGACTATAAGAGCACCTTCCTCCTGGCCAAGCTTCACCTGGGGGTAGATCTCCAAGGCCATAGACCTCCTCTCCTCCTGATTGACCAACTTCAACCTATAGTGATCTACCTCCCAAGGGTATTCGTCAACCCCAAGGACCTTGGCGATCTTCTCGATATCCTTCTCTCTAAAGCCAAACATAATCTATCGATCCACCCTTTTCCCGTTTTTCTTCCTCGCTGCCAAACCCTTTGGATGTGCATTTGATCTGAGCTTAAGCCCCTGCGGTCGAGCTTGCCGGGGCAGATGAACGCAGGTGGATTAAGCCCTCACAGAAGCGTGTGTTTCTCTCCAGCTTTCCCGACCTGTTCCGGCTCGGGACGGGTAGCCAAGTTTTGGGGCCTTGAGCCCACACTGAAGTGTGGGAGAAGCTTTCCTCTCCAGGCAACCGGAAGAGGGTTGCCCAAAAGCCCTGGAGGCAGCAGAGACCCTCTCCTGTCCCCTTCACCGGAAGAGCAGGGATTTTGACGGCCCAAGTTCCCCTTCTGGCGCTCCGCAATTCTGCGCGTGTTCGGATTGTTCCGCAAATTATAATTTGTGAATAATTCGAGTAACAAGATCCCTTCCCTAACCCTTCAGCTCCTCTTTCCCTTTCCGTTTTTCGTTCTCCTCCTCTATCTTCACCTCGTCCTCGATCTCTTTAGCAGCCTTCTTGAACTCCCTGATCCCCTTCCCCAGGCCTCTGGCCACTTCGGGGATCTTCTTCGCCCCAAAGAGGAGTAAGACGACGAGTAGTATGAGAATTATCTCTTGCGGTCCCAGGCCAAACATCTCCATCGCCTCCCTTGGGTTGGCGAAGCTCCGCCCTCTTAGCCGGGAATGACCAGGCCAATTGAATTGGCCATATAACGATTAGGGCAAAGCTTCGAATTGTAAAATAAAAGATGTAGAGTGCAAACCCAATTTATACAGCACTTAGTCCAATACTAAACTGTAGGAATTTCTTTGTTGTCGTAAAGGTTAATTGTTAGTTATAGATACCACCATTTGAAGTAGTAGATGGCAACGAATATACCAATTATACTGAGAAAGTTTATGTAAAGTTTCAGGCCAAAGGTAAGGGAGATTACCCATAGGTCCACCCTTACCGGTTCAAACCCCAGGGTTATTGACTTTTGTAGTAGGGTCTTCACCACTCCTGGAGGGAGTATGTACGCCAGAATGGAGCCCACTAACCCCCCAATTACTGCACCAGTGATTATAGCCATAAAGAGAATAGCAAACTTATCCCTTCTCATCTCTGCTCCTCATAATGGATTCGAAGATCTTTCTTCCGTCTGTCGAGCCGAGGATGGATTCGATGGCCCTTTCCGGATGGGGCATCATCCCTAAGACATTACCACCCTCATTGATCACTGCCGCTATGTTATCCATTGCTCCGTTTGGATTGGAGGCCCTGCTTATCCTCCCTTCTTTATCACAGTATCTCAGTATTATGCGATTTTCTCCCTTTAATTTCTCCAGGGTTTCCTTTTCCACAAAGAAATTCCCAGCATTATGGGCAATAGGTATCTTCAGCACTTCACCCTTTTTACATCCACAGGTAAAAGGGGTCTTCTCATTCTCTACCCTCAAATATACATAATCACAGATAAAACGCAAGCTCTCATTTTGGAGCATCACCCCAGGTAGCAATCCAGCCTCCTGGAGGATCTGAAATCCGTTGCAAATGCCTAAAACAAGCCCCCCCCGGTGAACGAATTCCTTTACTCCCCTCATCACTGGGGAAAATTTGGCTATTGCCCCAGTGCGGAGGTAGTCTCCATAGGAGAAACCTCCGGGAAGGATGAGGCAATCGTATCCCTGGACGTCCTCCTCCTTATGCCAGATAAATTCCACCTCCTGGGAGAGAACCTTCCTCAGTGCCCAGTAACAGTCATGGTCGCAATTGGACCCAGGAAAGGTTATCACGCCAAACCTCATCTACCTACACCTCTGATACACGGTGGCTATAATCCTCGATAACTGGATTGGCGAGGAGGTCGTGACAGATCTGTTCTACTTCCTGTTTAGCCGAGCTTTTGTCCTCTGCCTCAAGTTCGATCTCAAAATATTTGCCTGTCCTCACCCCTTTGGCCCCTTTATGCCCCAGGGTTTTCAGGGCAGAAAGGATGACCTTACCCTGGGGGTCGAACACCCCAGGTTTTAAAGTAATGTGTATCTTTGCCTTAAACTTTTTCATCCAATCCCACCTTAAGAAATATGGCCTCTATGTTTCTCAGATAAGGTTCCAACTGGAAACACGCCTCAAGGAGGTCTTGTCCCAAGGTCTCGCTTATCCTTTTGGTTTTTAGGGCGAGTTCCTTTAATTCACCCTTTCCCTCCCAAACCTCCTTTGCCAAATCTTGAACGAGATCGTAAGCCTCTTCCCTGGCCATTCCCTTTTTCACCAATTCCAACATCAATTTTTGGGAGAAGATGAGCCCTTTAGTGCGCTTTATGTTGGCTAACATCCTTTGAGGATAGACCGCCAGGTTCTCCAGGACAAAGGAGAATTTGTTCAGTAGGTAATCGACGAGAATCGTACTGTCCGGGAAGATGACCCTTTCTGTGGAGGAGTGGGATATATCCCTCTCCCCCCAAAGTGGAATGTCCTCTAAGGCGGCCAGGCAGTTTGACCTAACCAGTCGAGCCAACCCGCAGATCCTCTCACAGAGGATTGGATTGCGCTTGTGGGGCATAGCAGAGGAGCCCTTCTGGCGAGGGAGAAATGGTTCCTCCACCTCCCTAATCTCCGTGCGCTGTAGGTTTCTCACTTCAGTGGCGAACTTCTCCAAGGAGGAGGAGATGATGGCCAAGGTGGTAAGATACTCCGCATACCTGTCCCTTTGGATTATCTGGGTAGTTACCCCCGCCGGCTTGAGTCCTAACCTTCTACAGACCTCTTCCTCCACCTCGGGATCGAGGTGGGCATAGGTCCCCACCGCACCGGATAGCTTGCCCACGGAGACTGTTTCTATTGCCTTTTGCATTCGGGAGAGGTTCCTGGCAGTTTCCTGGTGCCAAACGGCCAGCTTAAGGCCGAAGCTGATCGGTTCAGCCCATACCCCGTGGGTGCGGCCAAGCATTGGGGTGTGCTTAAACTCTAAGGCTCTCCTTTTCAGAACTCTTAGTAGTTCTGTTAGATCCTCAACTATTATCCTCCCAGCATCTCTGAGAAGGAGTGCCAAGGAGGTATCGAGGATATCGGAAGATGTAAGCCCTAAATGGATATACTTGGCCGATTCCCCAATGTTTTCAGAAAGGTTGGTTAGAAAGGCGATCAGGTCGTGATGAACCTCAGATTCGATCTCAGCTATTCTTTTCGGCTGGAATTTTGCCTTCTCCGCGATCTCTTTGGCCGCATCTGCGGGAATATAACCGAGGTGGGCCAAAACTTGAGATACCGTTACCTCCACCTCTAACCACTTGCTGAATTTATTCTCCAGGCTCCAAACATTCCCCATTTGGGGAAGGGTATATCTCTCTATCATCTTCTCTCTCCAGGAAGAATCTCTACCTTAATGAACTTCTCTAAGGTTTTCCCCCTCCTCCAGATTTTCAGCTTAAACTCATCACCAGCCTGCGCGGTGTAAAAAGCTTCCCTAATTTCCTTTTCCCCTTTAATCGGATGGTCATTTACTTCAATTATTACGTCACCTACTTCCAATCCAGCTTTCTCCCCCGGACTCCCTTGGTCTATCTGAGAGATAATCACCCCTTCAGCCCGGGGCAAACCAAGGCTCTCGGCAATGAGCCTATTGACCTTCTGCACCCGCAAGCCCGTCCAAATCTGCCTTACCCGGCCGTATTTGAGTAACTCCTTGAGCACCTTCTTTGCGGTGTTTATGGGGATGGCAAAACCAATTCCTAAGGACCCACCGCTTTCGGTGAAGATAAATGTGTTTATCCCGATGACCTCTCCTGCCGCATTTACCAGTGGCCCGCCACTGTTGCCAGGGTTTATGGCCGCATCTGTCTGAATCATACCTTGATAGACGTGTCCTCCTTGCGGTTCAAAATCCCTGTTCACCGCGCTAATTACCCCTACAGTCACCGTAGGCCTGCTGTCTGAGATCAAGAACCCATAAGGGTTGCCTATAGCTATGGCCCATTCCCCGATGATGAGGTCATCGGAATCCCCTAAGGGTGCCACAGGCAAGTTTTCAGCTTCTATCTGCAAGACAGCCAAGTCAGTGGTTGGGTCAGAGCCCTTCAGCTTTCCGGGAAATTGGCGACCATCCGGAAGGCTGACCATTATCCGGGTGGCGTTTTCTACCACATGCTCATTGGTGAGGATATGACCCTCCTCGTCGATGATAAAACCTGAGCCCATGGACTTTATCCTCTGTCTGTATTCCCGGCGGAGTTCAGGGAAGAATTGGTCGATGAAAGGATCGCTAAAGAAGAAAGGGCTGGTGCGATAGACCCTGATCTGGGTAACTGAGATGCTCACCACTGCTGGGCTTACCTCTTGCGCTGCCCGGACAATGGCGTTTTCCCTGGATCTGTAGAGCAGGGAATCGCTCGAGGATGCCGCCCTCAGGTTGAGAGGGAGGTGGAGGGCACAGCAGAGGAGGATGAGGATAGTAAGGTTTCTTCTCATCTCAGCCCCTTATCTGACTCTTCACCTTCTCCCAGTCAGCCAAGAACTTTTCCATTCCCACATCTGTAAGGGGGTGTTTTACCAACTTTTCTATCACCGAAAAAGGAATGGTGGCAATATGGGCACCGGCCAAGGCTGCCTCCACCACGTGGAGGGGATGGCGGATGCTCGCCACAATCACCTCGGTGGGGAACTCATAGTTGCGGAAGATGGTTACTATCTCCCTCACCAGGTCCATACCCCGATGGCTTGTATCGTCTATTCTCCCGATGAAGGGGGAAACAAAGTTTGTCCCCGCCTTGGCCGCCAGAATGGCTTGGGGGGAGGAGAAAACCAGGGTTACATTGGTCATTATCCCCTCTGCCCTAATCAGCTTCACTGCCTTCAACCCCTCTGTAGTGATGGGGACCTTAATGGCGATGTTGGAAGCGATTTTAGCCAGCTCCTTGGCCTCCTTAAGCATACCAGGGGCATTGGAGCTGACCACCTCGGCTGAAACCGGCCCCTCGACGATGGAGCAGATCTCCTTCAGGATGTCCCGGTAGTCCCCCTTCTCCCGGGAGAGAATAGTGGGATTTGTAGTTACCCCATCCAGAACCCCCATGCTTGCCGCCTCCCTTATCTGTGCAATATTTGCCGTGTCGATGAAGATCTTCATACCAACCTCCTTTTGTTTGTGCCGTCAGAGCTCCTGCCTGAGAGGCCTTTATTTTTCCAATTTCCAGAGTAGACCTGAGCGGTCAGATCCCCTGATCTGTTGGTGGCAGAACAGGGTTCTGCCACCTCATGTGTGAGGGGGGAGCGGTCTCTATATCCATCTCTATCTCAACTCTCTATCTGGTTCTATCTGATCAACACCATTCTCCTGGTCTTCTCCACCTTTAACCCATCACCTATCACCTCTAACCTGGCGAGGTATACCCCACTAGCCACCGGCTTGCTCCCATCATCCCTCCCGTCCCACAAAACCCGATAATTGCTTGCTCTCTGCTCCTCATCCACCAGCGTCCTTATCTTTTGCCCCAAGATGTTGTATATCTTTAGGGTAGTGTGGTGTGGCCTGACCGCTGATAACTGATAGCTGATGGCTGTGGTTGAGTTAAACGGATTGGGGTAGTTCTGGGAGAGGGAAGATCGTGCGGGCAGACTACCAGAGGTTAGGTCATCATCTATTCCATCTGGATATGTGTAGCACCATAGATCATCCTCGACGCCAGCAAAGACCCTGGTGGGCTTGGTGAAAGTAACCTGTAGATCGGCTACCCAGGTACCATCTGGTAAGCCATCGCCGAACTCTTCCCAGTTCTGACCTCCATTTGTGCTACGGTAGATGCTCTTTCCTCCCCAGATCGTGTTGTAAAGACCAATATAGACCGTGTCTGGCTGTCTGGAGTCAACAGCCAAGGCTGCAGAAAAAGAGCCGGGAAAGGGTAAGCCATCACCAGCTACGTACCAACTCGTAGCTCCATTAACACTTTTGTAAACTGTAGTCCATATCGTAGATGAATCTATTTCCCCAATACTCAAGTCTATCTGGACATAGAGGATGTTAGGGTTAATTGGATTCAGGGCTAATGCTTCAATGTCCCAGCGAACTGTGTCCTCTGGAGGTGGGGGCCAGGGCGAAGGTGGAGGGAGACCACAGTCCGCTTCTACCCAGCTATCTCCCCCATCTATACTCTTGAATACATTGCCTAACCAGGGGTCATAACCACAAGAGGCCACATAGATGATCTGAGTATTTGTGGGGTCTATGGCTATGGAGGTTGCATGAGGATTGAAGAGTCCATTAACCTTAGGAACCCAATTTTGACCGCCGTCTGTGCTCTTATAAACCCCCCAGCCAGGTATTCCCACATAAAGGGTATCTAGGTGAAGGGGGTCGGTAGCTATAGTTTCTACCACGCCGATTGGCCCTGTTGGCAGGCCATTGCCTGCATACACCCAGGTGGAACCTCCATCTACGGTCTTGTAGATGGTGGCCTGATCTTCATTTGGATTTCCAGGGACCAGTCCCCATCCACCCACATAGACCACTTCTGGGTTAGTTGAAAGCATAGCTATTGAGTATAAGTGCCGCACATCGGAGGGCAATCTATCTGTAAGCTCAGTCCAGGTCTTCCCTCCATCTGTTGTTTTGAAAATCCTGGAATAACCGAGCGTATAAATGATAGTCCCGGCTGTGTCCATCGTAAATGCGCTTACCCCTATACCAGGGCCTATAGGGGTCCATACCCCCTCCCCAGCAACTCCCAAAGAGGTAAAGGAAAGAAATGCAAATAGTAGCGAAAAAGCGACTCTTTTCATCTGATGAATGACCCCCTCTCTTCAAACCCTGAGGCTGCTGAGGCCATATATACCAGGCACCAGCAGCCCCTTTTGGTATTCTATCGTAGAAGAACCATCTTCCTTACCTGGCAGAAATTCCCTGCCTCCAGCCGATAGAAGTAAATACCACTGGATACCTGGTCACCATTCTCATCTTTCCCATCCCAGAGAATTGAATAATTACCCGGAGGCTGCTTCTCATCCACCAGCGTCCTTATCTTTTGCCCCAAGATGTTGTAAATCTTCAAGGCGGTGTGGTGCGGTCTCCCCTCTCTATCTGGAAGGGTGTAGCGGATGGTAGTGGCTGAATTAAAGGGATTGGGGTAGTTCTGGAATAAGGCAAAATCTTTGGGAAGAACATCCTCATCGCTCGGTTCCTCCACTTTCTCCCAATCCCAGGTAACAACCTTAGCATAGATGTCCGAGCCCTCGGATCGACGCATATCCACCCATGAGAAGACGATTCGATCATTGCTTACGGCTATTGAAGGATCCCATTGATTTGGATTGGGCACGTCCGGCCTCTGATTGACCAAGTAGTTTGCCCCCCATGAAGTGCCATCGGAATGGTATCTCTGCGCATAAATATCCCAATCGCCATTACGCTTGTCTTGCCAACAGATGACGAAATTTCCGTTGGTATCTATTGACACTGAGGGATGACTTTGTTCACTTGTCCCTGTATCATCATTCACCTGAAAATTTGTCCCTAGCGCATTACCGGAAGCGTCATACCGCTGGGCATAGATATCGGGATTGTCCCAGCCGTTGCGCCAATCCTGCCAGCAAATAACAAAATCGCCATGGGCATTCATTGCTATCGAGGGATGCCAACATCCCCCGACATTATTGGATACCCGGAAATTCGCTCCCAATGCATTACCTAAACTGTCATACCGCTGGGCATAAATGCCCTGGTCTCCATTATAAGAATTCTCCCAACAGATCACGAAGTTGCCATCTACATCCATTGCTATTGAAGGACTTGACCAACTACCAAATTCCCCGATGTTGTTGTTCACCCGGAAATTTACTCCGATTGTATTTCCTAAGCCGTCATATTGCTGAGCCCAGATATCATTCCAATCATACCGATTATCTGTCCAACAGATGACGAACTCGCCATCTCCATCCATTGCTACCGCGGGGCGTTCTTGGTCATTTGTCCCAGCATCATCATTTACCCGGAAGTTCACCCCTATAGTATCACCCGAACTGCTGTACCGCTGGGCATAGATATCAGGCGGAATCTTGCTACTGTCACACCAACAGATAACGAAATTGCCATCTCTGTCCATTGCCGTCGAGGGGCAGTATCCTCCATTTGACTCAACTACCCTGAAATTCGCCTCCATGGTGTCTCCTGAACTGTTATATCGCTGGGCATAAATGTCCCCGCCCAAACTATTGCGCTTATCGTGCCAACAGATGACAAAATTGCCTGATGCAGCCATAGCAACCGCAGGAAAATACTGCGAACATCCACTAGTTGTGTCATCATTGACCAGAAAGTCGTTCTTGATGATACCCAAAATAGTGTTTTCTTCTTCCGGCTTTAACACCCTTCCCTCTGGCAGGGATACAGGCATTCGATAATCTTTGGTCCTCTCAAACCTGTGATGACGGAAACCCCTATCCCTACCAACCGACCATAACTGGCCACTCTCTACATCAATCTCCCACCTGCTAACCTCAGGGCTCAAGCCATAAGTCTGTTGGGCAGAACAGAAGTCCACTGTCCCCAGGAAGAGCAGGGACACAAGCAGAAACACAAAACTCATCTTACGCATTTTCCCACCTCATCAGTGGTTAAAGGTATACAACTCCTTGTCAAGGCAGAGCCCTGACAGCACTGTAAGAAAGGTTTAAGCGTCTTGTCAATACCATACCCCTACCAAACAGAGGCCCTTGGCTGGAGCGGTGGGCCCAGCCCTTTTTCTATCCTTGCTCTCCAAGATCTCCTGGAAATCTTTGAGGGTGATCCTCCCCCTTCCCACATCCAATAATGTTCCCGCCAAGATGCGCACCATATTGTGCAGGAACCTGTTAGCTTCAACGCTAAAGATGATCTCCTTCCCCCTTTTTCTCACCTGAGCAAAGAATACCTGACAGGTCTTATCCTTCTCCCTCTCTTCCTGGTGACAGAAGGAGGAGAAGTCCTGCGCGCCAAGGAGTAGCCTGGCCGCAGAATCCATTTGCTCGACATCCAAATTATAGGAGACCTCCCAGATGAAGTTCCTCTTCAGGGCTGTTCTGCCCATATAGTAGTGGTATCTGTATCTACGGCGCTGGGCATCAAAACGGGCGTTGAACTTCGGGGGCACTATGGTAACCCCTTTGATGACGATGTCCCGGGGGAGGAGGGAATTTAAACCCTCTTTAATAGCTCTTAGAGGAAGATCGGCGGTAGTAAGAAAGTTAGCTACTTGCCCAGTAGCGTGAACCCCAGCGTCCGTTCGGCCAGCGCCGGTAAGCCTAATCTCCTCCCCAAGGATCTTCTTCAAATAGCTTTCTATCTCCCCTTGCACTGTTCTTAACCCAGGCTGTCTCTGCCAACCGGAGAACTCCGTCCCTTCATACTCTATCCTCAGTTTTATGTTTCTCAATCTCCCCCGGGACATTATTTACAGGAGAATGCCGCCGATGAGAATTATCCCACTTAAAGAGAGAACAAGAAGGTCCTTCCCCTCAAATTTAAGCTTCCTATAAGAGGTCCTTCCCTTTCCACCCCGATAGCAGCGGGCTTCCATTGCCAAGGCCAGTTCGTCAGCCCTTCTGAAGGTGGAGAGAAAAAGGGGAACTATAAGCGGGATCAAGGACTTTACCCTTTGGAGGATATTCCCCCCGAAGTCAGCCCCCCGAGCTAACTGTGCTTTCTTCAAGGTCTCAGTCTCCTCAACGAGAAGGGGAACGAACCTAAGGGCGATCATAATCATCATCGCCAACTCCTGAGAGGGAAATCCTAACTTTTTCAAGGGCCGGAGCAACGATTCAATACCATCGGTCAGCTCTACTGGAGAGGTCGTGAGGGTTAGGAGGGCGGCCAAAAGGATGAGTATTCCCACCCTTAGGCAGAAAAATACTCCCCTTATCAACCCCTCATAGGTAGCCCCCAACCTGTTAAGAGGGAAGAGGGGAATTGTTCTTCCCTGGGAAAAGAAGAGATGGAGGAGAATGGTAATGACAAAGAGCCAGATAAAAGATTTCAAATTGCGCAAAGGGTAGACAGGGGGAAGCTTGGACAGCCAGATGAGTAAAGCCAGAAGAAGGAGGAAGAATAGGTAACACCAGATCTGCTTAACCATCATTACCGAACAAACAAGAAAAAGGAAAGAAAGCAATTTGGCGCGTGGATCGAGCCTGTGGATGACGGATCCTGTAGGAATATACTGTCCTAAGGTTATATCAGTAAAAAAGGCCATCTCCCCCTAACAGAGTTTCGTCCTCTCGGTTCTGGATAGGCAAATTGGAGAGCCAGTGAGCGATTCTAAGTCAGAATAGAAGATCCACAGCAACCCCCGATTGCCAAACAAAAGACCCCTTGGCAAAAGCAAATTTACCTTATGTTTTTGAGATTTGAGTTTCGTCTAATTGGTTGACAAACTCAAAGGGAACTTACCACTCAGTCCAAGATTTGAATATGTTCCAAGGAGGAGAGGACGACGAATATCCTTTCGTTGTTGCTCTCCGGATCCACTGGGAGGAGGAAGAAGCCCGTCCTCTTCGGATCGTAACCTTGGGTATAACCCAAAAGGATCTCCCCATCAGTAAACTTTACCTGAACCTTCTTTCCCGGTAAGGGCTTAGAGGGAAAGACCTTTTTTTCCACCTTCTCCATCTTCCCTCCAAAGTCTTTGACAAAGAAGATAGCCTTCAGTTGGGAGATATCCACCTGATGGCTTATCCCCTGGAGGTTAAGGATATGAAAGAAGGGATGACGGGGGGAGAAGTCAGTGGTGGTTCCCTTTTCGATGCTTCCGTCCTTGAAATGTAAAACGATTTTTGTCTTCAAACCTCAACCTCAACGATTAGCTAACCCCTATCGATTTCTCTTTCTTCCGTAAATCCTCTTCCAGGCCTTGGATCTTAGCTATTTTCTCCTTTACCTCAGGGTTACCAGCGATCTTGGTTGTCCCCTTTTCCACTAAGAGGTTATAGACAAGCCCCCCAAGTTGGGTGAACTCTTTAGCAATCTCCCTCCTGAGGGTGTATATTTCCCACTTTTCCTTTCCTTTTTTGGTGTACTCCTCGGCCTTCTCCCTCCCAGTCTCAAAAATGTCTACGAGGGTCTTCTTCGTCTTCTCCCAGATAGTTTCTAAATCCGCTCCTTTTTCCAATTTTTTCACCTCCTCGGTTAAATTTGCCAGAAGGTTCACTGAGGTGGCGATTCAGCAATTAGGTATCCGGCCTTTATCTAGCCCCCTCTGGTCACGGATTTCCCCCCTCCTTGCAGAGTAAGATCTAAAATCCAGGGGACCACGAATTAAGGTCCTTTTAAGATTTCCCCATCAAAGCCAGTCAATTACCCCCTCTTAGATCACCTTATGTTTCTTCCCAATTTTAGTGAAAGCCTCTATAGCCCGGTCGATATGCTCCCTTGTGTGGGCTGCAGATAGCTGGACCCTAATCCGAGCCTCTCCTTTGGGAACTACCGGATAGGAGAAACCAATTACATATATGCCCTCATTTAGAAGGTCATTAGCAAAGTCCTGAGCCAATTTAGCATCGTTTTCGAACCTGCCAAACATAATGGGGACTATGGGGTGCACACCAGGTTTTATCTCAAACCCAGCTTCAGTCATCTTTTTCCGAAAGTAGGCGGTATTCTCCATCAATCTATCCCTCAATTCAGTGGTTTGGGAGAGAAGGTCCATTACCTTGATGAGGGAGCCAACGATAACCGGAGCCAGGGTATTGGAGAATAGATAGGGACGGGACTTCTGTCGCAGCCACTCGATCAGTTCCTTACGCCCGGAGACACATCCCCCAGATGCTCCCCCCAATGCCTTGCCAAAAGTGGTGGTGATCAGATCAACCCTCCCCATCACCCCCCTATATTCATGGGTTCCCCGTCCTGTTTTGCCTAAAAAGCCCGTGGCGTGGGAATCATCTACCAATACCAGAGCATCATACTTCTCGGCCAGATCACAGATCTCATCGAGCTTGGCGATGTCCCCATCCATAGAGAAGACCCCGTCGGTGGCTACCATCCTGTATCTGGTTCCCTGCACCTTCTGCAACTTTGCTTCCAGATCAGCCATATCAGAATGGTTATAGATGAACCGTTGGGCCTTGCAGAGCCTGATGCCATCTATAATGGAGGCATGGTTTAATCTATCGGTGATTACCGCATCATCGGCGGTGAGAAAGGGTTCAAAGACGCCACCATTTGCGTCGAAACAGGCGGCATAGAGCAGAGTATCCTCTGTGCCCAAAAAGCGAGATACCTTTTCCTCAGCTATTTTATGGATCTTTTGGGTGCCGCAGATGAACCTTACCGAGCTCATCCCATACCCCCACTCATCCAGGGTCTGATGGGCGGCCTCAATGACCTGAGGATGGGATGAGAGGCCAAGATAGTTGTTGGCACAGAAGTTCAATACCTTCTTGCCTCCCTCCACCTCTATCTCTGCGCCTTGAGGGGAAGTGATCACCCTCTCCTCTTTGTAGAGGCCCGCTTCACGGGTGGATTGCAGCTCCTTCTTCAGATCGTCCTTTATCTTGCCATACATCGTTACCCCCTTGATAAAAGTTCCCAGAGGTCAGTTTACCGGGATCAGGGGAAGTGAGGGCCGCAGACCACCAGATGTTTCCGACTAGTCCCTTATCCTCGTGTGCCCCCATTTTCTCCGTAAGAAACCTGAAATTACCCCCTCCCTTCTGGGTTTAACCCCCGTTTTGCCATCCTTGCTTGGGCCTTTTTCAGTTCTTCCTCCTCTGGGAAGAGGACTATCTTTGCTGAACGGCGAGGAAGCGCCAGGCTGGCCTGGAACCCCTTTTCATAATCCTCCAGCTTGAACATATGGGTAATCACCGGGGAGATGTCCAGTCTTCCCGAGGAGAGGAAGTTCCTTACCCGATACCAAGTATCGAAGATCTTCCTCCCATTGATACCCTGAATCTGTGCCCCTTTAAAGACGATCCCGTTGTTATAGTCTATCGGGATAGTTGATTGGTGGGCTATCCCAAAGGCTATAAACCTTCCCCCTCGCCGGAGCATCCCAATTCCCTCCTCGATCCCCTGTTTGCTCCCGGTAAGCTCGAGGACTATATCCGCCCCATAGCCGGCTGTGTGATCTCTGATATAGTCAACCCTATTCTCATCTTTCCTTTTAGCATCAAGGATATAATCTGCCCCCATTCTCCGGCCAATCTCCATATTATGTTCTGACATACCCACTAAGAAGATTTGGGTTACCCCAGCACAGCGGGCAACGCCAACGGAAAAAAGGGCTATTGGGCCATCGCCGATGAGGACCATTGATTTTCCTGCAACATCATTATCTTCCCCCAGCACAGCATAGACCGCATTGCCTAAGGGCTCCTGAAGGGTGGCAAATTCAGGAGGGATGGAGCGATCGTTTATCCAGCAAACGACCTCCGGAATGGCAAAGTATTCGGCAAAAGCCCCATCACAATCAACCCCTAAGATCTTCATCCTCTCCCCTAAGTGAGCCTGTCCTAAGAGGGTCTGTAGATCCCTGGGTTCATAGATGTGAGTCTCGGCGGAGACATAATCACCCACTTTAATCTGCCTCACCTCTTTACCTACTTCTACTACCTCACCGGCTACTTCATGGCCCAAAATCTGGGGCAGGTTCTTAGCCCCTATCCGTTCCTGAGACCAATTATCCCACTCGTAGATATGCACATCTGTGCCGCAAATGGAGGTAGCTTGCACCTTAACTAAGACTTCATTAGGTTTAGGTGTAGGGAGATCAACCAATCTTAGTTCAGCTCCTGGTGCAGGCCTCGTCTTTACTACGGCCTTCATCCCTTCACTCATTGGGTTCTCCTTCCTTGAACTTAGCTCGTCCTGCTGGCCAAGTTCCCCAGGGGGGTTCTCTCCCCTTGGTAGGTAGGTCTCTCGACAGCCACCTTCGTCCCTTCTTGGAAGATAGTTTTAATTGGCTAAGGATAAAGCAAAGCCTCAATTCCTTCCTTAAGGGCCTTTGCATTATGGCTCCCCCAGACCTCCCTTAACTTTCGCTGGAAGCTTGGGTCCATAACAGCTTCCTCAATGGCCTTTTCCATATACTCCCGTGCTCTCCCCTCCGATCCTTGGGAGATGGAGATGAGTCCTAAGAGGGCATATGGTCTCTCCTTCTCCTCAGCACTCAGGGCCTTCTTTGCTGCTGCCTCAGCCCTCTTCAGTTCCCCTCGGCGGTAGAGGATGTAGCTTAGGTCCAGGTAGAAGGTGGGCCTTGGGTCATCGGATATGGCCCGGCGGATCAATTGAAGGGCCTCATCAAACCTTCTCCCCTGAAGGGTGTAGCATAGGGCCAACCCATCCATCGCCTCTACATCTGTTGGGTCATTCCTGAGGGCCTCTTCCAATTCCGCTTCAGCCTCCCTAAACCGCCCAGCCTGATAGAGGGCTAGACCCAGATAGCGGTGGAAGAAGGGCTCATTGGGCTTATCCTGTAGCGCCCCCTTTAAGGATTGCAGAACCGGTTTTCGATCAATATCACCCTTTGCTAAGAAGATCAATCTCTGAGCAGCTATGGAAACCCGGGATTTGGTCTCCTTTAACCTTTTGAAGAGTTCATTGGCCTTTTTTTTAGCCCCTATCCCTTCAAGCTCTTCAATCCTCTCCTCTATAAACCTGAGGGTGCGGCCGGAGCGGGAGAGGGCCCTCCCCAGCCAATATGCTTCCTCTTCCTCACCCTCATGGAGTTGGGCTAAAAGGAAATTGTGGTCAAAGTTGTCCTCCAACTCCCTGGCCTCCTCAAGCTCAGGGATGGCCTCCTTGAACCTCTTCTCACCCATCAAGGCTAGACCCATATAGAAGTGGAGCCGGGGATAGAAAGGGGAATATTCCTCAATCTGTTGATAACACTCCAGGGCGGAGGAAAAGTTTCCTCTCTTTAAATACTGGTATCCTAACTTATAAAGGGCCAATAGGTTCCCTCGATCCAAGGTTGCGGCCTTTTGGTAGTTTGGTATCGCCCTATGGGGTTGGCCCCTCTCCACTTCCAAATCGCCAAAGAAGAGGGCCCGGGAGGAACGAACCTGGTTGATTTGTCCCCAGAGAAGGAAGGGGAACCCAGCGGCGAGGAGGAGAACCCCAAAGAGCAGGCCTATCTTCCCCCCCCGGGCTAATCTCCATCTCCTTATCTTCGTTGTAGAAAGTGAGGCAGTGGTTGCCAGGAAGATCCAGAAGAGGAGAGCAACCGGGACAGTCCTCAAGGTCAGATTTCCCAGATTATCCAATAATATGGCTAATCCACCTGCCCAGAGTCCCAATCCCAGGTATCTGATCCAACCATTCCCTTTCTCAAAGAGCTTAATCCCTCGTTTGAAGAAGGTTACTACTAACCAAAGGAATGACCCTACTCCTAAGAGGCCGGTTTCCACGGCCAATTCCAAGGGTTCAGAGTGGGCATGGCCGAGATAGAGTTCCCTTATCTCTAAAAATTCAGGGTCCGGGTTAAATTTAGGGATTACCGTTGAGAATGTTCCCCATCCGTAACCAGCGAGAGGGGTATGGGAGAAGGCCCTCAGGCTGGCAATCCAACCCTGCAGCCTGGCCTGAAAGCTGGGAACTCTCCAAAAGTGGAACAAAGGTCCCAACCTCTCCAGGATTGCCTTTGGGGAAAAGAAAAAAAAAGAGCCAAGATCGCCAGAGGGAGAAGAAGATACCTTAACCTCCACCCCTCACTTTTTCCGTAACTTAACCAGAGGGCTACCCCTCCACCAAAGAAGGCAAGCCAAGCGGTTCTGGTAAAGGTCAAGGCCAAACAGGATAAGAAAAGGATGGAAAGGGCAGAAAGTATTGCCCTGTTTAGCCACTTTTTTTCTCCAATTGTTAGGGCAATATTCAGAAGGAGGATACCAACTAAGAAACCGGCGAAGAAGTTGGCATTGCCAAAGGTAGAAGGAATCCTAATGATATTTGACTCCTGCCAGGAGAAGACCTTAATGCCGAAATGTTGAAAGAGGCCAAAGAGGGAAGCCAAGGATGCGGTTCCTATAAGGAGATAGATCGTCCCCCTTATCCTCCTTTCCCCCCTTATCTTCTGCGAACCAAGGAAGAAGAGGATAAAGAAGGGAAAAATCCAGAAAAGGCCCCTCTGGCTGATGAACTTATATCTGGAGAGAAGGAAGGAGATTAAGATAGCCCCTAAAAGAGCAACCACCGGAAGGTTGAGGGGGTTTTGGGCTAGGACGACCTGAGAGTTGAGGGTTAATTCAAGAACCCAGAGGAGCAAAAGGAGGTATGTGCCTCCCAAAAGCAGAACTGGCTTAATGATAGTAGCATCTGCGGTATTGATTATTATGGCCAAAGGAAGCAGGACAAGTAGAGCCCAGAAGATGGCTACAATTGCTTTGTCGAAGATATTGCCCTTCATTCTCCTCCTGTTTGAATCTAAAATACTCCTTGGTGGTGGCCTTGTCAACAAAAAATCGGACTAATCCCCCGGCTACGGTTCACCCCAGCGCGGCAAAACTTGCAACCAAACAAAAAGCCACGGAGTAAGATTTAGAGCCGAAAGCCGAGAGGCGAAAATCGAATTGGGGGCAATTACCCGCCTCCCTGAGCCATCAGATTCGGAGATCTGGTAGCTCGGAAATCTGGAGGCAGGTAAATCAGGTGTAGCTGGTGACTGAGGTCTGTCAGGGGAGTAAAAATAGGGACACTGAGCCTGTCTAAAAACTCCTTCAATTTCACTAAATCTCCTGGACATAGTTTTACTCTTTTTCATACTTTTTTCGTGGAAGAAGTAAAGGGAAAATGGGGTTGGCTCATTGCTTATTCTCCTAAGCCAGGGTTGAGTCCCACGGAGAGGAGTCTCCTCCTGATACATTCTCGTTGAGCAATTTTGACCCGATTAAAACTGAGAGATTAAGGGGGGATTCTATGGCCTTCCGTACTTACGATCAGAACAAGACATTTCTTTTACCACCGTGTTTAGATGAGTGGGTGAGGAGGGATCATCCAGTGCGGATTCTCTCAGAGATCGTTGACCGGCTGGATTTATCTTGCTTACGAATACCTAAGGAGACTGGTCGTCCCGCTTATCATCCTGGGGTGTTACTCAAAGTACTGATATGGGGATATGCAAATGGCATGCGAGCCAGTCGGAAGATTGAGGAGAGGCTCCATTCCGATGTGGTATTTATGTGGTTAGCTGGGATGGAAAAGCCAAACTTCAGGACCATCTGTCTATTTCGCCGGTCCAATCTGGCCTTTATTAAGAATCTGTTTACACAGGTATTGATGCTGGCAAAGGCGTTAGGGTTGTGGCGTTTGGGGTTTGTGGCTCTGGATGGGAGCAAAATTGGGGCAAATGCTGGATTTGACAGTTTCAAGGGGGTTAAGGGGTGGCGTAAGGAGTTAGAGGAGGTGAAAGGGAGAGTGAAACGGATGCTTGAGGAGGCAGAGGCTGCTGATGCTGCTAAGGATGAGAGGTTTGGTAGTGAGTTTCGAGGTGATGAGTTACCTGAGGAACTCCAGGAAGCTGAGGAACGGGTGAGGAAGATAGAGGGACTGCTAAAGGAGCTTGAGGAGAGGGGAGAGGGTGAGGAAATGCGGGTTAGCATAACCGATCCTGATGCTCGACTTATGCACCGCAAGGGGGGCTCTCTTCCGGCATATAATGCTCAAGCTGCTGTGACTGAGGATCAGATAATCGTTTACGCTGATGTCACCTCTGAGCCAGTAGATGTGAACCAATTATTACCGGCGTTGGATGGGATTAAAGAGGTATGCGGGCAGATGCCTGAGAGAGTAAAAGGGGATACTGGGTATGGGGTGGGAGGAATTTAGCGGGGATGGAGGAGAGGGAAGTAGATGGTTATATACCGGAGACTGAGGAGAGGGATATTGGGAAGGAACAGAGGCGTAATCCGAAGTTGTATGGGAAAGGAGATTTCCAGTATGATCAGGAGAGAGACTGCTATATCTGTCCTGCTGGGGAGTGTTTGAGGTGTAGGGAGAAGGCGAAATGTACGGAGACAAAAAACAAGGTAGGTCGGGGAGTAACTGGTGACAGATACGAAGGGGAGCGGGCACGAATGCGGGAGAAATTAAAGACAGGGGCTGGTAGAAAGATCTACGCTAAGCGGAAATATACAGTGGAGCCGGTATTTGGGCAGATAAGGATAATAGAGAAGTTTATCCAATTTCTCCTGCGAGGGTTAGAGGGAGTGAGGATAGAATGGGAGTGGGCTGCGATTGTCCACAATCTACTGAAGATAATCAGGAAGATACAAGTGGAGAGAGCAGGATGGGGAGGGGTAGCAGAGGGGGTAGTAACAAAATGAGCTCTTTTACCTGAAAGATGGGAGGATTTTAGCTCTCATACTTAAGAACAGGATGTAATAAGACTGAAAGAGGTTCAGATTGCTTTGGGAAAAGGTTTTTGGACAGGCTCAAAGCCCTCGTTTTACAAAAACCGCCTTTTTCAGCAACCTCGAAAATTTCCCTTGACAATTCCTTTCCCAATGTTTATATTAAGTT
>JAOZPP010000067.1 GCA_029932675.1 bacterium
TTGTGGCCTGGGGGGACAACGAGTGTAGCCAGTGCGGGGTGCCTGCGCCCAATGCCGACTTCATCGCCGTTGCCGCAGGCGGGGAGCACAGCCTGGGCCTGAAGGCCTCGTCAGAGATGCTTGGCACTATCGCTGGCATGGTGAAGGACTCATATACCGAAGAGTCGTTAGAGGGCGCACTTGTGGAAGCAATGCAAGGAGAGAGCATAATCGGTAGCGACAACTCAGAATCAGACGGGAGCTACAGCATTCCCAATTTATCCCCAGGAACTTACAGTGTCCGAGCCTCAAGAGATGGTTATGAGATTAAAACCGAAAATGGGAAGGAAGTAATTGCCGATCAGACCACAACTGTTGATTTCCAGTTGAATCCCAGCCCCTTGGATACCCTGTTCTTTGACGATTTTGCTGATGGGAATGATGATGGCTGGGAGAAATACGGCAGTTGCACCTGGACGGTGGAAAATGAAGAATATACCTCCAGTGTGAGCGGATCGGAAGTCTGGTGTCTCAGTGTGGCCGGTAACTCTGAATGGACGGATTATATCTTGGAGGCCGATGTCTATGGAGTAGAAGGGGTAGACAAGGTAGTGGCGTTTCGGGTGATTGATGAGAACAACTTCTATGCGGTAAATGTGAGAAGTGATTGGATGGGGGCAGATGAGGTTACCCTCTCTCGGATAGTGGGCGGAGTTTCTACCGAGATCACCACGGCTGAATATCCCAGCCAGCTTAATACCTGGTATCATGTTCAAGTCAAGGTCATTGGTGAAAATATAAAGGTCCGGGTAGATGACAACCTGGTTATTGACTACACCGACACCGACACTCCTTTAGACCACGGTCGAATTGCGGTTACCGCCTACTCCGGGGGCTACGGAAGCGCCACCGTGAGGTTTGACAATGTGCTGGTGGCCTGGCCCTATCCAGAAATAGTAATAGAGGACTTGTCCCCTCTCTATACCGGTATGCCAGTAACTATTGACGGGAGAGTCCAACACAGAAATGGGCAACCTTATTCACCGCCAGGTGGTATCGATCTGGGAGTTGAGGATCCGATATCGTGGATGTCTACAACGGTTGATGTGGGCCCAAACGGTGAGTTTACCTATACGACTCAGACTGGGACAGATACCCTTGGGCTTTATGCTTTCAGGTTCTTCCTTCCGACAGAGTATGGTGAGGTGGAGAGGATATTGGTTCTCCCCATTATGGACGAACAAGATACTTCCACATACAATACTATTTACGAGGTGACCGTGGGTGCTCTTGAAGACACAATGGATAATGCAACTAACTCAATGACGAAACGGTATGTAGATTATAAAAGGGATGACAGAAAGCTCATATTACCACCACCACCGATGATCCTTTGGAATAGCACAAAAGCGTTGGGGAAGCAGATGACATCGATGGTCACAAATGCGGGTAGGAGGTGGTTCAGCTCCACAACTAACAAAGGTGTTCTGGGTGCCGTGGGGGCATCGTGCGGCGCTATGGCTATTCCTGGCTCTCAAGTGGTTTCAGTCCCCTTGTGTGTTAGAACCAGTCTCACAGCCGTAGGCACCTATTCACACGAGTTAGTTATGGAAGCCGTTTACGAAATTATTGATGCTCTTAATGTGACGGAGGAAGAGAAGACTCAAATGAAGGAAAAGGCGACCGCAAAAGGGATGGTGGCAAGTGTGATCTCCGCTGCCTCCACAGGAGGGATATTCGGGTTCGGGGTCGCTGCTATCAGAATGCTTGAATACGGAGTAAAGGATCCCGAACTATTTGATGTTCTCCGTGCACCTAATCCCAAGACACTTCACAGCGAAATAGTAGGATTTTCAATAATTGCCTTTGACAGTCTCGGTGATGTTCTAACCTACGGTGTTTACCCTTTTGAAGAAAGGACGTGTATTGTAAGGAGTTATTGTCCTGTGGATCTGATAGTAACCGACCCTCTTGGAAGAGTGGTCAACAAGGATACTACCGAAATACCTGGAGCTCGATATACTGAGTTTGATTTTGACTGTGACGGTGAACCGGAGGACGAGATTTTGATCCCTGCTCCTGAAATCGGCGAGTTCGATGTCCAAGTAGTACCAGACTCTACTGCTACTCCAACAGACTCATTTTCTCTAATTGTTGACTATACATATTGCGATACAACTCTGGTATTAGCACAAGATGTGCAGATCCAGGATATCCCCCCCGAACCATTTACCTTCGAGACTTTTGAGAACCTTCCTCCAGATACCTTCTCCTTGTTCGCACCTCAGAATAGCGCCACAGTTCCTCTACCGATTACATTCGACTGGAATGATGCAACTGACCCTAATCCCGGCCACGATGTTTTCTATGACCTGTATTTGAGCTTGAATTCAGATTTTTCCGATTCAATTGTAATGGAAGGGCTAACCCAAAGTGAATGCACCCTCGATAGTCTACCTACGGGTTCAAAAGATGGCACCCCCTATTATTGGAAGGTCAGGGCTTATGATGCTTGGCAGGCTGATACTTTTAGTAACCAGATATGGGTCGTAAATATAACTGGCGTTGGAGTGGGTGACCAAAATGCTCCAGAAGGGCTGCCCAAAGTCTTTGCTCTCTCCCAAAGCTACCCCAACCCGTTTAACCCAATTACCGAGATCAAGTATGCTTTGCCCAGGGATTGCTGGGTGAGGTTGGAGGTTTACAACATCTTGGGGCAGAAGGTGGCGAGTTTGGTGGATGGGGAGCAGAAGGCGGGATATAAGGCCGTTAGATGGGATGCGGGGGCACTTTCCAGCGGGATATATTTCTGCAGGTTAGAGGCTGGAGGTTTTGTGCAGACAAGGAAGATGGTGCTGATCAGATAAAGATGGGAGACGGGGGTAATGACGAAATCCGAGTGGCGAATGGCAAGAAAGGAGGCGTGGGTCGTTGGTTGAATGGTGATGGCTGATTTGAGATAAAGATGCCCCACATTGAAGCAGCGTGATCGGGGGTCTGTGAGGGCAGGAGCCCTGACCGCACAGGATGATCAAATAGAGGTGGGGACCACCCCACCTTGAGGTGTGGTTCGTCACTCGTAACTTGGCATCAGCAACGGTGGGCAGTCAGCCTCAGAACCTGAAGCCCCCAAAGGGACTGAAAGTGTCTCCATGAGGAAGGGTCCAGACAACACAGGAGGGTAAAAAATCGCCTCTTGGACAGAATCAAAGGCCAAGGGGCGTTTTGTTATCAAATGAGCTTGCTCTGCGTCATCTATAAATTCCTTGACACAAAGGGGTTAAGTTTATATACTGCAATTGCAAGTAAGAGTTCTGCAAACCAG
Organism: bacterium; assembly: GCA_029932675.1. GTDB lineage: Bacteria > SM23-81 > DAOVCL01 > DAOVCL01 > DAOVCL01 > DAOVCL01. The sequence goes on from JAOZPP010000067.1 coordinate 3,305, forward strand.
GATGTGCCTGAGCTCACACTGGGGTTAGAGTAAACCCCGAAATGTCAACCAGGGGAAATCCTTAGGAGATGATGGATAGAGACACGAAAAACTCATTCGATTTGGGGAGGCTAATCAGTTTTATAACCTCAGAATACAACCCAGAGAAGGTTATCCTCTTTGGCTCTTATGGAACTAAGTTAAAGCGCCAAAATTCTGATATAGACCTGTTAATCATAAAGAGGACGGAAAAGAGATTTGTGGATAGGGTGGTAGAATTGATGCGGCTTATAAGAAGTCGGTTTGGGTTGGAATATCCTGTCGAGCCACTTGTTTATACACCAGATGAATTTAGAAGAGCGAAAAAGATAAACAGCCTATTTATACGGACAATTTTAGCAAAAGGGGTTATTCTATATGAGAAAGAATAAGCCTGCCGCAGGGATTTGGTTGAAGAAAGCTATTGAGGATCTTTCCTTTGCAAAGGCAGGTTGGAAAGAGAGTAAGATAGCATCAGTCACTTGTGTGCTTTGCCAGCAGGCGGTAGAGAAGGCATTAAAATCTCTCTTGGAACTGGAAAATGTTAGCGTAGAAAGAACTCCGTCTCTCAAGACCCACAGATTGGTGGATATCATAGAGGAGTGTAAGGGGTTTTATCCCCAGGTAGAGGCATTCACCGATGATTGTGATAAATTGACGGTCTACTATTTTGATAGATATCCGGCAGAAATCCCTTTGAATTTGACTGAGGAGGACGCTGAATTTGCCCTTAAGAGTGCAGAGAAGATCCTGGAGTTTGTAAAGCAAGTAATATCAAAATCCTAAGTAGTTGGTAAGAGAAGGGATAGAGGGAAAAGGATGTCCATAAAATTTCAAGATCGTTGTAACTAAGGAAGATAGTGCTGAGCGCAGATAGAGAAGGGAGACGGAGGACCAAAGCTAAATACTGAATGACGAAGAGGGAATCATTACTTGTTGGCTGAGAGGAGATAGGGGTTGAACTACTATTGCCCGGGGATCGTCACTCGTAACTTGGCATCAGCAACGGTGGGCAATCAGCCTCAGAACCTGAAGCACCCAAAGGGACTGAAAGCGTCTCTAATGGAACGAGCCCAGACAGCACCGATGATCGGTCGACCCAATTTTAAGGCAACCTCCCGCAGATTCGGAATCTGCGGGAGGTTTAAACCTTTGCCCAAACCGCCGCAGGCAACTCCTGCGGCGGTTTTTTATGGGTTGGGTTTCCCTGAAAATGGTTTGACTTTTGGTCGGGGCATAATATATTTCCTGTAGTGCAGAGATCCGAAGATGAGAGGATGTCAATCAAACCACAGAGCTCAGAGAGCAACCGTGGCTCGTTATTCTTGAGCCCTACTTCTACCCGTCCCAATTCGGGTCGGGTAGACGCTGTCACACTGAGGTAGGAAGTGGGGTGCAAGGTCTTGCACCCCTCTCAAGCAACTTTGCCCTCAAAAAAACAAGATCTTGCAGGTTTGCAATACAGAGCAGATCTCTGTGCTCTCTGTGGTTAGTTCTTTGGCGACGCCGAACCCTAAACTGAGGGGGGGTTATGAAGCAAATTACATTTATCATAGGATTCTTGGCCCTCTTAGCTCTCGGTCCAAGCTGTAATCAGGGGAATTCCAGTGTGCGCCAGCCTGCTGTGGCTGGGGGATTCTACCCTGCCTCCCGGGATGAGCTGAGGGGGATGATCGATGGTTTCCTCTCCAGGGTTCAGGAAGAACGGATAGAGGGGAGGGTCTATGCCATCCTCTGCCCCCATGCTGGCTATCAGTTCTCCGGTCAGGTCGCTGCTTACTCTTTTAAACAGCTTGCGGACCGTCATTATGATACGGTGATCATCATCGGCCCCAGCCACCATTACTGGGTGGATGGGGCTTCGGTGGGTGATTGGGATTACTACGAGACTCCCTTGGGAAAGGTGAAGGTGGACAGGAAGTTGGCAAAAAAGATAAGGGATTACAACCAGAAACTGGTCTTCTCCCCTGCCGCTCATGAGAGGGAACACTCAGTGGAGGTGGAGGTTCCCTTCCTGCAAAGGGTGTTAAAGGGTTTTCAGCTTGTCCCCATAGTGATGGGCAAACCCACTTTGGAGAACTGTCATATCCTTTCCCAGGCTATCTTAAGGGCCATAGGTGACCGGAGGGTTCTCTTGGTGGCCAGTTCTGATATGTCCCACTATCCCTCCTATGAAAATGCTCGTCAGGTTGATGAACAGACCCTCTCTGCCATAGGGAGCCTCGACCCGGAGAGGGTATTTAGGTCTGACAGGGAAATCCTAAGCCAAGGTGTCCCCAACTTAGAATGCACCTTGTGTGGCTTAGGACCTGTGGCCACCGTGATGATGGTGGCTAAAGAGATGGGAGCGGAGAAGGCCAAGGTGCTTCATTATGCCAACTCTGGGGATGTAGCAGTGAAAGGAGTGAAGAATAGGGGGAGGGTAGTAGGGTATGGAGCCGTAGCTTTTTATACCCCAAAAACCCAAACCAAAGGAGGAAAACCAATGGACTTGACCGATGAGGAGAAGGCGGAACTCCTGAGGATAGCTCGTACTACCCTGGAGCACATCCTGAGGAAGGAGAGCCCACCAGAATTTGAGCCGAAAAGTGAGAGGTTGAGGGAGAAGAGAGGGGTCTTCGTCACCTTGACCAACCAGGGGAGACTGCGCGGATGTATCGGCCATTTCCCGGCTGATACCCCTCTTTACAAGATAGTCTCTCAGATGGCCATTGCGGCAGCTACCCAGGACTATAGGTTTTACTATAACCCAGTTACCTTTGAGGAACTCGACCAGATAAAGATCGAAATCTCCATCCTCTCCCCGATGAAGAAGGTGACCGATGTTAACCAGATAAGGATGGGTGTAGACGGGATCTACATCCGGCAGGGGAACCGAGCGGGAACTTTCCTCCCCCAGGTGGCTACCGAGACCGGATGGAGCAGGGAAGAGTTCCTCAGCCACTGTTGCCAGGATAAGGCTGGTCTCCCTCCGGATTGCTGGAAGAAGGGGGCAGAGATCTACACCTACACGGCAACCGTCTTCCATGAGTGAGATTAAGATCCTCTATGAGTCCCCCGAGTGGTCTAACCTCCACTTAGGCCAGCTCTTGGAGGCCAGGGGTGCGGAGGTAGAACTCATCGACCTGAGAGCTGCCTCCCTCAGCCTGGGGGATGAACCACCCTCAGGGCTCTATGTAAACAGGGTGTTCCCCAGCGCGGTGATGAGGGGCGCAGCCTCCAGCATAAGTTTGGCCTGGAAGTGGATCTTGTGGCTGGAGTCAAAGGGGAGAAGGGTGATAAACCCCTCTCAGGCCTCCCGCTATGACTATGACAAGGCAACAACCTATATCAAACTCTCCCAACTTGGGGTATTGGTCCCCCAGACCATTGTCTGTGGCAGCATAGAATCCTTGAGGGAGGGGGTGGAGATTCTGGGATTTCCCTTAATCCTCAAGCAGAACTTAGGAGGAAGAGCTTATCAGACGAAGATCTTCCAATCGCCCATCCAATGGGAAGAGGAGCTTACCAAGGGGATAGCCTTTGGCGCTGACCATCTCCTCCTCCTTCAGAGATATATAAACCCCTTAGGGGATTACACCCTGAGGGCAGAGGTGGTGGGGGGGGAGCTAATCTGCCTCTTAAAGAGGTATGTAGCCAAGGGAGGGATAAGCAGTTGGTCGCGGGGCTCCCAGTATGAGGTCGTCTCCCATCCGGAGGAGGAGGTAGTATCCCTCTCCTTGAGGGTGGCCCAGGAGACGGGTATGGAGATGGGGGGGTTAGATTTTATCAGAGATAGAGAGGGTCAGCTCTATCTACTTGATCTTAATGCCACCTCCAACTTTACCCCCGAGTACCTCACCTTCTTGGGTTTTGACCCAGTGGAGAGGATGGCCACATATATCATACAGGAGGTGAAGGGGGAGGGATAAAGTTCTTGTGAGGAGGAGTCTTCCTGCACTGATGGTTTTTGACAACTTGATCGGGGGATGACTTAGTCCCGATCTATTCATAAATTAGGGTGAGGATCTGCGACACACATAGGTTTTATGTTGTAAGGACAGGGCTTCAGCCCTGTCCGTTCCCCTCTCTCGATTACCCAATTAATAAATCAAAGACCATTAGTGCAGGCTGAAGACCTTCGGGCCTTTCTTGTTGAGGGTAAAGCCTTCTTAGTCCCGGCTAAACCGGGGAGGCCTTATGGGAGGTGAGCGACCGTAAGGGAGCTAAGTTCGTTAGAGGAGGTAAAATGAGGATAGTCCAACATCCCATATTGACCTTTGCGCGGGGGAAGAAGATAAGCTTCACCTTTGATGGGCGCACCTTGGAGGGGTATGAGGGTGAGCCAATAGCTGCTGCTCTCCACGATGCTGGGGTGAAGGTGCTTAGGCGAAGCATAAGATTGAGCAGGCCGCGGGGTTTCTTCTGTGCGGTGGGCAAATGCTCCTCCTGCCTGATGAAGGTTGATGGAAAGCCAAATGTGCGGGTCTGTATCGAACCCCTCAGGGAGGGGATGAGGGTAGAAACCCAGAGGGGAAAGGGGGAACTAATTGAGAGAGGTTGAAATAGCCATTGTGGGGGGTGGTCCAGCCGGTCTCTCTGCTGCTGGGATTGCTCTTCAGACAGGGGCAACCGCACTGCTCATCGATGATGGACAACACCTGGGGGGGCAACTTGTCAAACAGACCCATAAGTTCTTTGGCTCAAAGGAGCAGTATGCCAGCACGCGAGGCATAGAGATAGCCCGTATTTTGGAGAAGGGATTAGAAGGTCATCCTCACCTCGAGGTTTGGCTCAACTCCTCTGCTGTCGGGTACTATCCAGATGGGGTGCTCACCGTGCTCAAAGATGAGCGACTGGTGAAGGTTAAACCAGCCAGGTTGATAATAGCCACCGGGGCAGCGGAGAAGATGTTGGCCTTTGCCAACAACGATCTTCCTGGAGTTTATGGTGCCGGAGCTGTGCAGACCTTGATGAACCTGTACGGAGTTCTACCCGGGAGGAGGGCCTTGATGGTAGGGGCAGGGAACATCGGGCTCATCGTCAGCTACCAGCTTCTCCAGGCAGGGGTGGAGGTGGAGGCAGTTGTAGAGGCAATGCCCAAGGTAGGGGGCTACTGGGTGCATGCGGCTAAGCTGCGGAGAACGGGAGTTCCCATTCTCACCTCCTATACCGTTCTGGCAGCAGAGGGGAGGGAGTGGGTGGAGGGGGCGATAATCTGTCCAGTGGATGAGCGGTTTCGGCCCATCAAGGGAAAAGAGCAAAGGATCGAGGTGGACCTGATCTGTCTGGCAGTAGGACTCTCCCCTTTGAGCGAATTACTCTGGCAGGCAGGGTGTAAGATGAAATACATCTCCCAATTAGGAGGGTTCGCTCCCCTCAGGGATGGAAATATGGAGACTACTGTAAAGGGGGTCTATGTGGCTGGGGATAGTGCAGGTGTGGAGGAGGCATCCACGGCTATGGTGGAGGGGAGGATAGCTGGCCTGGCTGCCGCCACTTCCCTTGGCTACAGGATAGCGGATGCCCAGCGGCTAAAGGAGGGGCTTTGGGCCGAACTGGAAATGCTCAGGAGAGGGCCGGTAGGGCAGAAGGTGAGGGAAGGCGTAAAGACGGCGCTGATCAATCAGGATTCCGATTCTTAGCTCGCGTTATTCATAGATCGCGGATGACCACAGCGAAGTCGAGACCGAAAAAACATCGTAGCCCGTAGATCGTTACCCCTCCTTTATGGAGGAGGCACTTGAAGTCCCCCTTGCTGGATTTGGATCAGTTTAGATGGATGACCCCTTAGAATTGGCCACCAGGGTGAGGGGATTGGTAGCTAAGGGGAAGAGCCGCCGTTATTACCGTTTGGGTAGAGGTGGTGGGTGGTATGGGGGGATAGCTACTGCCGATTGCTGCGGGTGCAACCTCAGATGTTGCTTTTGCTGGAGCAATTATCCCCGGGACAACCCCCAAAGGACGGGGAGGTTCTATACCCCAAAGGAGGTCTTTCAAAGCCTGGTAAGCTGTGCCCAAAGGAGGGGGTATAACCAGCTAAGGATATCGGGCAATGAGCCAACCCTTGTTCCGGAACACCTCTTCCCGATCCTAAAGATGGTCGAGGGGAGTGGGTATAGGTTCATCTTGGAGACAAACGGCACCCTCATCGACTCCAAGTATGCCCTCTCCTTCTCCAAATATAAACACCTCCACGTGCGGGTCTCCTTCAAGGGAACCAACCCAGAGGAGTTCTCCCTTCTCACTGGGGCCCTTCCCCACGGTTTTGAGCTCCAGATGGAGGGATTGAGAAACCTATGGGAGGCTGGGGTGAGCTGCCACCCAGTCCTTATGGCTTCCTTCAGCACAGAGGGAAACCGGGAGAGGTTTAAGGAAAGGCTAAAAGAGATCTCCCCCAACTTGGCCTTGGAGCTTGAGGAGGAGTGGCTCATCCTTTACCCTCATGTCCGTTTTAAGTTAGAGGAAAGAGGTATTCTCCCTTATGGCCGTATATATCAAAAAGCCTGAACCCAGCCAGAAGCTGCGGGTTTTAGGGGTGGGGGCCAAATTCGATGTCTCTGGTTATCCATCCCTCCTCTCGGCAAAGAGGAAGATGAGGTTTGGGTTCATCTACCCAGCGGTGGGAAAGGGGGGAAGGCTTATCCCCCTCCTCAAGGTCCTCCAATCCAACGCTTGTATGGGAAACTGCTACTACTGTGCCAACCGCCAAGGGAGGGACTTCAGGAGGGTAAAGTTCTCCCCTTCAGAGATGGCCAAGCTCTTCATCCGCTATTATGAAGGGGGAGTTGTCAAGGGGCTCTTCCTCTCCTCGGCCATCTCCGCCAGGCCAACTCAGGTGGAGGAGGAGATGCTGGAGACGGTGCGGTTGGTGAGGGAGAAATATGGCTTTCGGGGATATGTGCACCTGAAGATCCTCCCTGGAACGGAAGAGGACCTCATTGCCGAGGCAGCAAAGTTTGCCGACCGGCTCTCCATAAACCTGGAGGCCCCAAACCAGACCTATCTCTCAAGGCTGAGCCCATTCAAGGATTATTCCGGGCAACTCCTCCGGGGGCTGGAGAGGATAGCGAGGGTGCATAGGGAATCCCCCCTTAAAGCAGGGGTGACCACCCAACTGGTTGTGGGACCCTCTGGAGAGTCGGACAGGGAGCTAATGGAGCTCTCCCATAAACTTTACAAGGGATTGGGGCTTTGGAGGGTTTATTACAGCGGTTTTACCCCGCTTAAGGATACCCCCTTTGAGGGCCTTCCCCCCTGCTCCAAATGGAGGGAGGCCAGGCTCTATCAGGCAGATTTCCTCCTTCGTCGGTATGGTTTCACCCCCTCCGAACTCCCCTATGATGGGGAGGGGAACCTCCCTCAGGATATGGACCCCAAGCTTGGTTGGGCCTTAGCCCACCCGGAGAGGTTCCCCGTTGAGGTGGAGACCGCCTCTTTTGAGGAACTCCTCAGGGTGCCGGGAATCGGGAGGATCTCTGCCCAGAGGATTGTAAACTTGAGGAGGAAGGAGGGGATAGGGGGATTAGAGGGACTAAAGAGGATGGGAGCAGTGGTGAAGAGAGCACGCAACTTCATCACTATAAAGGGGAAGTTTTCTCCTTCCCCACAGAAAGGGGAGAAAGAGGTTGACGAACAGCTCTTCCTCTGGGAGGAGCTATAATCACTGAAACAATTAGAAATTGGCGTTTTCTTCAATTCTGTTAAAATTCAGGAGGAGGTATGTTAGAGAAGGATGGCGTCCCCACTCAGGATGATCTGGCTAGCATCGCCCCATCAGAGGAGAGGCTGGCTAAGGGACCGGTGGCCATCATCGAGTGCTTTCAGCCGATCCCCTGCGATCCTTGTTATGACTGGTGTAAGAGGGGAGCAATAGAGAAGTTTCGGGATCCCACGGACCTTCCCCAGATAGACTACGAGAGGTGTAATGGATGCAGTCTCTGTGTAATAGGCTGCCCTGGGCTGGCCATATTTATCGTCGACCAAGCCTATTCTGAAAAGAGGGCCCGGGTAGTGCTTCCCTATGAGTTCCTTCCCTTGCCAGAGGAAGGGGAAGTAGTAGAGGCCCTGAATAGGAAGGGGGAAAAGGTGGGTAGAGCGGAGGTGCTAAAGGTCCAGCAAACAAAACAGAAGACCACCCTGATATCCCTCCTGGTCCCTCAGAAGTTAGCTATGGAGGTGAGATTCTTCCGGAGGGGGGAGAATGGATGAGGAGAAAATCATTATCTGTCGCTGTGAGGACCTCACCCTCAAGGATATAAGGGAGGCCATTAGCCAGGGCTGCACCACCCTTGAGGAGATCAAAAGGGTAACCCGCTGTGGGATGGGGCCCTGTCAGGGACGCACCTGCCTCCCCCTGGTGGCTGCCGAGCTCTCCCGCGCCACTGGTAGGGGGATAGAGGAGATCCTCCCTTGCACCGTCCGCCCCCCCCTTATGCCCCTCAAGATGGGAACCATAGCTGGAGCCGAAGATGGTTAAGGGCGCTGAAGTGGTCATCATCGGAGCCGGGATCATCGGTTCCTCCATAGCCTATTACTTAGCTAAGGAGGGCTTAAAGGATGTCGTCATCTTGGAGAGGGAATACCCCTGTTGGGGGGCAACGGGAAGGTGTGGAGCGGGGATAAGGCAACAGTGGGGAACAGAGATGAACTGTAGGTTGGCCAAGGGAAGTGTGGAAATCTTCAAAGGGCTTTCCGATGAGTTAGGCTATGATATTGAGTTTGAGCAAGGTGGTTACCTGGTTCTGGCCACGAGCCAAGCCCAGCTCCAGTTGTATAAAAGAAATGTAGCTCTGCAGAACAGACTGGGCATCCCCTCGCGGATCGTTACCCCCCAGGAAGCAAAGGAGATCGTTCCCATCCTTAAAACCGATGGGCTCCCTGGGGCGGCCTACTGCCCCACTGATGGCCATGCCAACCCCTTCAAGACGAATCTCGCCTATCTAAGGGCCGCAGAGAGGTTGGGGGTAAAGCTCTATAAGTTTACCCCAGTAGTAGGGATTGAGGTGAAAGATGGGATGGTCCAAGGGGTGATCACTACTGCCGGGAGGATAGAGACCTCCAAGGTAGTGAATGCTGCGGGTGGTTATTCTGCTGAGGTGGGAAAGCTAGCCGGGTTGGAGATCCCCACCCATTCGGAGAGACATCAGATAATGGTTACCGAGCCTTTGGATGGTCTCTTCGATCCAATGGTCATCTCCTTTACCAGTGGGCTCTACTGTCAACAGGTTCCGCCGGGGAGCATCCTAATGGGAATGGGGGATCCAGATGAGCCCCCCAGCCACAACCTCAGTGCCTCCTGGCAGTTCCTCCAGAGGATGGCCCAAGAGGTGCTCAGGATACTTCCCGTTCTGAAGGAGGTGAGGGTAGTAAGACAGTGGGCGGGCCTCTACAACAAGACCCCAGATGCTCAACCGATCATTGGGGAGGCGGAGAAGGTGAAGGGTTTCTATATGGCCATTGGCTTTAGTGGTCATGGGTTTATGATCGCTCCGATGACCAGCTACATCCTTGCCCGCTTGATTACTGGAGGGGAGCCACCCATCTCAGTGGAGCGCTTAAGCCTGGAGAGGTTTGAGCGAGGAGAACTGGTCATTGAACCATCGGTAGTGGGCTGATGCGGGCCGCTGGTATAGACCTGGGAACAAATTCTGCCCTTCTCTTAGTTGCTCAGGTGGAGGGGCGCAGGATCATTCCCCTCCTCGAGGAGGAGAAGGAGATCAGGATCGGGGAGGGGTTGGGCAGGGGGAAAGACCTTACCCAGAGTGCTATGGAGAGGGCCTTAAGGGCCCTCTCGGAGTTTAAGGAGAAGGCCTTAAGCTGTGGGGTGGAGAGGCTGCGCCTAGTGGGGACCAATGCCCTCCGGGAGGCAGCCAATCGAGAGGAGTTCCTGGGGCTTGTTAAGGATAGGCTTGGCCTGGAGCTTTCCGTCCTCAGCCCCGCGGAGGAGGCAGAGCTCAGCTTTCGGGGGGCAGTTTATGGACTGGAGAGCCCTGGCTCCCCGGTCTTCATTGCCGACATTGGCGGCGGTAGCACCGAGCTTGTGCGGGGGGATGGCGGCCAGATCGTTGAATGGCAGAGCCTACCCTTAGGGGGAGTAGGGCTTACGGAGAGGTATGTCCACTCTGACCCCATTAGCCGGGAAGACCTGAGGAGGTTAAACACAGGGATCTTGCAGGTGCTTCAGACTATAAGGTTTGATCTTCCCCCTACGGGTGTATTGGTGGGGGTGGGGGGAACCATTACCACCCTGGCGGCGATGGATATGGGGATGGCCTGCTATGACCCCCAGCCTGTCCATGGCTATTGGCTGAGCCTTTCATCCGTGGAGTCAATCTTTAATAGGTTGAAAAGTTCTCCCCTCCTCCAGAGGAGGGAGATGGTTGGTTTGTCCCCGAAGCGGGCGGAGATAATCTTGGCCGGGACGGCAATCTGCCTTCACCTAATGAACTACTTCTCCCGCTCCGAGGTCCTGGTGAGCAGCAGGGGCCTGAGGTGGGGCTTGGTCCTGAAGGAGCTGGCCCGTGATCCCCCCTCACCTTCTACCCGACTTTAGTGGGGGTTTGGAGGGCTTTAGCCCAATAAAATGGCCCTAAAGGGCCATTAACCCACACTAAAGTTATCACCGAGGTGGCAGAACCCCGATTCTGCCATCCTCCCATTGTTTTTAGTTTTTTTACCCGGCTTCCCCGTTTCCGTTCCGTCTCCGGGCGGGTAGCCCGTTCACTGGACTCATTTTAAATCTGGAGGGAAGATGAAGGTAAGAGTTTCTCTGATAATTTCGTTTTTCCTGCTGGGTTGGGCCATCTCAGAGGCAAAGCCCATAGAGAGATATATCGAAGAGGCCAAGGCCCTTGAGCAGAAGGGGAAAATAGAGGAGGCTATTGGGCTGATGAAGAAGGCGGTGGTGGTTGACTCCACTAATGCCACTGCCTGGGCCTACTTGGGTATCTTCTTAGGGGAGAGCGCTGGAAGCTCCCACGACCTTATGTTTCAGGCTACCCGTTCATCCCAGTCCTTTCAGGCCCTCGACCGTAGCTTGGCCCTCGATTCCCTGAATGTCTATGGCCTCCTCTACCGGGGGATTATGGGGGTGCAGGTTCCAAGCTTCTTGGGGAGGTTGGATCAGGGGATAAGGGATCTGGAGAGGTTGGTGCACCTACCCAAGGAGATGATCCCTCGAGATCTGCTCCCTCAGGCCTATAACTTCTTAGGGGTAGGCTATCAGAAGAAAGGGGAGAAGGGGAAGGCTAAGTGGGCTTGGGAGAGGGTAATTGAGCTCGCCCCAAACTCCAAGTTGGCCCAAGAGGCCAGGGATAACTTGGGCTCCCTGCGGCCTCATCCCAAGAAGGCTAAACGGACGATGATCGTAGGGGAGGCCATAGAGAAGGCCAAATCCCTTATGGCCCAAGGGAGGTATGAGGAGGCAAAGGCTATCCTTGTGGAGGCCATCGAGGCCGACTCCGCCAATGCCCAGGCCCAAGCCCTTTTGGGTGTAGCCTATGGGGGGATTGCCGGAAAGGGCTACGACGAAAGGATCGCTCAAGATACCAACTATCGCATAGGGCTCTGCACCAAGGCTTTTACCCACTTAGATAGGGCGGTGAAGCTTGCCCCCAATGATTTGGAGATCAGGCTCCTTAGGGGGATAGCAGAGGCCACCTTCCCGGCTTTTCTTGGCTGGGGGGATCAGGCGATCGAGGATCTGAGGATGGTGGCAGATGGGGATGTCCCTGATACCACCAAGGCTCTGGCCCTCTACTACATCGGCTATGTCCACAAGCTAAAGACCCTCTCCCTCTGGGGGGAAGTGACCGATAAGTATCCGAGATCAAGGGCCACCCAGCTAATCTATGAGCAGATGTCCCCTCCCCAGGAGCCTGGCCCTTCCTTCCCTTCCGGCCCAAAGCTGCTAATCAGCTTTTGGCTTGGCTACCAGGATCAACTTCCCCCGCAGACAGCCGTTTGGGTGGAGGACTCCCAAGGGAGGTTTGTGCGCACCCTCTATGTATCAGGTTTTGCCGGGTGGGTAGGCAAAAAGCAGGTTACCCTCCCCCAATGGGGGAAGGCATCAGGCTTTCAGGCCGATGCGGCAACCGGGGCAAGCATCGATTGGGGGAAGCATATCTTTACCTGGGATTTGAAGGATGGCTCAGGAAAGAGGGTGAAGAAGGGGAGATATACAGTTAAGGTTGAGGTGCAGCACTGGCCGAGCATCCATCACTCCCTGGCCTCAGCCGAGATAGAGGTGGGGAAGAAGGAGAAGAGCACAGTGGTCCATAATCCCCCCTTCATCCCTACCCTAAAGGTAACCTACCTACCTAAGTAGGGGAAACCCTATGAGAATCCCTTGACTTTTCAGGACAAAACCAGTATGTTCCACTTAGCCTATGCCTGAGAATTATATCTGAAGATCTGGCCGGGTGTCAGGGAAAGTAAGTCTTGCATAAATACAGAAGGAGCGAACTATGAACTGGCAAGAACGTATCATAGTTGACCCGGAGATTCTGGTTGGCAAGCCTGTGATCAAAGGCACGCGTCTGGCCGTAGAGTTTATCATCGACTTGCTGGCCCAGGGTTGGACGGAGGACGAAATTTTGCGCAATTATCCAGGAATCACGCATGAAGATATTCGGGCCTGTTTGCAATATGCCAGCGAGGTGTTGCGCACAGAGAAGGTATATCCACTGTAATTGAGGGGTCAGGTCTTGCTTTTTGCACTTGGAACGGTAGAGTAGAACAACCCCTCTAAGGCTGATCTTCCTATAGAAGAAGTGGTGAGAAGGGAGGAGTATACTAAGGTGCAAAAAGCAAGACCTGACCCCACCTTCAGGATTTAAGGCAATCAAGGATAGGTTGAAGAATCTTCAAGAGCTTCGTCTTCCCATAAGAAATTCTGATGGATCAAGGTAAGTCAGGAGGTTATTTGAACATCGGTGGATAGCGCTTGATTTTTTACAAAAAAACCGTTATGTTTTCTTTAGCCTACTTCTGAGATTAGATCTGGAGACCTGACCGAGCGTTGGGGAAGATGTTAGGTTTTGCGTAAACACAAAAGGGAATCGAGGAGTTAGATCCCCCGGTCGGATCGTGATGCAACAGGGGTTCTGCCATTTCGCCCTTATGGCGGAGATTACCTTAATATGCAAAATTGCGCTTAATATTTTTGGGGACAGGATATGTCAACCAAGATCGAGGAGTAGTGAAGGAGGAGATGGATATGATAGAGGATAAAAAATATGTAGAGTTACTCTGGGCAGGGAAGTATGACAGGTATGATAAAGGGAGGAAGAAGCCGATAGAAAAGCCCAATCTCCCCCTCCAATTGGTGGAAACTATAAATGAGCCACGGCTGAAAGAATATGAGGGTACCTTTGGCAAGCAGTTTTACCCCCAAAGTGAGTATCCCCAGAACTACCCGAAGGACTGGAAAAACTTACTTATCTGGGGTGATAACAAACTGGTGATGAGTTCTCTGATTAAGCAAGGCTGGGCGGGAAAGATTAATTTGATTTACATTGATCCGCCGTTTTTCACCGGCGCAGATTTTACCGTGAGAACGAAGCTTGGTGACGAAAGAATAAAGAAGGAGCCATCTATAATTGAAGAAAGGGCTTACAAAGATACCTGGAGCGGCGGGATTGCCTCCTATCTCAAGTATATGTATGAGCGATTGGTTTTGATGAGGGAACTCTTGGCTGAGAACGGGTCAATTTATGTGCATCTTGACTGGCATGTGGGACATTATGTTAAGGTGATGATGGATGAAATTTTTGGGTATGATAATTTTAGGAATGAGATTGTGTGGCAAAAATTATCTACTCCTAAAGCTCAAACCTTAGGTTTTGGTAATGTTCATGATACCATATTGTGGTATAGTAAAGGAGAGAAGTTAATATTTAATGAAAGTAGAGTGCCTCATAAGGCAGAATATTTAGAAAAGATGTATAGATTTGTTGAATCCGAAACAGGAAGAAGATACAGATTGCATGATTTCACTCAAAAAGGGCAAGGAGAACCTAGAAAGTTTGGTGATAAAGTATTAGCACCACCACCAGGAAAACATTGGATTTGGTCACAAGACAAAATAGATGAGGGATTAAAAAAGGGATTAATAGTTTTCTCCAACACAGGAATGCCACAGATAAAAAGATATTTGGATGAAGTAGTAGGTCATAGACTTAGTGATATTTGGATAGATATAAATCCAATCGGCTCAGTTGCACAAGAGAGACTTGATTTTGACACGCAAAAACCCGAATCCCTCCTCAAACGTATCATTCTCTCGTCTTCTAATGAAGGCGACATAGTTGCAGACTTTTTCTGTGGTTCAGGCACTACCTTAGCAGTTGCAGAGAAACTGGGAAGGCGATGGATAGGTTCTGATCTCTCCAAGTTTGCCATTCAGGTTACCAGAAAGAGGTTATTGGATATTCACAACTCAAAGGATTTAATGGAGAACGAACGATGAAAACTCTTGAAGAGATAAAGAAGATATTGGCTGAGAATAAAAAGTTGCTGGAAGAAAAATATAAGATAAAGGAGATAAAAATCTTCGGTTCTTATGCCAGACACGAGCAGAAAAAGCGGAGCGATGTTGATATTCTTGTAGATTTTTATGAAGTGCCCGACCTTTTAAAATTCATTGAAATTGAAAGATATCTTGAGGAATTATTAGGGGTTAAAGTGGATTTGGTTAGGAAAGTTGTTTTACGCGCGGAACTAAAGGATAAAATCATTAAGGAGTCAGTAGAAATATGAAAAGAGATTACAAACTTTTTTAAAGGATATTCTGTTATCGATAGATAAAATTGAGAGTTTTGTAGATGAGATGAGTTTTGAAGAATTTATGAAAGATGAGAAAACAAAGAGTGCTGTAATAAGAGAAATAGAGGTTATTGGAGAGGCAACTAAAAATATACCAGAGGTGATAAGAAAAAGGTATAAGGAATTACCCTGGAAGGATATGGCAAGGATGAGAGATAAAATCATACATTTCTATTTTGGGGTTGATTATGAAATTGTCTGGAAGGTTGTGAAAGATAGATTGCCCGATATTAAAAATTTAATTAAAAAGATTGTTAGCGCACAGGAGAGGAAAAATGGCTGCTAAGAAATACGGTAAGCCAGCACGCCCTTTTGAACTCTGGAACATAGGCAATTACGAAACTGTTTACTGGCAGGAAAAGCAGGATGAGTACCTTGCTTTTATGCTCAGACTCTATCAATCTCAACCTTTGACGGGATTTAGATATCTGCACGGAAGGAAAGAAGATAGAGCGGTTCATATTGGTCCTTTGAATGCTCCTGTTACAATGGAGGAGATCGAAAAGGTAGTAATTGAATGCAGAGCCAATAATTTCTACAAAGCAGATATCCTGGGTTGGGACTGGAGCTATGAGGTAAATGAGTTAGGAAAAGAGCTGGCAAAGAAGAACGGAGTTGATTTAAGGCTTATTCAAATTCCGTCGGTAAACGAAATAAAATCTGCCCTTGTTGGTTTTGACTTACAGTTACTGAAAATACCCGATGAAGCAATTGAAAAAGATTTGGCGAAGTATGTAAAATTTGCTCAGGTGGCTTATCTTGAGATTGAGATGAAGGTGGAAAATAAAGAAGCAACTCTCCAAATCACCGACTTTCAGATTCCGCCAACTGCTGAACTTGCCGAAATCGCAAGTAAGGTGAGAGATTCAAGAGAACTTATAGATTATTGGGCAATAGATTGGGACTACAAAGGCGACACTTTCCATAACCAATGGCAGAGTTTCAGGACAAAGAAAAATCCAAGAGTAGATTATAAGGCAAGACACAGGTATGAAGAGCCGGGAGAATA
>JAOZPP010000013.1 GCA_029932675.1 bacterium
AGTTTCAATCCTTGTTTTAGTGGATGTTCCGCTCTCACAGCTCTTTCGGGGTAACTTGTGAGAACATATATAGTTGATATGGTTTCTTCGGCAGTTTAAATGGCCATTTTCCTCGATCAAATGAGCCAGAAAATGCCCCTTTTCGACCTGCCTTTGCATAAATTTGGGTAATGTAACTGACGATAGTCCAAACGGTTAACACTTCTATGCCCTCAGACACAAATATTTTTGTAACAGCAATCCACACATTTCACCTTGCTTTTGGTCTTCTTCGGATAGTATCCGTTTTGCACAATTCTCAATATCTCCTCAACTATCTTTGAGGCGTTTTCATAATCCGATTGTTTGAATAGAACTTCACGCAGGAAGTTTTTGGAGCGCACATAGACTAAGAACCCCCTTTTTACAGGTTTTCCGTAATTCTCCTGAATGAGCAGTGCTTCCAAGGCCAATTGTGTCCTATGGGTTTTAAAAACATAGGGTCTATATTCAGCGAACTTATATTCTAAAGGTGCCATTGTACCATCAGCAAGGGAGAGGACCTCATCTACTATTCCCCTGATTTTATACTTAGGGCTGGAAAGATATACGGAGATTTCCTTATCCACACACCCAATCTTCTTTCGCACATACTCTCGGTTAACCTTTGCCTTCCTCTCGTGGACCTCTCTACCCATTAACACCTTGTAACGCAGGTTCTCATGCTGTGGAATTTTCAAGCACTCCATAAAGTAGATAAACCTTGGGCAGAAAAGGTATTCTATGACCTCAGTCGGGGTTATGGAAACGGTATTCATTAGAAAAAAGTAATGAGCGAGGGGCAAGGAGCGAGGAGTAATGGGTGAGGAGTCGGAGCTAATTTAGGTTTCCCATAAATAACCACGTTAAGCCCCTTCTTACTCCCCATTTTTTATACCTCTCTTCCGAGATCGAATTAAACCAGAAAGCATTCGGCTGACCTCCGCTAAATCCCCATTGAGTTCCTCAAACTTCTTTTCATCAAGATAACCAAGCCGGCGACAGATCTCAAATTGTGTGTCCAGCTCACTCACCGAACCTCTGGCAATAATCCAGAACTGCATCTTCTCCTTTGATGATCTTCGGGCACATCCCTCTGCGATATTACTTGGAATAGAAATTACTGCTCTTTGTATCTGTGAAATGAGGTTATACTGCTCACTCTTTGGAAAGGCCTTCAAGGTCTTGTAGACGCTTACAACCAGATCAACACTTCTTTGCCATATTACCAGTCTCCGATGCGGCCTTTCCTCTGCTATTTGCCTATCCACAATTCTTTTTCCTTCGCTCATTACTCCTTGCTCTTCGCTCATTACTACCTGTTCCTCGCTCACAGAAACAGCGCCTTTACCTCATCTGTCACCAGTTTTTTATCAAATGCCTGGCCAATGAGTTTGACCTTATTAAAATCATCTTTGCACATAGGGAAGATATAGACGGAATCCTTTTCCTCATTCACCAGGTTTTTTATCTTCAGGCTCAGTTCGTCAATCCGGTTAAGGTTGAGGTCACCGAGAAAAACCGATTTCTGAACCCGATAGATCCCGGTCCCCAGACAAGTTTTGGCTACTTTATTCCGGACTTTATTGTCCTGTATATCGTAAATCACCCAAGTAAGCATTGGCAAGGAGATTAAGAAATTAGAAAATGGAAAATAGAAAATAAGAAACGGATGAATAAATCAGACAATCATGGTTTTCTTGTAATCCTGTTGTAGCTCTTCGGTTCGGGAGATGTAAGCGTTAAGCACTTTTAAAAGATGAAAAGCGTCATTACGATAACTGAGATATTCCTCTTCGGAGATATAATGCTCGTCAAGGCAAACATTTAGATCGTCTAACAATTCATAAAGAGAACCTCGTGATTGTCGGCAGAACTGGATATTCTCTTGATAATGGTATCTCCCGTATCCCTCTGCGATGTTGTTTGTTAGAGAAACCGCCGCTCTTCTCATCTGTGAATTAAGATTGTATTGCTCATCCTTAGGCAGTTTGCTAGCTAGCTCATATATCCGCTTTCTGAATGCACGAGCAAGTTTATAAGCTTCCAGATCCTCGAAAGACTTAATTTCCCTCAATTCTTTCCCCTTGTCTTTATTTCCCCAATTTCCATTTTCTTAATTTCCGTCATTTTTTATTTTCTCATTTTCCATTTTCCCAATTTCTCTCAGCCTTTATCAATTGGTTTGCCACTCTGTGGCACTCAAATTGGATTGTATCCCTTTGCTGGATGTTCCTTCCCCTGTAACGCACCTTCGTTTCTAATCTCTTGTTAAGGGCTGCGATGAGGAGCTTTTTTCCTTCCCGGTTAAGGGTGACCCCGTTTCTGATCTGGTCAAAATGCTCCCTTTTTGCTTCCCTTTTACTGAAGAGGTAAAAGGTTGTTTTCTCCCCTAAGATGCGGAAGGGCTCAATCAGGTCGAAGACAAGGGATTTCTTGTTGTAGTTGTCAGTATGGAGAAAGCCGATATAGGGATCCAGTCCAGCCAGAATGCAGGCTTTCTCCACCATTGAATAGAGAACTCCATAGCTATAGTTGAGCATTGCGTTGAAGCCATCCTTGGCTGGCTGACGACTGCGTCCCTCGAACCTCCAGGCCTTGGGGATGAGATATCCTAAGGCAGCAAAATAGCTGCGTCCTGCCCCTCCTTCGATGCCCATCAGGTTGCCCCGCTTCTCCTCTAAGGTTCCAGAGACCCCTTTGACCTTCTCCTTGGCATGCCTAAGGCTCTTCAGAAAGGTATCTATCTTTTCCGCCTTCGATTCGCGGTGGCGCTTGAGGTCCTCCAAAAATTGAATCTGGTTCTCTATCTTCTTCTTAATCCATCCAGTAACTAACTTTAATCCCTCCTCAGTTTCAGAGATCTCCAGTTGTCGCCTCCTGATTTTGGTGGTGGAGCCAAGTTTGGATTGCCAAACCCTTCCATAGGGATTGCCAAAGCGGTCTAAGAAGACTACGTCAATGTTGTGGTTCATAGCCAGTTCGATGGCATCAGAGGAGAAAGCGGCACAGGTGGTCACCAAAATGGACTGGACCTTGTGGACGGAGATCAGGTTGCGTTGCTCGCCAACCTTTATCTGGAAGCAATCACCAGACTTGGAGAGATAGGCTCCCGGTGTATTCAGGACAAGTTGCATTTTATTCCAGAATATGAATGAGTGGATCGTAGGTCGTTACTCGTGTGGTCTCGGAATTAGAGTTTTTCGTCATTAACTTCAAGCCCGCATTGAAGTGCGGTAGAAGTTGGTTACTTTAAGCAACCCAAAATACAATTGGAACATAGGACCGTTGGAAATTTATGAATAATAGGAAATGGTCCTTCCAGGAGGGGATCGATTTCCGCTTTGTTTTCCTGGGTAAAAGAGGGGTAAACTTCTTTGTGCCCCAAAAGTTCCAACGCACTAAGGTTTCAAAAAGTATCTCTTTCTCTATCATTTTGCCCTATTTTTTCAAAGATAACAAGTGAGTTGGTAAAATTCAAGCATATTCTACCAGTATGTTGGTAATTTTGTAAACATTTTAACAAGTGTACTGGTTATCCTTAAATTTGGGTTTATTCCTTAAGCACTTTCATCAGTCTATTCCAGATGGCCATATCTTCAGCCTCATCCGATATTTTCTGTGCCCAAGACTCCAGATACTTTCTATCCAACCTTCCCTTATGTCTTAGGGCTATCCCTTCAGCATCAATCAAATCCCTAAGGCGATTGGGAATTATCTTGAGCAGCAGAAGATCTTCCTTGGAGGGGAGAAATACATCCTTACCAAAGATTTTTACTGAGACCTTTCTTTTCAAGGCACTCCTTTCAAGTTCAGTGGAGGCAATCAAGAGGTCAAGATGAAGCTCCTCAAGAAAGAGTCTGAATACCCCTCTTTCTCTGGCCTCGGATAAGACCGTCTTTTTATCAAAATCAAATCCCTTCTCTTCTGCTCTGGCAAGAAATGATCTCAGTTCGGATTTCTTTGAAGATTATGATATCAACATCCTGGGTGAATCTTGGTTCTCCAAAGACACCAACGGCGATTCCACCGATAATTAAATACTCAATCTTGGCTTCCTCTATCAATTCAATGCAGGTTCTAAAATAGTCCTTAAACTCCATTCTTTGTAAACTCCTTCTTTATTCTCCTAAATTCCTTATCCAATCCTGAATTGAGAAGAAATTCCATTATCTTTATGCTTTCTTCTATCTTCAACCTCTGTAAATACTTTACCCTTTCCGCCTCCAGCTTCTCAAACCTGGTTTTATCCCACAAGCTAAAATCTTTTTTCATCTCACCCCCCAAATCCCTCAACTGTATTACCCGAATTATTCACAAATTGGAAACGAATTGGCATAACCCTCTTAAATTTAAGGTATTATGTGTTTGTCTTGTAGGGACAGACATTTATGTCTGTCCGCCGTTTCTAAGCCGTTCAACCAGCTTGAGCCAATTTCTTAACTTCTTCTTGAAAGAAGGTTTTTACCTCCCTCCAACTTACCTCAGAGAGCATCTCCGGCATTGGTTCTTCTTCGGCATCAGCGAAATAAACGAGGCTCTTCAGGATGTGATATTCGCTGTAGGACGGAGAATCATATTTTTCCGCTAAGAATTCAAACAATTCCTTTAAGGAAAAGGTTTTGCAGACAAAGAATAGATCGATAAAGTCCTTTTTGCTCCCCCGGCCCGAAATAGCTGTAAGCTTCATAGTAGTGGCTATATCCGGTATCTGGGCAATTTTCAATTTGCCTTTAAAGCTAATTGGCCGTCGTAAAAGAGGATAGTCATATCTGAAGAAACTCAACTGCGTTCCTCCTATCTCAACGGTCAGAGTGTCCTCTGCCTCTCTGAGCAGGGAGACATCTCCAGCCTTTCCCATCTGTGGGAGAAGCTCTGGGGTGCGAAATTGGGTTTGAGTGAAGAAGGCGAAATCTAAGGATCTCCTGTGGCCAAGTTGTAGAGCCAGCCCTGTCCCCCCTGCTAAGTAGAATTGCTCGATAATTGGTTGATCTTTCAGAATTTCCAGAATGGATTGCTGTTTTTCTGGGAGGATATTTTCGAACATTCCTCCTCCTCTATCCCTAAGATCAGTTCCCAGAAATTAAGCGTTTTGGGAGAGAGCCTTTTCCAACCGCCGTTGATGATGAACTCCTTTAATTCCTCTTGGTCTATATGGCCAAGTAACCAACGGGTCGCCTCCAGAGAACCATATTCCAAAATCCTCAGGCTAATAAACTTCTTATCCTTCTTCCAGGAAAGTTTATCAAAATTAGTATCCCAAAAGAGGCTCCTATACTTCCTTGGTATCTTTACTTCCATCTTAGACGACCTGAGATCTTAGGAATTTCCATTTTGCGCCAGGATAAACAGAATAGATAAGACTTCTCCACCACGTAGGTTGCCCCTAAACCAATTGGAATAGGGGGGGGTACCTCCGTACATATAGAAGAGGGGTTGGGCTGTAGGGAGTCCAGTAGATCCTGTTTATCCTGTCAAAGACCAACCGAAGGGTGCTAAGTTCGCTTATTTCTCTCCATCAGCTCGCGGGCAAGCCTTTCGGCTGCCTTGGCACTTGGAGAAGGTCGCATCTCCAAGAGACCATAAACGAGCTTCAGCTCCTTTCCGCAAGCTCCACATTTGGCGAACAGGGCCATCCCAACCATCTGTTTGCTGTCCATCTTTCCACCGTAGGCTCCAAGCATATATTCGGTAGGATCATATATCTCCAACGGTGGGGCCACCTTACCGCAGTGGGGGCAGGTTAGGATCTCCCAGGTTTCATCATCGTAGGCATATTCAATCCCCTTCATTCTCAAGCTCATCTCACCTAACCTCAAAGCTAAATCCCTTTTTGGAACCCCCAGCTTTTTAGCCAACTTCGATAATTCCGGCCCCGCTTCCAGCATAGCCTCCCGTATTTCTTTGTCAGAATAATCATCTATCTTTTTCATCTTCCTATCCTTTTATTTTGACCTTGTTTTTTGGTTTTCAACCTTCACCACAGTCCCAAACCCCCGTGAGACAGACTTGCCAATGCCGAGGTAGTTAGGGATGTCAAAGTTCACCTGAAATGTGCCCTTAAATCCTAAAACAGGGATATCATCCAGATTAAAGGTATACTCAAAAGCATTCATATCCCCTACAATAATTTCATCTGTAACGACCTCTCTGAGAGACTTGGAGAGCGATAAGAGGTTCCCAATGAGGATTCGCTTGAGCAACATTATCCTTTTGGTCCCTAAGTTTGTCCTGAGATACTTCTTATAATTATCTTGATTCAAAGCATACCAAGGAGATAGGAATCTATATTGAATCTGGTCCTCAGTTGTTCCAAAGCTTACCTCTTCAATCTTAATACTCTTTTGGAACACCTCATACTCTTTGTCATCTAACACGAGTTGCTGTATCTCTATAAATTTTTCCTTTAAGGCATCGACTCCTTCTGTTAATCCTATTATGTAAGGGATGCCTTTGATAATCTTGTACTGGATCCTTGGGTAATGATAGATTAACCTTCTATCCTCTGTATGTTGATGAAATAAGGGATCGTTTTTATATAGATTTCCAAAGTATCCTCTTATCTTCTCAGCCATTCTGGGGCTAAAGTAACGATTTGATTCAATTTTGAAGATCAACAATTTAAGTTTCATCAGAATATTACACACCCTTCTTCTGTCCTTTTAAAACCAGTTTTATCATCATAATTTTGATTCAATCTTTCTGCAGGGATGCGCCCCAGCCACTCATTTATGATATCAACTCCAATTGCCATCCTTCGGGGCACTGAAATGACATATGAATTGAACTCCTTACGGATAGAGAGATAGTTTGTATTTCTCTTCTTAAAGTCCTTCTCATTTCTAACTTTTTCTTCATATTTTCTCCAAACATTCTTGGACCTTTCGTCCTTCTCAACAAAAACATCGATATAGCCACTTTTCTCTTCTATTAAAGAGAAATTAGAGATGCTTTTTTCTTCTATACTGGGGTGATGGAATCTAAACTCCCTTATAGCATTCCAGATATCATTGGATGGAGTTTGATCCTTTTTAGAAGCAACCAGGGAAAAGTATCGATCTATAAGATCGAAAAAATGAGACTCTTCAATGGGTTCTGCATCAATTAGCTCTTTTGAGATACTTGTATGGACCGCCCCATAGATAAGCTTTGAAAGACTTCGCTGATTGTTCATTAGGTTAAACACATAGACTTTCCCTTTTTCTTTTCTCAATACCCGATTACATCTACCTGCCACCTGGATTATTGAATCGAGCGGGCCGATGTCCCTTATGGCTACATCCAGATCCATATCAATCCCTGCCTCAACCACCTGGGTGGATATGACTATGATCTTTTCCTGATTGCTTAAAAGTTTTTTAATCTTCCGGATTCTATCTGCCCTATCCTTTGGGATGATGTTTGTGGAGAGATAAAAGAGTCTCTTCTCCTTTATGTAGCCTGCAAACTTACCATCCTCTCTTATCATATTATAGAATTTGATCGACGAGGCGATTGTATTTAGCACTATAAGGTAAGACTCTCTTTTGTTATGGAGCTTTTTGAATTCAGAAAAAAGGTCAATAAGCTCCATCTCTTTGATATTTGGAATCAAGGTGACTCTATCCAAAGCTCCAAAATAGTCTTTATTCTCCTCCAATAACTCAATACTCTCCTCTTGTCTAAAGATCAATGGTTTTGTAGCAGTCAGTAGAATTATGTAGCAGTCAAGATACTTCACTAATAGTTTGAATACCTTATTTACCAGAGGCCAATATTTTATGGGGATATTCTGCACTTCATCTAAAAGGATTATGGAACCTGCGATGTTATGATACTTCTTCAAGAACCTGTTTTTAAATCCAATTATTGAATGGAGAAGTTGAATGAAGGTAGTGATGACTACCTCTGCCTCCCAGGCCTCAACAAGAGACAGAGACTCCTCTATTGACCTTTCTTCATTTCCTGCCTTATATTTAATATCTGTAAGATGATGGTGTTTTACAAGATATACATTCTCCTCTGATTCAAAGTCGTTCAATTGCATCAATACCTCTCTTATCACTTCATAGTTCTGTTCAATAATGGATATGAAAGGGAGGGAATAGATTATCCTTGGGGTATAACCTTTCTCTTCCTTTACTCTATTCCGTAGCTTTAAGGCACAAGAAAAGGAAGTAAGTGTCTTCCCTGTTCCTGTAGGCGCGGTTAGGGTGAAGACATGATTATCCAGAGGGATATCTAAGATCTTTTGGGTTGCCTTTCTATATATTTCATTCCGGATGCCATTTATTCCAAAAGTTGCATTAGGATCGATTTTAAGACAAGTCTTTCTGTAGCTATCTACCAAATCTTCAGGAAGAGTTTTTCTTTTTGTTTCTATTACATTGGCTGCATCCCTTTTATCCGCATCGATCAGCAAGGAGTAGAGGAGGAGGGTGATTATAAATAGTTTAAATCGTATTTGGTCTTTTTCACATTCAAGTAGTTGATAAGATAGTTTATCTATCCTTGAAAAAGTACCTCTCCAAGTATCTAAGAAACCATCTATCTTTAGTCCATCTATCAGTTCTCTATACTCTGATTCTATCAAAGAGAGGTTCCTCTTGATATCCTCAAGTTGGACGGATAATCTCTTCAGCCTACTTCTCCAGGGTTCATCTACTGACAAAAACCCTTTCTCATTTAATTTATTTGATGAGACCAGGTCTAACTCTAAGGCATTTAGATCTCCGTGATGGTGGAGAACCACAAAATAAGCAAGTAGTTCCATATACTCATCTCTGTTCTTAAGAAAGGTTCTTATAAGATAGGAGGCAAATAAAGCGGAGATAAGGCCGTGGTAATGCTTACCTGATGAGTCCTCTGTTCCAAAGAGATGGTTTTGGAAGAATGTAGTATACTTCCCAAAGTCATGAGCGATTCCGATAAGATAGCCAATCTCAGGGAGTAGGATATCATCAGTTGGTGGGGTATTCTTCTTTATTGCATTACCCACTTCTTTGAGATGTTCCTTAAGCAGTTTTGAACCTATCCTTTTTCCCTCTTTTTCAATAGAATGTGAGTAAAATACCATTACCACTCCATAAAGGCTATATTCTCCTTGATGTTTGTCCCCCCCTTCTTCTCCTTATAGATGAGTTCCATATAGGGTATCTTCAGTCTTGCCTTTATTATTTTTTGGTTCTTCTCATAGATAAAATCCTCATTCCTCTTTACACTTCTTCCGCTTCCAAACTCAACTGGCATCTTCTCAGAGATATACTGTAGTAGAGTGTCAGCTTCTTCAAACAGAAGCTCTTCAATGTAATCTTCGCGTAAGACGCTACAAATCTCTATGGGCTGTTTGGAAAAACTTTCTTTTATGGATGCCCCAGTGACTTCATCAATT
This sequence comes from bacterium, assembly GCA_029932675.1. Taxonomy (GTDB): domain Bacteria; phylum SM23-81; class DAOVCL01; order DAOVCL01; family DAOVCL01; genus DAOVCL01. The sequence continues at coordinate 9,389 of JAOZPP010000013.1, forward strand.
AGCTCTGCATCAGCCAGAAATTCTGAACCTCCAAAATATATCGGATATATAGATTTCCTCTCTCTTAATTTTAAGCCCAATCCATTCATTACCCCATCCTCCTGATGCCAGAAGTAAATCCGATAGATTATCTCCTCTGTGAGGTCTTTTGGGATAACCAACTCGACAGGAGTGGGATACTTAGCTATTTTTCTTTCAATAAAGCGTTTAATCACCCCTTTAGCTGTTGTATAACCGTCTTCCTCCTTAGTTCTTATATAATTGACCGTTTGGATCATCTTTCTGATCGAACTCTTGATGGAGATAGCTATCTTGCAAGAGTTGGCGTTAAACTCCTCATAGTATGTATCCCTCCCTCTCCCCAGGATACCTGCTATTATGCCTATAATTGTTGTTCTTGGAGGGAAGGCATAACTGAGTGAGGAGGAACTCGTGTAGAATTTGCGAAAGTGGGCTATCTTGCCTTTTAGGTCAAAGATAAGCAGTCTACTTATCACCTTTCTGGATAGCCTCCTCAAGTTTATTCTTCAAATCTGCCTCTTCCTCAATTAGTTTACTGAAATCAGGCCTTAGCTCCTTATCCTGCCAGTAGTAAATCTTGTCAATCTTATCCTTGTAGTCTTTTAGCTTTTTAACGAGGGTATCCATCTTCAACTGAAGTTCGCCTATATCCCGAAGCCCCTCTTTGGGGTCACACTCGAGATATCTTCGAAGGTCCCCGATAAAGGTCTCCTGGTCCTTATACTGAACCCGTATGAATAACCTTGGATACTGGCCAATCTTGCTCCGGGTCGCCTGAAGCGGTATTGCATTTATTAGAGACTTTTGGAAGAGCCTTATATCATCGCCAGAAAGTCCTGTATGCCCAGCACGCTTTCCGCTTATTATCCCGTGAAAGGCAATGAGGGAGTAATAAACTCTATAATCTTTACCAAATGTTCCGTACTCCTCCTCTTGCTCCCTCGTCCTTCCTGCGAATGTCGAGGATATGGTCGAGGACTCTACAAGAGATACCTTGTTCAGCGAGTATCCCCAGTTGAACTGGACAGGTCCTGTGAAGGTAAATGACTCTCCTCGTTCTCCCTTTATTGGCATAGTAGCCCCAAAGAGACGCACGTCAATAAAGGCCTGCAACAGATCATTGCTCTCGATTAGCTCCACAATCTTAGACGCATCCGGGCTCCTGCCTTTGTCCAAAGCATCCTTAATCGCATTAGCCTTTTTCTTTTTATCATCGGTTTCTTTAGGATCCTTAATGATTTTGTCGCTTACCCAATATGCCAACCTCTGGGTTGAGTCAACTGTTTTCTCATCGACTTTGGCTACGAATATGAGATTATCCTTATCCTCAAGGTAATCCCTTATATATCTCTTCAGCCTCACATCACTCACAAGATTTGTCTCGGTCTCGTAATCCATACGAGGCTTGTTCTCATCGTCCGGGTCCCCATTTGGATTACACATCCTCGCATCATAAATAAAGAGGATGTCACTATTGTTGATCTTTTCATTAGCCATCTGTTCTTACCTCCTCTTTTGCCTCTTACTTAGAGGCCTTGATCGCCTGATGAGTAGCATAGGCATATCCACTTAAGACATAAAATACATTCTCCTGATCCGAAAGGGGCTTGTCTATAGTTTTATCCATCAGCCTCTTACACTCGGCAAATATCCCTTCGTTATAGTGCAAGGTCTTATACTTCTTATTATACTGGACAATTTTTTCAAATACCTCATTCAATAGCCTAATGAGCTTGTTCTTGTTCATCCCTTGATATGTGATCTTTCCAAGGACAGGCTTTGAATTTCCCTCTCTGTACTGGGCATTTCCAACTTCACCTATAAGGTATCCTAAAAGAAACATAGCTACTTTGGGTTCATTATAGCCCATCTCGTTTACGAAACTCTTGATACCTTCATCTAAATCAAGGCTATCATAATCCATGTTTCCTTTACCTCCTTTCAAAATTCCAAGCTTTTTCAGATATAAAAGCAGAAGATTTGCTTTAAGGCTGGCATAAATCAGTCCTATATCTGGGTTCTGCCTTCCAATATTATAGACATCAAATTTCTCAAACCTATAGACTTGGGCAAGTTCGATAAACTGTTGTATAAGAAACCTGTAAGATATAGGATTTTCTGAAAAAATGGCATCATAAATTTCGAGAATCTTTCGATATTCTGTGATATCTGCTATTCTCTTTCTCATCGGTATCAGATAGTATATACCTCGCAGACTGATCTCCCACTTGTTTGGTTCGCCTAATAAATTTTCTCCTGTATCTTTTACTTCATTTGCAACCCTTGTAAGTATCTCAAGCCTTGTAGGAGGAACATCCTTTATCAATTTTAATACCTTAAACTCGGCCTGTCTTGCCTTAAAGAAGAGGAAGTTTAGGAAAAAGTTGTTCTTGATATTTTCAAACTCCTTATATCTTTCAAGTCTCTCTTCAAACTCTTTAAGACCCGCCAGAGACTTGACGGAATTGAAACTATCCTTGATGTAGTCTGCCCATTTGTCCAGTTGATTTTGGCTAATCCCGGCAGAAAAGAGAAACTTTGGAATTATATAAAGGTTCAAGCCGCCAATATTTGAAGAGAGTCTATTCCTGACAAACACTTCTCCAGAAAGCAAATCTCTATAACAGTCCTTGCACAGAGTGAAACTTTTTGTAAAATCACCAGAGAGCTTAGAGGAGAATCCTACCTTGTCTGTGATGTAGTATCCAAGAGCAGACCTTGCCCTAGCAAATTTAGGCCTATCTGTAATAGGTTTATTTTCACCACAAGACGAACATACTTTCTCCTTATCTCCAAACAAGGAGTCTATCTTTTCTTTGATTACCAAGCGTTGATATTCTTCATTTTCTGCCATTAGTTTATTGTTTATCTTTAATGTGTACAGACCGATATCTCCTTTTTTTAGAGAAACTTTTGATTCTTGACTTATGAAGTTATCCATTTTAGCCCTGATGTCTTTCATAACCTCTTTGAAAATAGCGGATTCTTTAATGTTCTCTCTTCTCCTTTTATCCACTTTTTTCTTCAGTTCTTCCATATATCCTTGCTCAACAATTCTACATTTTTCCAGGTTTAATACGAATTTTCTTCTACCTTTCAGACCTATATCACAAAACATTGTATCAATCACTTGGTTTAACATCCTGGAAAATGTGCTTCCTTCGGGAGCTTTTTTAGTTAAATTCGGAATCACTTGCGAGATAAGATAATCAAGATTAGAAGTAGTAGAGTAAATTTGGGGATTGTTACTAGGCAATTTACCCATCCACAAATATTTTTGGGCAGTATCCTCTTTGATATTTTCGAATTCTATATTTATCTTGCGCTCAAAAATGTTATAATTAAGAATAACGATCTGAAGTTCCCTGTTTTGTTTTTGAGGTAGATTCTCTAACAGGCTATCAAGGATTCCAAATTCTTCTTCTTTTCCACTTAATCTTATCTTTCCTATCTCCTTAATTCCCTCAATCATCGACTATTTCTCCCCTATCAAGCACGAATCTTAATCACATCGTCCTCTGTTAACCACATATCCACTCTCTTATGCTGTATCTTAAATTCTTCTAATCTCTTTTCCAGGGCTTGAACATTTTTCTGAGGAACCACTATTGCACCGGCACCGATATGTTTTCCATCTAACTTGGAAACTAACCCTTTTTTCTCGTACTCATATACTTTTCCCTTAAATTTTTTCCGTGTTTTATGACCATATAGTAGTCTTTTTAATTTTGCCCTTTCTTTTTTGTCAGAATTCCTGAGGCTATATAACATTAGTGCATAGGGTTCTAACTTCAAACCCTTAACATTTATCTTAGGAGACTTTGCATACAATAAAATTCCTTCTCGCATAACCTCTTTTATGAAATAACTATCCAACCCGTAAAAATTTTTATTGGTAAAGAGAACCTGAATATTCTTATCGTATTCTTTTTCCAAATACAAGGTAAGTTCGGATATTCTATCCTTTACCTCCAACTTATCGATGTCTTTAAGGTCCGTATCAAACGCCACTATCAGATCTACATCTGAGCGTCTATCAGTATCCCCTCTTGCCACTGATCCAAACAGGAAGATATAAGCTACCTCCTTTAAGGAGGCTTCCCTTGCAAATTTGAAGACCAGATCCTTGAATTCTTCCTCTATCACTTTACAAACTCCCGCATAACTTTTCTATTTCCTCAAATAGTTCTTTTGTCCTTCGTAATTTCTTACCATCAATTGCTCCACCATATATCTGGCCAGGTCTTATCTGATTTTCTATCTCCTGAAATGCCCTCCAGACTCCTTCAGTTCTATCCTCAAAAATTTGCGGATTCTTTTCCAGCTTTTGTCTTACTTTTTGATGTTTATCTATATGGAGTCCCTTTTTGGCAGCCATTGCCTCTATTAGATGGAAGCTGGCGTAAAAGTAAGCTTCTATCCTTATAGGATAGGAATTCGCCTTATACTCTGCATCCCGTTTGAACATCTCGTATTTCTTTTTGTGAGTATCGAAGTTCGAGATAATTCCTCCTCTTTTTCGTCCCCCTGGGTTACGAATTTGGGGGTTTTGTAGTCTTTCGTAATTATAGGTTACGAATCGGTGGTTGTAAAGGGGAATTTGGTGGAAAGCCCAACAACGAAAAAGGCCTCCTTGGACGCACCAAAAGGGGGTATTAGTTCGCCTCTTGTCTGAAATTAAGACCGTAGCCTCCGGGCTAAGGTGTTCCTTAACCACTTGGCAGTAGGGTATACTATATCTGCCTCTTTTCTACTCATAGGTCTATCCTGGCGACTTATCCGTAAAGCAACCCGTAAACCAGGGATAAGGTTTTTCTTGCCAAACTTTCTAAAGCCTTTTAACACTTTGTCCTTTGTGGTAGGGACAAAACCATGGAGTTCTGAAAATAGTATGGCAAAGTTTACAGTTGCCCTTGCCAGATAATCACCCACCTCACAGGTGCATCTTTTTTGACAGAACCTTTCGTGCCATCCTTTGTTTCTCCTAATGTCTCTCAGACCCATGCGGTAAAATCCTATCCAATGTTCAAACCATTTCCTCATCCATTCTCTCTCAGGCAATCTAATCTCTTGTTCCAGAAGTTTTGTAATGAAATCCCCGTTCTTGTGAAGAATAATCCCATTCTTGATCGCATGGGCCATGGTAGTCGAATTTCTGAAATGTTCCTCAACTTGCCTTCTTGTAAACGGAATGAGTTGGATCCGTTCACCCAGTTTATCTTTGAGCTCATATAGTTTCCTGAGCCTTAATTTCCTGCTCTTAATCCAAACAATATCAATATCCGAGTCCGATTTAAAATTACCCTCGGCCACACTTCCAATCAGGACCAAACCCAAGGTATCGGGATATGCCTTTGGTATTTTTACCCTTGCTTCCTGAATTGCCGCTTGAAAAATCGGGGGAAGGGTTTTAAGATATAGAGAGGTAATCGCGTGGTAAAATTTAACATCCTTTATTATTGGAGTCCCAACACAATCATTTGCCATTGCTCTCTTGCCTCATCTCCGGCGTGCAGTGCTCAAAGGGGCAAAACCCAGTGTTGCCCACTGGCGCGTTGCGTCTTGCAAGATAGATGGTTTTGCCTTCGCTCATTGGAGGTTTTCCTAAAGACTTCATTTCCCTTTTTTGGCAAGCCAATCTAAAAACTCTTCCCTGCTAACTTCGGCATCATGAAGAATCTTGTTAGTAATTCCCCTTCCTAAGTCTTCGCCTTTATGGTCTGGCACGGTTGCTGGTTCTTCCATCGGGGTGACGAAAAAAGATGTGACTTCCGTACTGCCTGCTCTTCTTAAAACCCAGGGACTTAAGGAAATTAATCAATATCCGAGAGGCCACCATCGGCAGTCGAGTCATAATACTACCTCGATCTGTTGAACTCCTTCAAAAACCATTGGTATGGGTTCTTCTTCTTGCAGGCACAGTTCAATGACCTCCTTAATTCTAGGGATCAATTCTTCCATGGTTTTGGCCTGGGTATAGCAACTCTTCAAAGAAGGAACGGTAGCAACCAGATAACCGTCTTCGTCTCGTTCTACCAAAACAGACAATTTATATTTTTTCATCTTGCCTCCCATACCTTCCTCTAAAAGCCCTCCAGAGCTTTCTCGGTTCTATCCTCGAAATTTTATGTAGTTTTTGGTTCTTCGTAATTATAGGTTACCAATCGGGATTTGTAAAGGGGAAAATGTTTCTGGTAAGCCCACTTACTGTCAAGGTCACTAAATAGTTTACATTTTTGAACTTAGCTCCCTTCGGCGGAACTTTTCTGACAGGATTAACAGGATTCACATGATTTTCTCTTTGTGCCGGTAGGGCTCCTGCCCTGAAGGAGTTGTGTAAGAAACCCTTGGCGATTCAAGCTGTTACTTAGCATTGCGATGGCAGCCGCAACCTATGAGGTTGCGAAAGGACGCAGACTGAAGTCTGCGACTACCAGATCTTATGCTTGGACACCTTCCTCAAATATTAAAATCTTGACAATCTGTGTTTATCTGCGTCCAAAAATGGAAATTCTTATGCTATGAATTTAGCTTCAAGAGCTGTCCGGAGATAACTCCTGACAGCACGCTCTTGAAATTTCTCGGAGATGCACCCAAACAAAAAGGCCTCCTTAGCCACACCCGGAGGGGGTGGGAAAGGAGGCCAGGTTAATTTTGAAGAGGTTTCCACCTAAAATCTAAGTTTCAGAGCGAGGCCGATCTCCTTATGCCTAAGGGAGGGATGAATCTCCATCTCCACCTGGGAGAAGTTAAACCTCCTCCCCTTGTTATAATTCCTTACCTGCCGTACGGCATCGATAGAGCTTACTATTCTGTTAAGAAGGGCTATACCAAGCATATAGACTGCCCTCTGGTAGGCGGTTTTGCTCCTATCCCTGATCGATTTATATTTTTTCCTGGCCTGGACGCTCTCCCACTCCCAATAATAACCTTCTCCATAGAGTTGGGCCTTTTCCCGTTCTCCCCAGAGTTGGTAGCGGTTATATTCCTCCCGGGAGGCGTAGAAGGCTAAGAGGCGGAAGAACTCGTCGTCCTTTCCCTTTATCTCTATCCCGGCATGCTCAGCGGCATAGAGTTTGTAATCGTCTTTTAGCCACCCCCCATATTCCCTCAGACCAAAGAAACCGGCCCAAACTGCGGCCTCCAAACCCAAGAAGAAGGTGGACCTACCCTTGGATTGAGCATAGGCCTGACCTGAGCCAGGGAGGAGGAAGGAGAGAAGGAAGCCGAGGTTGGTGGATTTGTATCCCTTCTCTTCCCCGCCCCATTGGGATAGTTTGGGATTGGAGATCGCTCCTTTCCTCTGCCAGACCATCTTCTCCGGGGTCAAGAGGCTTTGGGGGCTCGCTGCTTGGAGGAGAATAGGGGAGAGGAGGAGGAATATGGTTGTGGTTACCTTTCTGAACATCGTTAGAACCTTTTGGTTAGGATAAGGTGAGGTGTGGGTTCACCGCAATAGTCTATCACCGTAGCCCGTAAGCTGAACCCGGAGAACCTATCCGCCCTCTTGTTGTGTCTCCTCGCCAGGAGGGCAGCATCAAATGCACTGAGCACCCTGTTCACCAAGGCCGCCCCAATGCCCCACTTAGCTCTCTTTAAGAATTTGTTGCTTAAATCCCGCATGTCCTCGTAATCCTCCGCCCTTGGAGAATACCAGAAGCAGGCGGAGTCGCTGACCACCCTGTATTCATTGTCGCTGTCATCCCAGCCCTCGCCAAACTGACGATCATAATATTTGCCAATCATCTCGTAATACTGCTGTCTGTCGTGCAACCAGGCATCCAATACATCATGAATAAAACCATTGGGCAGATAGGTTGAAATGGAGTCCCAATCCTCAGGGTCATAAACATCAGGGTAGTATTTATTATACCACTTAGTGCCTTCCAGGAATGTCTCGTTTATAAAATCGAGGTAGTATCCCAATCTCCAGTGCTCGTTGGCAAAATCCCTGAATTCCTTCTCCTTTACCTTACCCTTGTGGTGGTAAGTGAGATAGCCCGTCCAGGATAAGACCTCAATTCCGCCAAAGATGAGCATCCTGGTCTTGGAGCCCATATAGTACTCCCCAGCTCCAGGGAGGATGGCGGAGAGGAGAAAAGCCTTCTGGATCGACTTCCTCCCCCCAGGTTGTTGACCAGTTAGAGAAGTTTCTACCCTCTGCTGAAGGGAAGGGTTGTTTTGGGCAAAAAAGGCGACCTCTATCTTGTCTGATCCGCCTAAGCCCTCCATAGTTCCCTCTGCCATCGCCAAACCTATCGGGCAGAGAAGCAAGCTCAAAAGGGATGCGAGGTAAATTGCTGGTTTCATCTTTCCCTCCTTTTTAAATTTTGTTAACAGTTCACCACGGAAACCTATACAATAGTCAATTAGCAATTAACAATTAGCAAGTTAAAATAAGATAAAAACGGAAAATCCTGAGATGCCGTTTTCCATTGATAATTGATCATTGACCATTTCTTTGCCAGTCCGTGGTTCTTAAATAAACCCAAAGAGTATATGAAAGTAGAACCTCCACCTCTCCTTTGGCTCTGGGTGGTCCATTCCATAAGCGGCCTGAAAGTTTACTCTTGTTGGGTAGGAATAGAAGGAGAATCCCTCCAGTCTCAGCTCCGCCCCCACATCTTTCCCAGAGGAGAGCACTGAATTTTCGCCTTTGTGCCAGGTCTTTCCATATTCGGCAAATATCCCCCCATAAAGTCTGTTGAGGAAAACCTGACCGATCTGGCGATTAATCTTCTTGAAGATGGGGAACCTGTAGGTGAGGCTACCCAAAAGCATATCCCTCCCCTCTATGTAATAGTAAGTGTAGCCCCTTAGCCCCTCCTGGCTTCCCAGTTGGAAGTAGAAGAAATCGTCCACTTTTCTGTCTATTACCCCCCCTTTTAACCTTAAGGCCAGGGAGTGTCGTCCCCAGGGGAGAGCCCTGTATTCGGTCCAGTCTAACAGCAACTGGTTGTAGTAGTTCCGATTATACTTTGGAACCCAAATACCCTCTACATTCTCCATCTGCCCGGAAGATAGCTTATTCCACATTCGATCATAGCGAAAGAGCATCTCCCTCCCTCCGCGCGGGTTTATCTCTCCATCTACGGCGGGTGGGATATTCTTGTAATAATAGGAGACCATAAGGTCCTTTCCCCGGTAGTAAGTCCAACTGGTTTTTCCATAGAGTGCTCTTGTGCTATCCTCGTAGGCTTTAAGGCCAATCCCATACTTGCTATAGATAAGGCTCAGGGTTAACCGTTTCTGGTAGAAAGGGGAAAGGGGGTTGCAGAAATCAAACCTTGCTCCCACATCTGCTTCTAAGAGATCATATTTCAGGTCAAAGTCAAAGAGTCCGTAGTAACCGTCCTCCTTTAGCAGGAGCTGATCCTGATCCTGGGTGTGTCTTCTTAAGGCGTAGACCTCGACGAATAGGGTGGGGAAGAGCTGTCTGTTCTCATAGCTGGTGTAGAGGTCGTAGTCAAAATCCTTGCTCACCAACCCTCCAAAGAATAGGGACTGTTTGTCCAAGACCTCATTGGAGGCAAGGTAAAGGCCCAATTTAAGCTTCCCCTCGTCCATCGCCAACCGGGGGTAGATGAACATCTGGGAGAAGGTTAACCTATATGGTCTGGAGGGAGGGGAGTCATTTAGGGAGGGTTGGTCATGGTTCTTTTCCTCGATTTTGGTGAACTCATTTTTCCCCACATTTTCCCCCTCCTCTTTAGGGAGTAAATAAATCGAATAACCCTTTGAGTCATAGGAGGAGTAGGCTATGGACCCTCCATCCGGGGAGATGGAGGGTTGGAAACCACCCCCCAAGAGGTTGGTTAGCCTGCTGAGGCTTCCATCATCCAAGGAGAGGTGGTAGAGGTTGAATATGCCCGTGCGGTCCGAGGAGAAGATGATCCCCCTCCCATCAGGTGTCCAACAGGGGTCCCTATCATCAGAGGAGGAACGAACCAAGTATTTGAATCCAGTCCCTTCGGTGGAGATGACCCCAATATTTCTGTTTGCTCCCTGGCTACTCTGTCCTCGAAAGATGCCGAAGAGGATCTTATCCCCATAAGGGGAGAACCTAGGCCGGTAAAGTTGGGTAAAGTCGGCGTTGTGGGTTAGGTATCTTATCCCGCTCCCATCGGAATTCGCTATTGCCAAGTTGTTTGTCCCATCTTTGTTTACTATAAAGCAAAGGCTTTCGCCATCAGGAGACCAGGAAGGATCCCTGGCCCGGAGGCCATGGGTGACCTGTTTTTCCTTTTTCTTCTCCAGGTCATAGATGTAGATATCCCAGAAGCGAGAGCCATATTTGTTCGATTTCTTCCTTTTTGCGTAAGCGATCTTTGTCCCGTCAGGGGACCAGGAGAAGGAAGAGCTTACCCCTCCAGTTATGGCCTCCGGTTCCCTCTTCGAGATATCCATAGTATAGAGGGTCAACTGATAGTAATCCTTGCCCTTGTTGGAGAGGTAGGCAAGTTTCTTTCCATCGGGGGACCAGCTTGGATAGAGGTTTAAAAACCCCCCCTGGGTGAGCTTCTCTCCCTGCACCAGGTTTTCCCTAATCCCCGCAGTCTCGGCTGAGTAATGCTTCTGCAGATGATCCTTCCACTCCCGGTAAAGCTCCCCGCCAGATAGGTGGAGGACACTTTTCAATGCGGAGCTGAAGCTTATCCTCCAGGGCTTTTTCATCGCCTGCATCAGCCTCTCTAAGGTATCGCCTCCATACCGTTCGGCGATGTATCTCACCAAGGAGAACCCTTGGTTATAGGCCATCTCAGCCTTCAGGGTGTTCTGTCCAAAAACCCCCATCTCGGAAAGGGTGAGTAAGTTATCCTCCAGAGTTGCCATCCGCAACACCATATCCCGATGGGTATCCCAGCTCTCATATCCCAGGCCTGGGGCCTGAAACTGGGCTGTTCCCTCGGCAAACCACATAGGAATAACGCTCCCAGGAAAGGGATAGGAGATGAGCACATTTGGATAGCCAGAGAGGACATCGGGCCTCTTCTCCTTTTCATGCCCTATGCATTGAAAGTAGAGGGCAGGAACCCGCCTGGTGAACTTGAAAGATGTGCCCAGGGAGATGATATGGGTAAATTCATGGGTTACTACATTGTTCAGCCAGGTATGGGTTCCGCGTAGTTCAAAGTCTAAATTGGTCGCCCAGACCTCGATCTTGTTGTCATAATAGTAGGCAGCGCCATTGGAGAAATCCTCGTAATCTTTGACCAAGATCTGGATCTTGCCCTTTGGCCAATAGTTATAGAGGGAGGTGATGGGATCGTAGATCTCTTCCGCTATCTGGGCGGCCATCCCCGCCGTTCTCTCCTCACCCCGGTGGAACCGAACTGAAAAGTGGGGGGTCTCTATTGACCTCCACTTAAGCTCTGGATGGTTGTAAGCCAAAGCAGCGGTAGAGAAGAGAAGAAATACAAGGGATGTGAGAAAAAGTGTAGTTTTTTTCAGCATAAAATTTACCTTAAAGGGTTGAAAATAGAAATTGGAAAACGGAAAATCCTCAGCGGTCTGATCCCCTCATCCACCGAGCCGTCAGAACCCCGATTCTGACGGCAAAATGTGGCGGTGGCAGAATCGGGGTTCTGCCACCTCAGAATCTATTCGAGGAAGGAACCCTAACTGCACAGAAATCGAGTGCTTTAGGTCCTTACCTTAAGGGGACGACCTCTCAGCTCACCCCGAGCCGTCAGATGCCCACATCTGACGGCGGAAGGTGGCAGAATCGGGGTTCTGCCACCTCAGAACCCTCAGCTAAAGCTGGGTAGAAGAACACTTTACGCGCCATTTCTCCATCTTCACTTATCACCTTACCAGAGCCATCTTCACAAAGGCCACCTTCTTCTGCCCTCCTCTTCTGGCCTCTATCCTACAGAGGTAAACCCCACTGGCCACATCCTTGCCATTGCTATTCTTGCCGCACCAGAGGGTTTCATTCTCCGTCTTGGGCTCACCGGGCCCAGGGAATTGGTCAATTAAATTGCCTGTTAAGTCGAAGATCTTTATCATCACTTCAGCCCTCTCGCCCAGCCGATACCTGATATGGGCGCAGTCGGAAAAGGGGTTGGGCCAGTTATAGGCCAAATCAGGGGAGAAGAATGGCTCTGTTGGTTCCGGAATCTGGGGATAAACCCCTTGATAGCAGCCCGTATGGGCTACATCGTAGTCCTCCATCGGCCAAGGGATCTTGTCCAGGTCATACTCTATGGGTAGCCGCCAGATATACAACCAACCATCCTCAGCCCCCACCATCACCTCTAAGCTATCGTCGTTGTCCACATCTAAGAAGGCTGGAGAGGAGCTCACCGGCCCGCCGCAGGAGAGGGGCCAGCCATTGACCTTGCTCCCATCGGCGTGAAAGGCCAGAAGCTCGCCTTCTGGGGAACCGACCACTATCTCTATCCTCCCATCCCCATCAACATCGGCGAGGGTAGGGGAGGAGCTCAAAGGGCCGACGGGATGGGACCTGCTTATGGTGATGGGGAAGTTGGTCACCAGGGTGCCATTGTAGTTGAAGGCATAGACCTTGTTGGCTCCGGAGAGGACAATCTCCAAGTAGCCATCCCCGTCGATATCCCCTAAGGCGGGGGAGGAGAGGTGTGGATCACCAGTGGGGTAGAACCAATAGGCCGCTGAGTCCCCCAGGGCCCTTCCCGCAAAGACCCCACCATCAGATGTTGTCCCCACAATGTCTATTGTGCCATCCCTGTTTAGGTCACCGGCGGCAAGGTGGAGGATGTGGCTCCTGCTGGGGAGGGTTATCCCGCCTATGCTCTCTTTCTTGTAACCATAGATGGTCACACAGCTCTGAGCCTGGGGATAAACCCCAATGGCCCCTGTGCAGATATCCATCCAACCGTCATTGTCCACATCGCCTAGGATCACATTCGAGTGGAAACCAGCACCTATAGGGGGGCCAGTAGGGGTGAGGATCTCCCCATTTGCTGCCAATATAGCTGGGGACTCTACGAAAGTTTTTATCACCATTTCAGGACCATCATAATCGCTAGTTAAATCACCGAGGGAGATGTCCACCACTCTTTCGCTCCAGAGTGAGTCTAAATGCACGGGGAAACCGTTTAAGGGTTCGGCTACGCCGTTAGAATTAACTCGCCAAGCGTATACCCATGGCCTGTTGGTTCCCGCTATTACCTCCAGGTTCCCATCCCCATCCAAATCGGCCAAAGCGGGAGGGCAGGTGAGTGAATCCATTACATCCACAAAAAGTGCAGTAGAATCGGAGGATAGAGGAGTGCCATCTGCTTTCCAGACATAGATCTTCCCCTCCGGAGTAGCGGCTAAAACCTCTATGTTTCCATCACCATTTAAATCCCCAAATGTAGAAAAAAACTCTCCTGGAGAGGTTCCCACTTGCTCTGGCCAACCGGGTTGGCTATAGTCAAGGTGCACGTTGAAGCTCATCACCGAATCTCGCGGGCTGAAGTGGGTGATATAGATGTGGCTGCAGGCTCCGGAGTTGGCGTTGGTGTTGGGTCTGGTTGAGGGGGTAAAGGCATTCCGATAGTTCTTTGACCTATTCCCTTGGTAGAAGGCATCCTCCGGCATCCCATAGGTGATGTAGTAGCCTTCGATTATATGCCCAATGTCCTGAAAGCCATCTGCCTCCTCTAAGTCCACCCCTCTATGGAGGGGATCTGAGTTCACCAAGTTGTCGGCGAGTTTGGCCTCGATGACATTCTCGTCGATGTGCCAGATGAGGATTCCCGAACCGGGGATCCCCCAATCGTATTCGTCAACCGAAGTCAAGACCCCATTTTCCCATACACAAACCGTATCATCGCCGTATACATCCCGTTGGCGGTTTTCGATGAGGAAGTATTCCTGGGAGTTTATGGGCACTTTCACCGCCTTGGCTATGCCACTTTTCAGGGCAGAGGCGGCCACCTTTACGCTCTCCTGGTTAGAGACTACCAGGGGTTCTACCCATCCTAAGAAGACCTTGGACCAGGCACAAGGCTGTGCCGGAATAAGGCCGTTTACATTCCAGCATCCCTGGTCCATCAGCCCCCATTGGCCTATACCTGAGCTGCCATCTAAGCTGTTATAGAGGTTGGGAAGGCCCAACTGATGGCCGAAGAGCTTGGCGAAGATTCCGGTTAAGCCAATTTCGTACCCCTCTTGGTTTTCCGTCTCCGGAAGCCAGAGCCCCTCTTGGACATAGGTTGCCTCCCCAAAGGGAGAAATGTCCACGGCGATCCCTTGATAGTCTGGATCACCTTCTCCCAAGTATTTCCGCAGATCCCTTAGGTTGAAGAAGGCAGAGGGAATGTCCTTAGGAGTTGGATCGTAATAAAAGCTTATATCCCCACCCACTCCGGCATGAAAGATGACGAAAGCATCGTAATCGGCGAAGTGAATGGTAGTATCTGAAGTATCGGCCACTTTGATGGCATCCCGGAAGAACTCGGCCAACATCTTATTGGTGGCCTCCTCAGAGGATAAGGGGTTATAGTGGGCCATTGGGTAGGGGAGGAGGTAGCTTGAATCTTCCTCTTGGGGGAAGAGATCGTAGGTGAGGAGAAGGTTACCGTTGGAAACGGTTTTGTAGTAGTTGGCTAAGGCCTTGAGCTGTCGCGCAAAATAGGAACGGTTATGGGGAGCAGGGTTTATCCTCTCCCCCTTTGAGTTGTTGCTCAGGTCAAACCAACCGTCCCCAGTGGTGTTTGGGTCATCAGGTTTTTCCCGTTGAAATTTCACCCGGAGGGCCAAAATATGCATTTCCGTTTGGACTAGGGCCTCCTCTACTCTTGAGGCAACTCCCCCGGGCCAAAACCTAAACTTCATTGCCCCCAATGGTGAGGCAATCGAGAGGAGAAGGAGGAGGGCGAGGGTAAATTTTTTCAGCACTGGCTTTCTCCCCACTTAGAATTTTACGGTAAGGGAAAATCTCATCTGATCGGAGAGGGGATGGCCTTCCTTGGCCGCTACATATCCGAAGTCAAACCTGTAGTTGCTGTATTGGAGCCCAGCCCCAAATGTAGGTGCCTTTATGTCTCCCTCTCGATCGTAGAGATAACCAGCCCGCAGGGCAACGTAAGTTCCATACCAATACTCCATTCCAGCATTGCCAATAACCTCCCTCAACTCCTGCCGCAGGCCATCATAAGATCCCACGAGATCTTTATTCAGATCCAAGGTAAAGAGGAGGTGGTTGTAGTCATCCTCTATGGCCTTGAGGCTTGTTCCTACCTTAAGATTTAAGGGGATAGGGTCCGCCTGGGCAGCGTCAATATAGGTCATCTTTGGGCCTAAGTTCTGGAGGCAAGCTCCTATGTTGAGGAAGTTATAAGGTTTATAAAGGAGGCCTCCATCTACGGCGAAGGTGGTGCCAATCCCCTTTCCCCTCTCCCTGGCCGCTCCCACATCGGAGAGACGGGAATGGATCACCTTCAGGTTGAGGCCAACCCCTAAGTTATCCCTGATCTTCGTTCCATAGGAGAGGGCTAAGGCGACCTCAAAAGGGTTTATCTCACCGGTAATATTCCCCAACTCATCAGTTGTAGGTATGGTGCCATAGGAGAGGAAGGTGATGTTCCCCCCTACTGTCCCCCATCCAGGGGTGTGTTGGACATAGGAGGCAAAGTCATAATACATATCGTTTAAGCCCAAACCGGGAAGCCAATTGGCATGCATACCAGTGACCTCTCTCTTGGTATGGGCCCTGACTAAAACCTGATTTCCACTGGCAAACCACAGATCTTTATCCTTTTGGATGATGATGCTGGAGGATTTATTCTCTAAATTCTGGTAGTAATAGTCGCCCCACTTGTATCCATCATACCAGATCGTTCCCTCATCTGTTCCCACATATACCTTATCCCCCTGGGTGGCGATGGAGCTTACTTTGGCTGCTGCAGGATTTACGGGAATATATATCTTCTTCCCGGTGGGAAGCTTTGGGTTGCCAAAGCCGTTATGTTCCACTATCCTCTCTTCCAGCCTCTGGATGGCAGAGTCATCCTTGTGGCGAGAATACTCTGCAGCGATCTGTTGGAGGGTCTCTCCCTCCTTTACCAGATGGGGGCGATGGCCAAAGAGCATCCACTGTTTGTTCCCATAGACCAAGACCCCGTATTGCGTCCCTGTCCAGAGGTTGCCACTGCCATCTAAGGCCAGAGCGGTATATTCAACCTCCTGGTTGTTATTGAACATCTCTTGGTTGGGAACCTGATTCCATTTCTTGCCATCATAGTGAGCAAGCTTCCCCTCCATTCCCACCCAAACCTCCCTTCTCTTGCCAAAGGCCAGACTGGTGATGGGACCTTTTAAAAGGTCACCAGATTCTTCTATTGTCCACCCTCCGCTTTTCTGCCTACTAAGGCCCTTGGCTGTTCCTACCCAAAGGGTTCCGTAGTCGTCAACCCCCAGGCAGATGATGGTGTCTGAGGCAAGTCCATCCTCTCTGGTGTATCCCTTCCAGTTGAGGCCGTTATAGAGGTAGAGGCCCTGATCTGTCCCCACCCAAAGGTTATCACCATCTGCCTTAAGTGCGGTGATCTCCCCTTTGAGCCTAAGGGTATAGGGGATGCACAGGGGAACTACACTGGAGGTATCAGTGCCCGATAGGTTATAGTCAACCCATTCTTTACCGTTATATCTCTTTACTTCTCCAGTGAGGGGATCGAGGGCGAAATGGTTAAATTGGGCAATTCTTTTCGCTAATTCCTTTAGCTGATCCTCATCGGTGATCCCCGTGTACTTGGAGGCGATCTGCTCCAGGGTCTTTCCACCCCTTGGGTAGTAGACCTCATGATCCTGCCACCTTTTCCCGTCCCATCTGTAGAGGTCTTTGCCCGTTGCCACCCAGATGTCGTATCTCTTGTAGTTGAACTCTGGGAGCCCATTGTCCTGCAGGGTCATAGCGATTATCTTCTCCTCCGGGGGCAACTTTATCTCGTGCTTCATCCATTTTATGCTCAGGGGGTAGAAGCCCAACCCTCCAGGGTTCCAATAGGTGGCTGTAGCATCGTCTGCCACTGCAGCGAAGGATTCCCCCATACCCGCGGCCCTGGCCCCCGGGGATATCCTCAGGAATAGGCAAGTGGCCGCGCTGACATCGGCCTTTGAAACTCCGGCAAAGACCATTATTACAAAGGCCAAACCAATGAGTGAGATTATTAACCTTTTCATCTCTCCCTCCTGTTTGCTATGGTTTAGTTAGTCCTTACGTTGATAAAACAAATCCTAAAGCAATATCAAGGAATTCAACTTGCATTAGCTACTTTTGCCCATCGATGCCTTGAAATACTTGCTGTGCAGACTTGGCTGTAAGTTCCCCTTGCTCGAATGCGTCAATACGATCTTCGACTTCTTCTGCTCACAATGAATCAACTTCTTTACGCACTGGAAAGTTGAACTACTTAGAAGTTGCTTAATTAACTCTGCACGCTAGCGAAGCTTCGTCTCAAACCGTCGAGCTATGGCAGCATAAACTGGGCGAAGCTTCGAATGAGTCTAAGCTCATTGTCCATCCTTTTCTCTCTGCCCCAAAAACTTGACACAAATTCCTGAACTCCTGGGCCAGCCAAGGGGCAGGCCTGTCAGGAACAGGTTTTAAGAAGTTGCCTTATGAAGGAGGATAGAGTGGCAGAATCGGGGTTCTGCCCCTCGCTTTGGGAAACGGTTGCAGTCTCTCATTTTTTACTTATCCCAATCTTTAACTCTTTAATTCTATCAAAATGGCTGATGTTATTAGTCATCAGTATAAGGTCATAATATAGGCATGTAGAAGCGATTAAAAGGTCAAAGTTATCAATTAATCTGCCTTCTCTTCTTAATATTGCTCTCTGTTTACCAAATATTTTAGCAATTTCATCATCAATTCCCAAAACATCTACAAATGTTAGGAAATTATGTAACCCCTTCATCTGCCTGTCTGAATTATCAGAAGTATAAATCCCTTCATACAACTCCGCTAAAGAAATTATGCTGATAGCCAGACCTTCACCTACCAAAGAAGTCAACTTGTCTACTACTTCTCTTCTGCCTTTGAGAAGTCAATTATCCAGTCTGTATCGATAAGATAGGAAATCATAGTTCAACCTTTTCTCGGGCAGAAATTCTTCTGCTTTCGTATATCTGCTTCTTTAATGCTTCGGTATCTACATCCTTCCAGGAACCAGCAGCGGAGAGGAAAGCAGACTTCTTCTCTTTTGCAGAATCTAAAAAGGTAATTATGACCTCCGTCTTGCCTTTAACCTTTATTTTCTCTAAGGGTTTTATTACCCCGTCTTCATATATCCCTTTAATTGTGGTTAACATTTTCCCATCTCCTAAATGAAAAATTCACCATAGACCTTTTATCCCGAATTATTCATAAGTTCCCTACTCAGATTCTCCAACCCGCCAATCACCGCCCTCCACTGAGCCGTCAGGTGCCCTCATAGCAAGAGAGGAGAGTGGCAGAATCGGGGTTCTGCCCCCTCGCTTTGGGAATTATGAACACCGAATGACACCGAAACCACCGAAGTATCAGGGATTTACAAAAATAACGGGAATTGAAAAGATTTTCCCTTCCACTCCTTTCAATTCCTTGTAACTCCTCTTAGCTCTCCCTCTCTTCATTGTAATCCGTGGCTGCTGTTTGTTGCGGCTAACACGTCGATACAGAATAAGACTACGAAAGCAGCAAGCGCCGCGGATTTTTGTGCACTGGAAGCGCAGTCAAGTGCAGTGGGAGTTAGGCCGCCCTTACTTTTCTCACGAGAAAAAATGCTCATAGTCGTCGTGACTGCCAATCCAGAACCAGGTAAATGAATCTCCTTCGAGAATACCAAGCGCACGATAGCCCCGGCTTATCCGTGTGCAGACCAGATGTTCTCTTCCCGGTTGATGCACTTGAAGTGCAACGAGGGATGAAAGGGGTTTTGTGACCACAAGCGGAAAGTTTTTCTCGCTCTGCGCTTGATGTTCTCATCCAGGGAGGCGTAAGTTTCCCAGAAAGAGGGCAAGGTGGCCGAGTTCATAATCGCTCATAATCCATAGGCTCGGCTTTTCCCTCGGCAATTTTCTCTTTGGCACGTCGAGCAGCCGCAATCAGTTGGGGTTGTGTTTTCTCAAATAGCATATCCCACCGGAGTTCATCCTCGAGATCTGCGATATACTCTCGCAAGTGTTCTACCACTTGCCTCTGTAGGCTTTCAGGTAGAGCCTCCAGCATCTTTATTGCTGTTACAATAGAGGTAGATGACATACTCTGCCCTCCTTCATTTACTACTATTCATCCCTCTGCTCCAAAAGGTTGAAAATAGGAAAATTGAACTCCCTGAGCCGTCAGGTGCCCTCATAGCAAGAGAGGAGAGTGGCAGAATCGGGGTTCTGCTCCCTCGCTTTGAAAAAAGACTGAACACGAATTCCACGAATATATAAATGAAACGAATCCTCTCAAAAATTTGCCATATTTCCTTCCAGAAGTATATTCGCTTTTTGTTTACTTGGTAGCTTCTATAATTTTGAACATTTGTTTAATTATCTTGGGATGCAGTACCTTGCCAGTATGAAAAGGGATGACGACTCTTTTATCTCCTTTCCTGTATATTCTATGGCTACCCTTGCTTCTAATTCTTTAAAACCGGCTTTCAGTAATATTGTTTCCGCCTCTTATGGTGTTATTCTTGATAGTTTAGACAACTTGAACCTCTAAGGCAGTGGTTAAGATTTCTTTGCTTAGGCACTGCTTTATCTCATCTTCTGACAAGGTTTCTAAATAAAGTTCAATTGCTTCCTTTACATTAGCAATGACCTCCTCCAAGGAATCACCTTGAGTTTGGCACCCTTCAAGTTCCGGACAGTATGCATAATACCCATATTCGTCTTTCTCAATTATGACACTAACTTTGAAGTCATAAGTCACCTCGCCTTTATTTTTGATTAAATAGCCATAATCTAATATTTGGCTCAACTGGAGAAACCCTTCGATCGGTGGCGCAGGCTTTAGCCTGCGGAAAAGTCATAGAACAACTGCTTACGCAATCTGAAGGTTTCGACTACTTTTCGACCTTTTTGCAGTGGAGTCATAGATAGAACTCCTATGCTTTGTCCAGCGATTCAGGGTAAAATAATGTTCTTCTTCTTACAGAAGCCAAAGTTGGTGAAAGTGTATGTGTTTTTACATTCCATTACAATGCCTCGTTCGCCGCTTTCCCTCCAGGGTTCCGTTGACCTGCTCCAACTGGAATCTGGGGGAAGGGAGATAGAATCCCCCATAAATGTAAAGAAGACATTTCCCTTTTCGTCCATATCCTTTATGGTGAAGGAATCGTTTACCCCAGGGGGACCCAGGGAAAGATCGTATGTATATGGGAAATCATTAACGCTACATACCCCACCACCTCCACCTGCCCAGTCACCACTCATCCGAGAAGTTCTACCCACTACTAATTTAAAGGGCTCTGCAATAGAATCGGAAAGGGAGAAGAAATGAACCCTTAGAATCTTAGAATCCCTGAAGAACTGATATCCGGGAGAGTCAACGAAAACTCCAATAATGGTGTCACCCACACATTTTCGGTAAGCATTACATCCACATTGGAACATCACATACTCCTCGTCAAACCTGCTGTAAACAGGGTTCTTGCCCTTTCCGCAGCCCAAAAAGAGGGCAGGGGTTATTATGGATATTGCTGTGATGAAGGAAAAGATATGTTTGATTTTACGCATTTTTAGTAATAGTCACCACAGAGAACCACGGAAAATGTAACCGCAGATGAACGCGGATTGACGCAGATACCCCCCAATTCGATTCTTCTTCCATTAGGGCTCCTGCCTTGACGGAAGAAATTCCTTCTTAATTCTCAATTCATAATTGTTTTTTTCCGTGATATTCCGTGGTAATTTCACCACGGATAACCACGGAGCAGCACAGAAAGAGAGGGATCAGCCCTGAGCCAAAGGTGGCGGTGGCAGAATCGGGGTTCTGCCACCTCGTGGTTGGGATTTTTTACTGACAACTGACCTCTGATAACTGTCCTTTATTTCATTACCACTGCCTTGCCGTAGGCATCGGCCTTCAGGCCGTTGCTTCTGGCTATTACTTTGTAAATATAAACCCCGTTGGCTATCCTGTCTCCGTCTCCGTCTAATCCATTCCAGGGTTGGAGATTGTAACCTGCCTTGCCAGAGGCGTTCTTAATCGTTTTAATTAGCCTTCCAGCTAAAGTGAATATCTCGATCTCTACCTGAGAGGGGAGACTTAGTTGATAGGAGAAGTAAGTCTTTTTCTTAAAGGGATTGGGGTAGTTCATAAGATCTGTAATTAGCAACCGATCGGAGGAGACTACGGTAAATTCCACCCTCTTCTGAGAGGGGTTGTTGTAACTGTCCCAAGCAGTTAAGGTTATGGTATGTTTCCCAGCGCTGAGAGGGGGAAGGGTATATTCTAAGGAGCCACCTTTTGGGCTATTTAGGTCATATTGGAAGTAATCGGTGAGGTCAATGAGATCCTGACTTTTGTCTACTTGCAGGCTTATCCCATGTCCGACCACTTTTGTGAGGTTAATTCCATGCTCATCATAGATGTGGGCTTTGAGGGTTGGCTGGCTCACCACCAAGTCCCCACTCTGAAAGGTTTGACCAGCAAATTCAATCTCTATAGTTGGTCCAGTGGTATCATCCTCTACACCTGTAGCCGTCCCCGCCACTTTGATGTTATCCAAGGCTCCAGCACCATCAATCTGATCATTGTAAACATAAGCGCTTATCCTGGCCATATCTCCCTGATAGCTTATATCTTTGGGGACGAAGAAACTCATCTTAAACTCCCCCGCCTTCACCTCTGCCTTTCCCCGAAAAATGGCTCGACCAGGGAGGAGATATGATACAACCTCGTCGGGCCTGTTTCCCCCCTTTATAACTGTATGGCTGCCCCAATATTTGGAGTCATAAACTGTTAGATGAACGATGCCATCAAAATCATTTTTAAAGTTGTCTCCTCTATCAAAGACCTTCCCCTTGATTATCATCTCTGAGAGGGCACAGAGGGAGTCGGGGGAGGCAGTGAGGCTATCTACCTTGAGTTGAGGTCCCAACCTCATTGCTGGATCGCCGAGAATCAGATAGAGGCTGCTATTGTGACCAAAATCCTGATACTCTACTTTAGCTGCCCAAAGTGCCTGCCCTATAGTATTCATTGAGGAACTAAGCAAATGCATAAAAAATTTCCAATTCAAAGTAAAATTTTGATCCCCATAACTGGCTCTGGTAGCGGAGATAGCAGCGATAGCGCCTTTGCCTTCTGCTCTAACCAATTTCTCTGATATACACTCATTGGTAATATGGTCAAAAAGCCCCACTTGACAGGAGGCCGAATATACCAAAGGGAGTTTAACCCCATTATGTAGCTTGGGAATGTCCCTATATGAGTCAAATATCGACTCGTGTGTCCAGACCCGGTAATTACCATGCCCAATAAAGTCAATGATGATAGCCCCCTGGTTATAGACATCAATCAGGGCTTCTTGTGCTTCAGGGACACTACGACCTACTCTTTTGTAATTCATCAGATAGATTTTCTTGGTATCGAATATTTCTTGAGGGACATAATTTTCTATTAAGCTATCCATATTTCTTGTGTGCTCAGACTCCTCTGAGGAGCTGGGGTCCCCAAACTCATCATCTGCCACGCCTACTATCACCTTCCTCCAGGGGCCAAAGGTGGATGAGTTTTCATAATTTATGATTTTGTTCATCACAATTTCCGTTTCCCTCTGGGAACGAACTGGCAGTCTCCCAATGGCCATATTCAAGTTGTTAGAGGTTAAACAGACATAAAAATCATCGGAACATTTATTTGGATTGGAGTCCTCCCAAGGAGGAATATACTCCGGGGGGGCAGACCGGGTGTTGTTCTTGTAGTCATAGTTTCCATCACCCACAAGAAGAACATATTGCGGAGCGTGAGATTGATCCCAATGCAAGAGTGCGTATTTCAAAAAGTTCCTTATGGCTGTGGGATCAAAGAGTCCCCAGGAGAATTCATTGTAGACTTGGGATACCTTCACAATCTTGACATTTAAACTATTCTTTTCTTTTCTTAAGGTTTTCAAAGAGTCCAACGGTATTTCAAATCGAGTTGTGTCGTAGAAATCATCGTAGGTGATAATAATGTAATCGGCAGAGTTTGTATTGTTTCGAAGTCCAGGTATTTCTACCTTCTCTACCTTCTTTACTTTTTTTAGATTTCCCTCTGAAGCAAGGTAGTATAACCCTCTGGAGGTGTCTGAAGAAGTGGTCTCAAAGGTCAATGTGTTAGCAGAAAATAGGGAGTTGATTATCCTTTTTCCCCTAAAGGGGTTGGAGATGTCAAAAATATGAGGGATCTGAGAGAAACCAGAGACAGAATATTTGACTGATTCGGTTGTATTAGGGGCGGGGAATTTCAATATTCCATCTTTGGCTTCAAACCTGCGGTTATATTCAACCTCATACCAGTCTACATATTTGGTGCTTCCAAAATAGAACTCAAGGTGGTTTAGGCCCTCCTTCAAGCTGTCGGTTTTAAAGATTAAGTTATTTGGGGATGCATACTTCCCGTTAACCTTAACCGAGCTACTTGTGGGGTTTGATTTAATATCTGCCGTATCCCCCGTTACTACCCCACTGAGGTTGATATAGTCCTCAAGGTAGGAATCCTTCTTCCAATACCAGGAGTAGAGATTGTCGTCGAAGATGTTGATGCTTTTATTGATTTTGTCCATCTCCCGGTGGATCCTATCCCGGAAGCTCTTGGGTTCATAGGGGTTGGACGTCTCTGGTGAGCCATCAATAGTTTCCATTCGGAGGGGAGGGTCAGAAAAATTTCCTCCATAGGTGAGCCAGTAGACGTTTTCGTCCGTAAAAAGGTTAGTGTAGTAACTAAATTCTCCGGTGTGCCTGTCAAATCTCCATCCGGTGGTTGGCTGGGCATAGAAGAGGATATAGTCGGAATCATCGAACTTACCATCAATTTCACCCTCGATATAGATAGCTACCTCTTCCAAAATGGGAGGAGTTGCAGATAATCCTCGAGGAAGCATCTTTCCACAACTACTGGAGGTGAATATGCGGATGGTGCTGGGGTCAACCCCATCGAGGCCGACCTTGCGTAGGGTTGATTTGTCAATCTTATAGATTCCCTCTTCCTTTATCTCCATCTTATACCAATCCGAAGAAAGGTAAAATGGGTTCTCGGTGGTTAATTTGGGAGAGACTTTAAACAGGGGATTTCCTCTCCAATTCTTGGCTTGTTGGTAATTGAGGATAACTGCTTTGTAGGCAGATTCAAAGCCATCTCTATAATTGAACCTGGTAAATTGGCCTTTTGCCTTGGGGAAAGAGATACTAACCTTCACCTCTTTGTTAAATATGACCTCCCTTCTCTGAGGATTGAATTGGAAGGGATATATGTAGACCCTCACCGTCTTTTGATGTCGCAGAAATCCTGGATCATCCCATTTCACGGGTTGAGAAGGGAAGAGGATGGCTTTTCCATAGACCTCTTTTAGAGGCTCATAACTCAGCCTATAACCAACCTCTGAATCCTTGTCCTTTATGATCTTAGGGACAGGGGCTATGCGGACATCTTTTACAATAGAGCTTTGCAGAATCTGGGTTTGGACTCTTACCCCAGCATCCAAGGGTATGCCTATCAGTATGACTTTCACGGGCAAACTTGGTTTCCCGGTCTCCTCGGTAACCCCACATTGGGGAAGGGTGACCCGGTCAAATACTCCGTTTTCCGTGTGCATCTTCTCCCAGCTTGGCTCTGGAGCCCGATAGACGAAGCTAATGCCCTTCGAGTTTGAGGTTACAACCTCTATATTGGGATAGCTATTATGGGCAGATGCGCTGGAGAAGAGGAGTAGAGATAAGGTCAACCCCAGCAGTAAATGCAATTTTATTTCTGATAACATTACATTTCCCCCTCAAAAAACATAATATCTCACCATAGAACCGGAGAATGAAAAATTATACAATGATCAATTAACAATTAGCAAGTTAAAATAGAATTAAGGCAGAAAATCCTGAGATACCATTTTCTATTGATAATTGCTCATTAAATAATTGACCATTTTCTTGTCGGTCCGTGGTTATCCCTCACAAAAAAACTGGGTTATAGTTGTCCCTTAACCCAGTTAGTGATTTCTCGCCAATCTCTGATTAAAAATTTAGAGTGCTGAGGAACTGTCCGTTAAAAGGCAAGGAACAACATATTTATAAATCTGTCAAATTTCTAAAAATTTCCTCGTCCTTTTTAACAGTTCCCTATATGCACTCCTCCTTAGTTTTTGTAAAAATAAGAAAAGAAAGGAACCTTGTCAAGGTTTTTTTTACCAATTGGCCCAAAAAGTTTACGACCCGAATTATTCATAAACTAATGACGAGCCTTTTATCCAGGGGTTGTTCGGTCATCTGTAGCTTCTTTCTTAACCCCGGATAATTCAGGTGAATGGATCGGAACAATTACTTTATATGGGTTCACTCCCCCTTTACAATGCCGGACACGACAAAAAATAATTGATTTAAAGGGTGATTTTTGTTATTATGCTCCAGCAATGGCTATCTATTTTATATCCGATGCCCATTTGAATGATGAGAGGGAAAGGGAAAGGGTACTACTTTCCTTTCTCGATAGGATAAGAGGGTGTGAGGCGCTCTACATTTTGGGAGATCTTTTCGATTTCTGGTTCGAATACCGCACTGTAATTCCAAATCATAATATCAAGATTGTATGCAAGCTTCTGAAACTGGTTGAGGAAGGCACAAAGGTCATATTTTTGGTGGGAAATCATGACTATTGGTTAAGGGATTTCCTCAGCTCTCAGGTAGGAGTTCAGATAGAGTTTGGTTCCCTCCAAGTGGAGCATCAGGGTTTGAGGATATACCTCTCCCATGGAGATGGTCTTTCTAAGGGGGAAATAAGCTACCGAATTGTAAAGAGGATATTGAGGAATCCCTTTAATGTTGCTCTCTTTCGCCTCATCCACCCTGATTTGGCCATCTCCTTGGCGAGAAGGATTTCCAAGCTAAGCCGTGGTTCAACTCAGGGCAGGGGAGAGATGCTTCTCAAGGATTATGAGAAGTTTGCCTCTGGGTTGATTCGGGAGGGAATGGATGCCGTGATTTTAGCTCACATCCATAGGCCAGTCTATAAAAAGATGGAGGGGGGAATCTATATAAACTTAGGCGACTGGATCAACCACTATACATTTGGGAAGCTGGAGAACGGGATTTTGACTTTGGAAAAGTGGGGAGTTCCTGGATCCAACCATTCTCCAAGCCCTCTTTTTCCAGGGCCTTAAAGGCCCTCTCCAGTTCCTTTGGGGTAATTCTCTTCCCCAGCAGTGGATGAGATTTAGCTTCCCAAATTGGGAGATACTGTGCCATTAAGCTTATGAAGACGGATGGTGAAAGTTCCTGAGAGATGAAAGCAAAGATCTCCTTGGCTGTAGAGTAGTTACCAGGGAGAAGGAGATGGCGGATGATGAGTCCGCGTTTGGCAATGCCATCTTGATCGGTTAAGAGATTCCCAACCTGGTGATACATCTCCTTTATGGCCTCCTTGGCCACCTGAGGGTAGTCAAGGACATGGGAGTATTTCATTCCCTCCTCTGCCTTGACGTATTTGAAGTCCGAGAGGTAGATGTCCACTATTCCATCGAGAAGCCTTAAGGTTTGCGGGCTTTCATAACCGCTGGTGTTGTAAACTATTGGTAAGTGGAAACCATTTCTTACAGCATGGGAGAGGGCGAAGAGGATCTGTGGTAAGAAATGAGTAGGGGTGACCAGGTTTAGGTTATGGCAGCCCATAGCCTGGAGATAGAGCATTATCTTTGCCAATAGCTGGGGGGAGATCTCCCTCCCCTTTCCCTGATGGCTGAAGGGGTAATTTTGACAGTAGATACACCTAAGCGTGCAGTTAGAAAAGAAGATTACCCCTGAGCCTTTCCATCCGCTAATGGGTGGCTCCTCCCCGAAGTGAGTCTTAAACTTATAGACTTTTGCTCTTTCCCCTCCCCCGCAAAAGCCCTTTTCCCCTTGCAGCCTGTTTACTCCACACTTTCTGGGACAAAGGGAACAGCTTCGGAGTATCTCATAGGCCTCATCTGCTCTCTCTTTAAGTTCACCTTTTTGGGCAAGTTCTAAATAAGATGGATAACTCATATCAGATTATGTATTAAACACAGGAAATCACCGAAATAACAAGAAATCCGAAAAAAATTTCACCTAAAAAATCTCCTGATATTTCACTCTGAGCCGTCAGGTGCCCTCATCTGACGGCCAGGAGGCGGTGGCAGAATCGGGGTTCTGCCACCTCAACAAGAGAGCTCGTGGTGAATAAGTATGTTTTCTTATTGCGGCTTGCGGCTTTGCTGCGCTGTGTCTATCCGCGTTCATCTGCGGATGTACATATTTTGGGATAATTCTCTGATATTTCGGTAGTTTCAGTGTCACTCGGTGTTTCGACGCATTATTTGGGCTTATCTCTGCCCTCTCAAGGAGTCTATAGCCTCCTTATAATCCGCGGATTTGAATATGGAAGTTCCTGCAGCTAATATGGTTGCTCCGGCCTCGATGATTTGGGCAGCATTCTGGGGCCCTACTCCTCCGTCAACGGCAATCTCCAACCAAATTTTTCGCTGGCTCACCCATTGAGCGGCTTCCTTGATTTTCTCCAATACCGATGGTATAAACTTCTGGCCGCCGAACCCTGGGTTTACAGACATCAAAAGGAGCAGGTCGATTGCCTCTAAAAAGGGGATTATGGAGTTAAAGGGGGTCTGGGGATTTAGGGCTACCCCCGCCTTGGCCTTGAGATCCCTTATCTGCCTAATCACCTCCGCCAGGTGCGGACAGGTCTCCAGGTGCACAGTGAGGTAGTCGGCTCCACTATCTCTGAAAGCCTTAAGATACCTCTCAGGCCTCTTTATCATCAGATGGACATCCAGGGGAAGTTGAGTAAACCGATTAATGGTCTTTACTATCGGGGGGCCAAACGAAATGTTGGGGACAAAGTGGCCATCCATTACATCCAGATGGAGTAGATCCGCCCCTGCTTCCTCCACCTTTCTTATCTCCTCTCTCAGGCAGGAGAAGTCCGCTGCCAGTATGGAGGGGGCAATTTTTATTTTTTGTTTATTCAATTGGTCCTTGTAGTTTACAGGGATCAGACCCACCATTAGAATAAGAGCCCACCAGCAGATGGAGAACAAGAGTGCAAAGATGATTTTGCATTGCTAATTGATCAGTTGTTAATTGTTATCTTCCCGGTTTCTACTCCACCTTACTCACTACCAGATCAATCCTGGCCCCCCGGGGGACTCTTTCCCCCGTTTTCAGGGACTGTTCGATCACCGTCTCTGGTAGAACGCTTTCGTCGGCTCGATACCTAAATTTTCCCACTACTAATCCGGAGGTTTGGGCCAATACCTTGGCCTCCTCTAAGTTCTTTCCCAAGAAGCTGGGGACGATCACTGTCTCAGACTCGAGGCCACTACTTACAATTAGGTCAACGAGGGATTCCCTAAGGACGGGTGTTTTCGCTGGGGGATCAGACTTTATGATCACTTCCGGGGGGATCTGATTTGAAGTTTTCCAGTTTATGTTACCAACCATCAGATGGGATCTGTGGAGGATAATCTCCGCCTGTCGGATAGAAAACCCTC
Source organism: bacterium (assembly GCA_029932675.1). Taxonomy (GTDB): domain Bacteria; phylum SM23-81; class DAOVCL01; order DAOVCL01; family DAOVCL01; genus DAOVCL01. Next base: position 38,071 of record JAOZPP010000013.1, read on the forward strand.
TCAGTTCAGGAACCAAAACCTTTTCGCTTCCCTTGCTGACAGTTACTTTGATCCCCCTACCCTTCTTTACCTCTGTCCCTGGAGAGGGTTCCTGTTGAAGGATGAAGTCCTCCGGGACCAGATCATCGAACTCCTGGGAGGCTTCCACCAACCTCAACCCCTGCTTTTTCAATAACTTTTGGGCCTCATCCCTATTGAGGTAGGTTACATTGGGAACTTTGACCACCCTTTTTGAGCCAACGACCAAAGGCATAATTAGCTTATTCAAGATGAGAATACCCAAGATGAGGATAAAAAGGGAGGTAACAAGAAAAGTGAGTAATTTAGAGAAGAATCTTGCTATCTTTTTCATCTGATTAACCCTTCTTCCTTAGCCCCGCGGAAAAGGAACCGTCGATGTGGTGGATATGGGGAAGGGTGAGGAGAAACCCATCCCGGTCCACAAAATCTCTGGATATGGAATCAGCTACATTTTCTCGTTCAAATTCTTTATTTTCATTGAGGAAGGCCTCGACCATAAGCTGGTTCTCCTCCGGTTCTATTGTGCAAGTGCTGTAGACCAAAAGACCTCCTCTCTTTAAGAGGGTAGCGCCGTTCTGGAGCAGTTCCCTTTGGAGAGCCACCAGCCTCTCCAGCCTCTGTGGGGTCATCTTCCATCTCAGGTCCGCCTTTTTGCTCAAGACCCCTAAACCACTACAGGGGGCATCAACCAGAACTTTATCCACTGGTTTGGTATGGAAATATCGGCCGTCCCCTCTAATGAGAGAAAACGATTTGATCCCCAAACTTAGGCAGTTCTCCCTCACCAAATTCAGCCTTTTGCCGTTTATATCTACTCCCACAATTTTCCCTTTATCCTCTGAAAGTTGGGCGATATAACAGAGTTTCCCTCCCGGAGCCGCACAGAGGTCAACTATCCTCTCACCGGGTTTTGGCCTCAAAAGCAAACAGGCGAGGCCAGCGCTTTGATCCTGGACTTGAAATAGCCCTTCTAAGAAGGCCTTGGTCTGGAGGGGATTTCCTTCCTCTATCACATAGAAATCCCTTAGATACCTTCCCCTTTCAAATCTTATCCCCTCAATTTGTAGCTTCTCCTCTAAGCTTCCCCTATTCGCCTTGAAGCTGTTTAACCTTATGGTGATTTTGGGCCTCTTATTATTCCACTGACAGAGGGAGAGGGTTTCCTTTAACCCATACCTTTTTAGCCATCTCTCCACTATCCACTTGGGATGAGAATAATAGATGGAGATGTGGGAGAGGGGGTCCTCTTCTAAGGGGGGATAGGGGAGACCTTTCCTGTCTCTGGCTATGTTTCTTAGCACTCCGTTAACCAGGTTTGCCCATTTTTGGCTTAGATAGACCTTGGCTAACCTAACCGTCTGATCGACAGCGGCAAAGTCAGGTATCCTCTCCGAAAAGGTTATCTGATAGGTTCCCAGGCGAAGAAGGGAAAGGAGCTGAGGATTGAGATTGCCCACCCCCTTGGTGAGATAGAGGCTCAGTATCCAATCCAGTCTTTTTCTGAACTTTACTGTGCCATTGACCAAATCTGTGACCAGAGCTTTATCCAATGATGAGAGGCCTGAAGAGCTAAGAAGCCCAGCGAGGAGGGGATCGAGAAGCACATCTCCCCTTTCCCACTCCCAAAGGGCCCTAAAGGCCAGATCACGACTCGGGGTTACATCCTGCATTCGCTGATGACATCTCGCCCACCAGGGGATAGGACTTTAGCCCTATCCCCTGGTGAATGGACCTGAGGGCCGTCCCTACAGGATAAATACACAGCCCTCTCCCTGAAAAGGTTTAGCCGATTTGTTAACCAGTTTATGAATAATCTGGGTTGACTATAAACACCATCCAAACAGATCCTATTCCCTGCTTCCCCTTAGCAAGAGGAGCCTGACCAATTGCATGATAGCCATAGTGGCAGCGGCCACGTAGGTCCAGGCAGCGGCATTGAGCATAGACCTGGCTGAGGATACCTCCTGGTGGCTGAGATAGCCTCCCTGACTAAGGAGGGCCAATGCCCTTTGGCTGGCGTTGAATTCAACTGGCAAGGTCACTATGTGAAATAAGACGGCTAAGGAGAAGAAGAGTATCCCTACATCCATTAGGGTGGGGAAGCGAAAGAGGAAGCCGATGAGAAAGAGCGGCAACGCTAAGCTGGAGCCGAAATTGGCCACGGGCACAAAGCTGGAACGGAGCTTGAGGGGAAGATAGCCAAGCTTATGTTGAATGGCATGGCCAGTTTCATGGGCAGCGACCCCCACCGCTGCTATGGAATCAGACCTGTAGACCCCTGAGGAGAGCCGCAAAACCCTCTTTAGGGGGTCATAGTGATCGGAGAGGGTTCCCGGTCTCTCCTCGATCTTTACCCCTTGCAGGCCGTGGGCATCCAAAAGGGATCTGGCCACTTGGGCCCCAGTGAGCCCGCGCATACTTCTTACCCTGCTGAACTTAGCATAGGCTCCCCTTACCTTGCTTTGGGCGTAGATGGCCAAGATCAAGGCGGGGATAAGCAAGACAATTGTGCGATCAAAGAAGAAAGGAAACATCCCCTAATCACCTCCTTATAGGTTGGAGAATTCCTCAAGCAACGCCCGGCGGCGAGGATTTGTCCTTCGGATTGAATCGATGAACTTCTGCCATTCCTTGAGCCCTCCAGGGGTTTGGCCCATCAGTTCCTTCAGCATTTTGGCGTAGTGGGCAGCTAAGCGATATGCCTTACGGTTACCCCCCATAATCGATCTCTGAATCAAGGTCTGGTAAACCTCAGTGATCTCAGCCGGATGATGCTTGGCGGTTTCCTTCGCCAGCCAATCATCCGCCGATGTCCAACCCCAAGAGTGCCAAGATTCGGCTTGGTGGCGAAGGTATTCGAGAATAGGCTGATATTCTTTACGGAAAAGTCTGATCTTCATTATCTCCGCTCCCTTCCATCGCTTGGTATCTAAGGCTTTTACCAACCGCCTTTCTACTGAGGGCCAAGTTTCTTTACCGCTTTCCTTCTTGATCTTTTTGTATTGGTTTAGGGTGGGTGACTCCTCAAAAGCTTGTAGCTCCAACTCGAAAGCATCCTCTCTTCTTCCCGCCTTTCTGTATTCATCGATGAGAAACCAACGCAGTTCAGTCACCGTGCCTTTTCCATCTTTCATACCCCTTTCAGCGACCTCAATGGCCTTGGCTACCTTACCCTTGCCCCTCCAGAATTGAGCTAATTCCAAGTAGTCTTTACCATAGACAAGGGATTCCCGACGCTGGCGTAGATAGGTCTCTTCATCCCCTAACTCTTCTAAGTAGATGCGATTGATGACATTACGATAGTAGCCAGAATCCCTTTGGCGAGCTAAAGGTTCCAGGCCAGCGATGATCTGCTGCCAATGGGCCGGTTCATTGGCCGCGGCAAAGCAGAGACCTAATAGTGAATCGTTGAAGCCGGAATTGCCCGATTGGAGATACTTACAGCACTCCTCTATGATCATCCCCCGATCATCTGAGGGCACAGGCTTTTTCTTCAGGATCTCTTCCAGCTCGTAAAACAGATCATAGGCCTGGTTCTCCATATCCTCTGGACCGCCGCCATAACGGTCGAAATCGGAGACGATGATCTCCAGCTCTGTCCAGAGACAGGAAGCCTGCTCTCCCGCCAAATCCGATGCAGCCTGGGGAGAGTCAGCCGCACCCCTCTCCTCAGCAAGGGAGAGTAGTTTGACGGTGATCTCCGGATGTTGCCGCGCCACCCCCAGTATTATCTCCAACAATTGGTCCTTAGAGAGCCCTGAAAGCAGACTGGCTAACGATCTCTGGCTGCTTTCCCTTAGCCCCACTGCCTTGGTAATTGTAGGGGCATCCTCACAGAGCATCAACAGCACAGCAACTATGTGCTTACATATATAACCTTCATAGGGACAATTACAGGATGCACGGACAATCCGCTTCTCTCCCCACACTATCTCGACCCTGTAGATGGCTTGGTTACCCAATACTTCGGCGGTGAGGCAATTGTGGACAAAATCGACCGGGGTGACGCGGCCTGATTGGAAATAGTCTACCCCCCGTTGGTAGATAACTAAACTATCCGCTAGGCCCTGGATTTCTGCTCGGGTGATAGTTGGTAGTTTCATCTATTGCCTACTATACTCCTTAAATTGAGTTTAGTCCAGTTGTGGTCACTCCGGAAGCGGGTCGGGTGAATCCGCCCCCTACAAAGATGGGGACCCGTAGTCTAAATAATTCCGAAATCTCCAGAGGGGGATTGACTTCTGGCAATCTCCTGTAGGGGGTATGTATATCCACCTTTTATGCTCTCCCTTTCCCTTAGATAATTTGTTATATGTTGTCCACAGTTGCTACCGATGTAGTTTTCCTCCAATTCTCCAATGCTAAGGATAACATTATAACCAACCTCTCTTAACCTATCGATTACATCGTAATTTTTCTTGTCCGATAGGATAGTAGAGGACATCTTGTTTACGGTTGCTTGATAGGTAGGATTTATAGGGGTTATTTTGATTAAAAACTTCTTTGGGTTGAAGTAGTGTAAAAGAATATCTGGATCAATAGGCATCCCTTTACCTAAAGCAAAGTTAAGCGTTATTTTTCTTCCTCCTTTTTCGTAAAATACGTTACCATATTCGGCTATCCTCTTAAAGTTCCATTTTTTAATGGGGATAACCCAATCCCTTTTTCCCATATCTGTTGTATGGATAGAAAACTGAAGTTGGAATCTTCTTCTATAGGTTTTCTCTTTTATCTCCAATAATTTATCGAAGAATCCATCGGTTCCGGCTGGTGCTACTGTAGATAGAGCGGGCAGAAGCCCGGGAGCGTCATAAATCTTAGGAAGTTCTTCAAGCACATCGAGTACATTTTGATTAAAGGCTGGTTCCCCCATTCGGGCAAATTGGATCTTGAATTTTTGGACAGGGACCCTTCTGTTTGGAAAACGGTTGATTATCATATAGTCTATTTGGGAAATTATATCCTCAGCGGAGAGTTTTCCCGAGTAATAGCTTCCGGCGTCGCAGAACCTACAGCCTACTGGACACCCATACAAAGTGGATACGATCAGAACCCACTTTTCCTCTCGCGGAAGCGGGGGTTGCACCGATTCGACGAACTCTATTAGCTTTTTATTTTCCATTGCTGCGATATAGACCACAGCGATGCTCTCTTTTCCTGTCTTAGCAATCACCTTCATAGGGCAACCATCTTCCTCCTTCTATAGATTTCCATGGCTGCTTTGATCCCATCCCCAACACAGATAGCAGTTTGCCTATAGATCCCATTTTTAACATCTCCAACCATCCAAAACCTATCTTCATTTGCTAAAATATCTAATTTTTTCCTTAACTCACTGTCTAAGAAGTCAAGATGGGGTTCTCTCCCTATTGCCACTATCACATAGTCTGCCCAGATCTGGTAACCATCTTCAGAGCAAGTCAGCAGTAGTTTATCACTTGGGTGGTCTATTCTTTTTACGCTTACTTTAGGTAGATAGGAAACATTCTTGGATCTCATACATTTTGCCTTAAGCGTGGGTATACACTTAACCCGATCGTTCCTATTTAAGATGGTAACCTTATTCGTTTGAGAGAGGCTAAGGGCGTAGTCAAAGGCTGCATCGCCTGCTCCTATGATGGCAATGCTCTTATTCTTGGTCCCCATAATTGGGTAGATTTCATGGAATACCCTTTCTTTAGCGGCATCGGGGATGTCCAGATTAGGGATTTCTTTAGGTTTAGTGCCAGTGGCGCATACAACAATGTGGGAGGTTATTACCCTTTGATCAGTCTTGATGAAAAATAGCTCATCCCTGTATTCTAATCCCCAAGCCCTCTCGAAGCTTACATTAACTCCAGCATTTTTTAGCTGCCTTTTGAAAAGTTCTACTAAGTCCAGTCCCCTTATCCCGTGAGGGAATCCTGGATAGTTCTCTATTAGGTTGGCATTTCTTAAAAGGCCACCAATTTCCCTATATTCCAAGAGAACAAAATCTATATTATAACGTCTTAGCTGAATCGCTGTAGCTATCCCTGCTGGCCCTGCTCCGATTATCACCACATCTTCAATCTTCACCCTCGTAGGCCTCCCTATGGTTCTTCAGTCTCCCACAATTGCCTGCACTGCAAGAAGGTAGCCACAATCTTTAGCTTGTATAATTGGTTGATTTTATGCGGATCCCCAGAGCCATTCATGGCACGAAGGGATCAAGCCCCCTAAATATACCCTTTCGGGGTTTTAAAAAAATTCCGAAAGGCAAGGAGGCCTTTGTATGGGGATGGCCCCAGGGAGAACTTGCCGCGCGGAGCGAGCTAAGTTTTGATAGTCTATGAAGGCGGCAGTGTCATCCCTTATAGATCGTTGGCTTAAATTATTTGGATGGTATGATAGCAATTTTCAACGACTTCCTCAAAGTTCTCCCGATAGGTCTTGAGCGTCAATGGGAGCCAATTCATTAAATCCTCGGCGGTAATTCCGTCTTCACCCTTGGCCTTAGCGGCCAAGTCCCCGGAAAGTCCATGGATAAAGACCCCCGTTCTCACTGCTTCTTCCAAGGGTAACCCCAAGCCAAACATGGCGGCGATCGTTCCGGTCAAGACATCGCCCGATCCGGCTGTGGCCATCCCTGAATTACCACTAAGGTTTATGAAGACCCTCTCGTTTGGGAGGCCGATGAGTGAATGGGCTCCCTTTAAGCAGATGATGGCCTTCAATTCCTTGGCCGTCTCCTGTAGGATCTCTATTTTATTCTTAGATATCTGGCCAATGCTCTTCTTGGTAATTCGGGCCATCTCCCCCAAGTGAGGGGTGAGGATCGTCTCCGCTTTTCTCTTCCTTATTATTCCCAAATCCTTTGAGATAGCCGTAATCCCATCTCCGTCAATGAGCAGCGGTTTCTTTATCTTTGCGGCCAGTTTCCTCACCAATCCCTGGGTGGCCTCATTTAGGGAAAGGCCAGGGCCGAGCACGACCATATCCACCCCTTCGGAGGCCTCCAATAGGTTGTCCTCGTTCTCTGAAGAGATACTGCCAGAGGGTGTCTCCTTTAGAGGAAGGAGGACTAATTCACTCCCCCTATTGGCTAAGAATGATGAAACGGATCTTGGGGTAGCCAACCGGGAGTATCCCCCTCCTGCCTTTAGGAAGGAGAGTGCCGAGAAGTATGGTGCACCCAGATAGCTTGAGGCGCCAGCGATGAAGAGAACCTCGCCGAAATCCCCTTTATGCCCAGCCGGGGCCCTTAGGGGGAGCCTACAGGGATCGTTTGTCTCCACCTTTATGGGGGCCGAATTATAAAGTGATGGAGGGAAGGATATATATGAAACCCACAATCTCCCGCCCATTTCGTATCCCGGGTAGAGAAGATTCCCTATCTTGGGAAGGCCGAAAGTTATGGTATGATCCGCCTTCACAGCTATGCCCATTACCTCGCCGGTGTTACCGTTTATTCCTGAAGGGATGTCGATGCTGAACACCTTCTTTCCACTCTCATTTATCAACTGGATAATGGACTTATATCTGCCGGTAACCTCCCTTTCCAAGCCCGTGCCCAGGATAGCATCCACTACAGCAGTGGTTTGGAGCAGGTCGGATCTAACCGATTCCAAGGATTCGACCAATTGTACTTCTATGCCAAGCTTAGATATAATCTCAAAATTTTTCCTCGCTGCCCCCTTAAACTTAGTTCCCTCACCTAAAAGGAGTACCTTTACTCTACCCCCATTGGAATGGAGCTTCCTGGCCACAACTAATCCGTCTCCCCCGTTGTTGCCTGGGCCGCAGAATATAAGAAAACTCCCCCCTATTCCGTGTTCTTGTAAGATAACGAAATAGACGGCTTGACCTGCATTCTCCATCAATGTCTCATCGGGGATGCCAAATTCCCTTATGGCGCGCTCATCTAAGCTTTTCATCTGAAGTACATCACTTATCTTCATCCTTAACCCCTTCCATTATCCCAGATTATGCGTCAAGAAAGCGGAAGATTTCACAAGAGCATCACCTAAAAGATGAGGGTTCATACTCATGAAGGTGCTTATATAATCTGGGAAAACCTGTATTCATCTCTGTAGTTTCCACACATTTGGGGATTTACTTTCCCACGGCACCTTACAGCTTGATTTCATAAATGCGGTATTTTTTGTAGATCTTCGCTCCCAGATCCTCCAAAGCCCTGTTCATCAGGAGGTTATCTTCTAAGATCCAGGAGAGTTCCCCTCTCTTATACCCCTTCTTCACCCCTCTGTTAAATGTCTCCAAGTAGAAGATGAGGTCAATCCCCCTTTTTTGGTACTTATGTACTACCCCCATGGTGAGAACTCTGATGCTGTCAATCCTCTTGACATACCAGAGGAGCTTAAAAAGCCCCCAGGGGAAAAGCCTTCCATTTACCTTTTTCAACGCTTGATTGTAATCGGGAAGGGCCATAGAGAAACCCGCTGGTTCATCATCGACCTCGGCAATAAGCACCAATTCAGGGACAACCAGTTTCTTCAATTCCTTGGCTAAGTGATCAAACTCTTCATCAGTCATGGGGACAAATCCCCAATTATTGCTCCACGCCTGGTTGTAAATCTGTTTTATTAACCTGACTTCATCCTCAAACCTCTTCAGATTGACCTGACGGATATGGAGACCTTCCTTTTCTTTTACCCTTTCTGCCACCTTTATCATCCTCTCTGGAGGTTGTTGGCTATGGTCTATGAGGTAGGCATATAGATCTTTGGCCTTTTCCAAACCATATTTTTCCATATATTCCTGGTAATAAGGGGGATTATAAGGCATCATAATTGTGGGGCTGGAGTCAAACCCCTCGATTAAGAGACCACACTCATCATTTGTGGAGAAGTTCATTGGCCCCCTCATTACTTTCATCCCCTTTTCCCTTAACCAGCAACAAGCTTGATCCAAAAGCCTTTGGGCTATAGGATATTGAGGAGGAACTTCAAAGAAGCCAAAGAAACCGGTCTTCTCCTGATGAAAACGGTTATGATTGTGGTTAACTAAAGCGGCTATCCTCCCTATTGGTTTGGTGCCATCAACGGCCAGAAAAAGCTCGATTTGAGAGTGACGATAAAAGGGGTTCTTTTGGGGGTTAAAGAAGTTCTTTCTCTCCCTGATTAAGGGGGGGACCCAATGGGGATCATCTCTATATATTTTCCAAGGGAGTTTGATGAAATTCATCAACGCCCTTTTCCCTTCCACCTTCTGGATTTGAATGTTATTCATAAGTTTTGTGCTATGGTTTAGTTGGAAATCAAATTTTCAACTTGGAAATGGCGAGGGATTAGGAGGATGATCGAGCATCTTTCTCTCCCCCTCTGCCCTGCCGGAGTGTGGTCTCTGGAAAAAAGATTAAGAGTTCTTTCCCTCTCAGAGCCACAGCTTTAAATTTCCCTTGAATTCGGTAGATTTTGGTAGTATTATGAGCGCAGATCATAAATTATGCAATGGTTTTATCTATGTCAACCAATTTTTCTTCAAATGGTTCCCCTCCCAAGGTCTTAGTTACTGGGGGAAATGGCTTTTTAGGAAGCCATCTGGTAGATGCTCTGATCCGGAGAGGGTATCGAGTTAGGTGTTTGGTAAGGAGGACAAGCGACCTAAGGTGGATCCAGGGGCTAAGGGTGGAGTATGTCCTTGGTAATTTAGCGGACCTTACCTCCCTCAGCAGGGCAGTTCAGGGGGTGGACTATGTTTATCATTCAGCCGGGGTGATCAAAGCGCTAAAGCCTGAGACCTATTATCGGGTAAATCGAGATGGCACAAGGAACCTTTTACAGGTTTGCTCTGATAGCAGGGAGAATTTTAAGAAGTTTATTTATGTCAGCTCTTTAGCGGCCGTTGGCTCAAGCCCCAATGGGAGGCCCCTTAAGGAGGAGAGCTGTCCCAGGCCAGTTAGTGACTATGGGAGGAGTAAGTTGGAGGGTGAACAGGAAGTTTGGAAATACAAGGATATTCTGCCAGTAACAATAGTCCGCCCTCCGGTCATCTACGGACCAAGAGATAGAGCACTCTTGGGATTTTTTAAGATAATTCAGAAAGGGGTTATCCCCATTTTGAAGATGAAACTTAGTTTGGCCTATGTGAGGGATGTGGTGCAAGGGTTGCTCCTCGCTGGGGAGAGGGAAGAGTCTAAAGGGAAGGCCTATTTTCTCATCAGCCCGGGGATTGCTTCATGGGAGGAGATGGGGGTGATAGCAGGTGAGATTTTGGGGGTGAAGGGTGTAAGGTTGCCCCTTCCCCTCATTTTCTCCTATCCGGCAGCGGCTTTCTCCCAGGCTATCTCCTTTCTCTCCGGTAGAGCTACAGTCTTTAACCTCCAGAAGGCAAGGGAGATTAGCCAAAGGTATTGGATCTGTGATTCTTCAAAAGCTAAGGAAGAGCTGGGCTTTCATCCCCTATATTCCCTGAGGAGAGGGTTAGAGGAAACGATTCAATGGTACAAGGGGCAGGGCTGGCTGTGATTCGTTCACAGAAAACCCTTTTCTTGTTAGGCTGGGTAACCAGTCGTTTCGCAATTACTAAGGAATTCCGAAAGGTGAAGTTATTGATCGCAAGGAGGCTAAGTTCTGAATAGATTGGCTAAGTGGGGTAATTTTACGTTGAATAAGGTGGCGATAGGACAAAAGCTCTTTCGGCACAGATATATGATCTGGCCTCTATTGGGGTTTTTTGCCCTCTTTTGTGGATGGGGAGGGTGGGAGGGTGGACCTCTCCCTTGGATATGGGGATTTGCTCTTTTGGTGGTGGGAACTTGGCTGAGAATCTGGTCTATTCGATATATTGGGGGGGCAGCACGCACTAAGGGGAAAAAGGCTAAAAGGCTGATAGTCTCCGGACCTTTTGCTTATGTCCGTAATCCAATATATATTGCTAATTTCTTTGTCTTTTCAGGATTTATCCTCCTCTGTGGCCTCCCTTGGTTTCTTCCCCTGGCCTTGGGATTCCTCTTCATCCAATATTCCCTTATCGTCACCTTTGAGGAGGACCTACTTAAGGAAAAGTTTGGACAGCCCTATCTTGATTATCTTAAGGAAGTGCCTCGTTGGATTCCCAAACTAAGGAGAAGGTCTGGTCCATCTCCTCAGTCCCCTTACCCCTTGGGCAGGGTGCTCAGGTGGGAGAGGGGAGGGATCTTGAATTTGGTATTGATGGTAGGTTTGGCCATACTTAAAGAAATAACCGGCCTTCATCTGTTTTAGCAGCCGATGATCACAGTATCCCGAGGCCCTGAGACTTAATCCCTTGGTACTGTTCTGGATTCATCTGGAGACTATCCTTTGTTAAGGAAGAGGATAAAAACCTTATTGCATACTGTGGTCTCTACTGTGGAGACTGCCATGACTATACTGGCAAGGTTCCAAGGCGTCTTCAGATGAATGAAAAGTTGTTTTACAGGATGAATATAATTGGTATCATCTGCGGGTTAACAGGATTGCTGGCATCAATTGGCTGGCCGGATGTCATTCTACTGAATCATTACTTTGAACTGATTCTGCTACCACCTCTGATCTTGTATGTTTATTTTGGAATAATTACGAAGGTTCAGAAGAGGAATGATGTCTATGATGAAAGGCAGAATTATCACATGACACGAGCTGCTGCAATATCGTTACCCTATTCAATTGGGGCGATGTTTTTATTGTACGCTATGTATAAAAGAAAACATCTTTTATGGAGTGGTTCCCAATTTATATTTTCTTCACATTGACAATTTATTCTGTGAAAGCACTAATTTATTTCAAGAGAGGTTAATAAGTTAGCCATCTGATAATATTATTTTTTTTTCAAGGAGGGAAGTTTCATGCTCGACATCCTACCTTACATCGTATACTTTCTCGGTCCATTCTTCTTAGTATTCTTATTGGGGAGAAAACTTCTCAAAGCAACATATAGCGCTTTTGCTATTGGTCTACTTGCATTTTTTATGGCATGGGTTTGTATTTTGCTCGCAACCCAGATCACGGCTTCCTTGAGTGATTCACTAAGAGAAGGAACGATATTATATTCGCTGATAATAGCATCATCTGCCGGACTGTTTGAGGAGTCCAGTCGGTTTTTTGCCTTTCGGGTCTTTAAAAAGCTACGAGAAGAAAGGAACTGGAGAACCGGCATTATGTATGCCATTGGACACAGCGGCATGGAATCAATCATCGTTGGTGGTGGCCTTCTTCTAACCGTCCTTATGGTCAAGTATGCACCAGAAAATTTATCGCCAGAGCTTTTGAGTCGGAGTAAAGCAGTTTTAGAATTAGGCTTCTGGCAGAGCTTATATAATTCATTCGAACGGCTCTTGGTAGGACTTCTAATTCATGGCTGTTTTACGTTTGTGGTCTTGCTCAGCCTTATAAAATCTCAGAGGAGATATTTGTTGTTTGCCATGCTATGGCATTTCGGCCATGATATGGTTGGCCAAAATTTTCATCACATATCTGAGCATTGGATGGCAGAAAAACTGTGGATAGTGTTTATTGTGGTTGTTTATACTTGGATTCTTTTCAGACTGAAAAAGACAATCACCAACAGAACCTCTGAGAATAATGGCGTCGGCTAAGAGTATAGGTCTGGTTCGGACTTTGCCAGCACTCGAGTTCATTTGCTTGCATACAACTTCAGATATGCTTAAAACGGATGTATATTGCTACACGAAGCAGTAAAGCCAGAGGAAAAAGGCGGCTCACAGGTCGCTGGAGCTGACCGAAAGGGAACTTCATGAAGGCATTTGAAGCACTGAGCTCCCGGGGTCAAGTGCGAAGATTGAGAAGGCTAGCCCAATCAGCACTTGATGATTACGGACTTGCTGGAGCACAGTTGAAGTTCATCGCACACGGCGAGAACACCACCTTCCGTGTCGATGCACTTATTACTCAGGTCATAAAGTAGTTTGCATTTTGATCTTTGATATGATATATTG
>JAOZPP010000068.1:0-1523 GCA_029932675.1 bacterium
CTGCGCCCAATGGGGACTTTGTGGCCGTTGCCGCGGGCTATGGGCACAGCCTGGGCCTGAAATCCGATGGCACCATCGTGGCCTGGGGTGACAACTACGAGGGCCAGTGCGATGTGCCTGCGCCCAATGGGGACTTTGTGGCCGTTGCCGCGGGCTATGAGCACAGCCTGGGCCTGAGATCTGATGGGACCATCGTGGCCTGGGGTGACAACGACTGGGGTCAGTGCGATGTGCCTGCGCCCAATGGGGACTTTGTGGCCGTTGCCGCGGGCGGGTATCACAGCCTGGGCTTGAAGACCTCATCCAGCGATACGATACCTCCATCTAAGGTAACCAACCTTCAGGCCACCTCAACGGATACCAGCATAAATTTGGTATGGACGCCAGCGACTGATAATGTGGGGGTCCATCACTACATAGTCTATAGGGATACAATCAGTGGTTTCCTACCTGAGCCTGGCGATTCCATCGGAGCCCCAACTGACACCGTTTATATTGACAAGGACTTCGAGCCAGAGTTTGCCTATTACTATAGAGTTTCCGCCGTGGACTTTTCTGGGAACGAGGGGGAATGCTCCGATCAAGCATGCGCTGGTGTTCATAGTAACGAGCTCATTGGGTTACCCCAAACCCTCCTGCTCTCCCAGAACTACCCCAACCCCTTCAATCCAGTGACCCAGATCAAGTATGCCCTGCCCAGGGATTGCTGGGTGAGGCTTGAAGTCTACAACATCTTAGGCCAGAAGGTGGCAACTCTGGTTGATGGAAAGCAGAAGGCGGGATACAAGACTGTTAGGTGGGATGCGAGGGATACTGCCAGTGGTATCTATTTCTGCAGGTTAGAGGTGATGGGTGATAGGTTAAAGGTGGAGAAAACGAGGAAGATGGTGCTAATCAGGTGAAACAGTTACAAGTGATAAGTGACAAAGCACAAGTGGAAAAGCGAAATGAATTGGGATAGTAACGCCTGTCAGGGCTCTACCCTGACAGCACAAGGAACTGTGGGGTGTGGTAACTCTGTTGACGTGGGTTGTGATAGGAGCCACAACACTCTAAATCCGTAAGGACAGACATAAATGTTTGTCCTTACATAAAATACAAGCCCAAAAATGGAAGTGAGAAGATGAGAGCACGCACATTTTTCTCTTTTCTGGCCCTGGTTTTGGTGGGCGTTGTGGCTATACGGGTTTTTGGCCAGAACCAACTTGTCAAGACCTCCGGGGGAACCGGCGATGATTATGGATACTCTGTGGCGGAGGTTTCAGGTGGGGGGTTGGTAGTTACCGGAGGCACTTATAGTTACGGCGCGGGTTCTTATGATCTCCTCCTGGCCAAGTTTGATACTTCAGGCAATTTGCTCTGGACAAAAACTCTGGGGGGAACCAATGATGATTGGGGGAACTCTGTAGCAGAGGTCTCCGACGGGGGACTGGTGGTCACAGGAGGAACCTATAGTTACGGCGCGGGTTCTTATGATCTCCTCCTGGCCAAGTTTGATGGTGCAGGGAACCTGCTCTGGACAA
>JAOZPP010000068.1:1623-18912 GCA_029932675.1 bacterium
CTGGCCAAGTTTGATGGTGCAGGGAACCTGCTCTGGACAAGAACCCTGGGGGGAACCAACGATGATTATGGGTGGTCTGTGGTAGAGGTCTCTGATGGGGGGCTTGTGGTCACAGGATGGACTGAGTGTTACGGCGCAGGTGGCAAGGATCTCCTTCTGGCCAAGTTTGATAGTTCAGGGAATTTGCTCTGGACAAAAACCTTAGGGGGTACCGACGATGAAGGTGGGAAGTCTGTGATAGAGGTTTCTGATGGAGGACTTGTCGTTGCTGGAATGACTTATAGTCGCGGTGCGGGTTCTTGGAATCTCCTCCTGGCCAAATTCGATAGTTCAGGCAATTTGCTCTGGGCGAAAACCCTGGGGGGAACCGAGGATGAGGGTGGGGAGTCTGTGGTAGAGGTTTCTAATGTGGGGCTCGTGGTCATGGGTGAGATTGATAATTACGGCGCCGGAGGTTATGATCTCCTCCTGGCCAAGTTTGATGCTAATGGCAATACCTGTATGGGGGAGTTTGTTACTCCCACTGTCCAGAGTGTCACTCCTACCATAACCTCCTCCTTCCCCACAGTAACTTCTCCATCGCCAACCATTACCAGTCCAAGCCCGGCAATTACCTCGCCTACTCCAACTATAACCGTGGTGTGTGAAGGGTCGGTTACTGGCGCCATCGCCGGCACGGTGAGGGACTCATATACCCAGGACCAGATAGGGGGTGTGCTTGTGGAGGCAATGCAGGGAGACAGCACAATCGGTAGCGGTAATACAGTATCAGATGGGCGCTATAGCATTCCCAATTTGCCTGCGGGCACTTACAATGTCCTAATTTCAAAGGATGGTTATGAGACCAAAACGGAAAATGATGTTACCGTAACTGCTGATCAGACAACAACCGTTGATTTCCAGCTAAATAAAAGCCCCTGTGATACTTTACTCTTTGATAATTTTAGCGATGGGAATGATGATGGGTGGCAGAAATACGGTGGTTGCACCTGGGTGGTGGAAAGTGGAGAATACACCTCCAGCGTGAGTGGAAGCGAGGTCTGGTGTCTCAGTGTAGCTGGTAATTCTGACTGGACGGATTATATCTTGGAGGCCGATGTCTATGGAGATGCGGGGGGGGACAAGGTAGTGGCGTTTCGGGTTGTTGATGAGAACAACTTCTACGCGGTGAATGTGAGAAGCGACTGGATGGGGGCAGATGAGGTTACCCTCTCCAGGATAGTGGACGGAGTCTCTACCGAGCTCACCACTGCTGATTATCCCAGCCAGCTTAATACCTGGTATCATGTCCAAGTCAAGGTCATCGGTGATAATATAAAGGTCAGGGTAGATGACAATCAGGTTATAGACTACACCGATACGGACACTCCCTTGAATCACGGCCAGGTTGCTGTCACGGCCTACTCCGGTGCCTACGGAAGCGCCACCGTGCGGTTCGACAATGTGCTGGTGGCAAGGATACCACCACCGGCAAGTTCTTATGCCCCCATCTTCGTCTTCCGCTCTTGGGAAAGTTGGTTCCCCTGCAATCCATTTTTCAATGGGGTGTTGCCCGAAAACTTCAAGCTCGTAAACCAGGAGAGTCTCTATACTTTACTGAGTGTCAACGATAAGCTCTCCCCCCCTGTTGCTCAGGTCTATTGTCATGGGCCATATTGCCATAATCAGGAGTGGGTTTATGACTATTGGGTCTATTACCTCTTTAATGACTACGAACGCCGCGGCCTGCAAATTCACGACAGCGATTGGGAACGGGTGGTTGTCTTTGTGGACAAGAGCACTCAGGAGGTCAACAAAATAGCCTGTAGTGCCCACGGGTTTGCCAATATCTATGACAAATCTGTGGGCGGAGAGGCTATTAGGGACCATCAGGGGGTATTAGTCGAACTTGGTTCCCATGCTATGGCCCCGGATATTAACGAAAATGGCGAGCTTGATGACAGCGATGTGACTATCAAAGGCCGTTACCTTCACCTCAAACAGCCAATTGGTGAATTCCTTGTTCCAGAAGGGGTAAGCGGAGATTACCACTACCGCGTAGCACCCCTGTGCTCCGATTGTAAATCTATTACGGATATGGAGGGCGCCTCTGAGGATTGCATTTGGACTGGTCAGTGCCACTGTGAGGGATCTGACACTGTTCATACTTTCAGGGGAAGCAGATTCTGGTGTCTTGTACCAGGAAAGCGAAAGGCTTTTTTATGTGAGACGAATAAGGAGGCAGGATTGCCCCCAACCCACCCCTGGAACCGGCGACCTGGTGGGAAAAAGTTTAGCTATTATCACCCCTGGGATGTGCTCAAACAAAAAGATCGTAGTTCAGCTTGGTTCATAGCCAAGGTGACAGGAGCTCCAATAAAGCGGCCAACCCAATGCTTGGTCTATCACTTTGGTGATGGCCAGGGTGAGTTTTACTTCACAGATTCTCTGGGTAACTTAGCCGTCCCAGCAGACTCTGGATACAACGAGTTAGCTGTCTTTGCGGAAGATGCTGCCCCGTTCTTTCAGAGTTTCGATTTTGACACCTTACAAGATACCACCTTGGCTGGTGAAGATGGGATCATCAACCTGATTTCTGCTGATTCTGCCTTCTACATTGCCGTGACAGCCACGGAGGGGCTAAATCCTTCCATAGGCACCTCAGTGGAGTTATATTTAGAGCCAGACAGTCTCCTTTTTTCTTCGGTGACTGACACTGGGGGCCACTGCCTTTTTACCTGCCAATGTGGTAATCAGTATGCGGTTAAGGCAACAAAAGACACCATAGTGAGATGGGAATATGGAATCAGCGGGGAGCCCGATAGTGTGGTTGAGGTCTCCTTTGAATTCCCTTCAGGGGTGTGGGAGCCAACCCACTCTCGGATTGTGCCCAGGGGATTCTCCCTCTCCCAGAATTACCCTAATCCCTTCAATCCAGTCACCCAGATCAAATATGCTCTGCCCAGGGATTGCTATGTTAAACTGGAGGTTTACAACATCTTAGGCCAGAAGGTAGCGTGTTTGGTTGATGAGGAGCAGAAGGCGGGATACAAGGTTGCTAGGTGGGATGCGAACGCCTTTTCCAGCGGGATATATTTTTACAGGTTAGAGGTGAAAGGTGATGGGTTTGAGGTAACAAGGACAAGGAAGATGGTGCTGTTGAGGTAAGGAGGCTGGTGGTCGTTGCTCACGGAGCCGTCAGAACCCCGATTCTGACGGCAGAGAAAGGGGTAGGTAGAAGGAGGCAGAGAACTGCAGATTTACGCAGATATGTGCTGGTTGGGTTCTGCCCTACCAGGCAAGAGTTCTACCGCACTTTAGTGCGGGTTGGGCCCCTTCAGGGCCCTCTGTGGGGCTAAAGCCCCAAAGAGGTTACCCCCCGCTTTTGCGGGGGTAGAAAAGCTGTAGGGACTCCGCCTTAGCGGAGTCCCTACGAAACAAATACACAAATCATCGGCCTTGAAAAATTTATGCCAATTCATTTTCAGTTCATGAATAATTCGGGTCAAATAGATTGGGAAAATTGTAAGCTTTGGACCTAAATCACGGTATGTTACTCACTTTTCCTTAGAGAAGAACTGACTGTAAAAGGTAAGAAGGGGGAATAAAGTGCAGTTTTCAAAGTTATTTTTAGTGTTGTCGTTTCTTTTGATAGTAAGCGTCGAGTTCGAATCATCGCGGGGGGAAGGAGTAGGGGAAACGGATATGAAATTTCTAACGCCAGAGGAAAAACAACTTGCTAGTCTCATCAATCAGAGGCGGTTCGAGGAAGGCCTTCAGCCCTTTGTGGTTGATTCAGCATTAACCGAGGTAGCAAGGAAACATACCGAAGAGATGGTGAGGTTAAATTACTTAAATGCAATTTCTCCAGTTGAAGGGACTGCTTTAGATAGAACACAGAAAGCCTGGATTTCAGACTACCACAGCATAGCATTTGTTAGTGAAGAAACTACCGTGGATAAATTGTATAGATCTTTCTTTGATAATGGGAGATGTAGAGGGGAGATACTAAGCGAGAAGAACACCCATCTTGGCGTTGGTATAGTGAGAGGTGAGGATCGGATGATAGCTACGGTGCATCTCATCGCAAGGGTGATAGAATTTAATCCAGTAGTAGCCACACTATATTCAGTAGAAGGGGCTAATAGGAGTGAGCTTGCTGAGGAGACATATAGTGGGAGGTCTCAGCAAAAGTACTTGAAATTTGAGATATATGATGGCACTGATTTGAATGATCAGAGAAAAAGGAAGTTTTCCCAAGAAATAACCGTTAAACCCGATGGAACCTTTTCGATTTCATTTAGAAATACCAAATACTGGTGTGAGGGTGACTACTATCTTGCTGTTTGGGCTAAGGATAGAAAAGACGAAGAGTATAAAGTGGCAAATCTCTTGAGGATATCACCTATTAACCCCGAATCCTCCCCAAAGGAAAAATAGAGTGAGAGGGGGATGGGTAGCATATCGTCGTGTCTCAAGGCGCGGGATAGATATTTTACCAGGAAACTGAAAAGGCATTAACATTAAAGTGTTCCTCTGCAGAACCATAGAATCGGTAGTCGCAGATTTTAGTAAGCGAAAAGATACCCTATAAGTCAACAACTTACGCAACCTAAGGGTTGCGGCTACCTAATTCTTCACCTTTTTGCAGTAGAGGAATTAAAATGTTAAGAAAATTCTTTTGCCTGATTGTTTGCGGGTGTCTTATTCTTACTCTGAGCAGCGGTGTATTTTGCTTCACTGATGTTATCAATGGCACAATGAGTTCTTCTGTCGATGGTGATCAAAGGTATGTACTTAACATTCAAGACTTAGGGGGAGGAATAGCCTGGATAAAGCTATGGAACTGCAACTACCCAGATTACGCTCTCAACCCACTGACCCAGGATATACAAAACTTTAACAGGGCTTATAGTCGAGCACCTAACGATATCCAGGATAATCAAGTGGATGCAGATGGCAACAACTATTGTGTGATAAAATGGGACAACCCTCCAGTGGGCTCGATTACTACTACTTGCACCTTTACAGCGAATTTGAATAATGTCTTAAATGGTTTAGAGGACCAAGACACACCATTTCCTCCGACAGGTACTCTTCCCACTCGTTATTTAGAGGCCACAGAGTATACTCAGTCAGATAGCCAGGCTATAATTGACCAAGCTCAAGCTGTAACAGATAATGATAGTTTAGAATATCAGGCAGTTATTCACATCATGGATTGGATAATTGATAATATCACGTATGGTTCTGGACCTAGTGATGCTCTTTCTGTTCTCCACACCAGGAAAGGGACCTGTCAGGGTTATGCCCATTTAGCTGTCGCCATGATGAAGGCGGTTGGAATACCAGCTAGATTTGTTGGTGGGGGATCGATTCATCACGCCTACACTATCCCAGGACCTTCGGGACCAATAGGAATAAACTGGGGACAAGGGACACACGCCTGGATCGAAGTTTACTATCCTCATGCTGATTGGATACCCTATGATCCTCAATTGTTTTACCACTACCAACACACTCATGCATATAAAGGGGGAATAGGACGAGATAGAAAAGACGTTTCAGATGCTAAATGGCAGTATGCTTATTACCCCCCAGAGCCAAATCCGAAGCCAACTCTTACCGTGCAAGTAAATTCTACAGTAATTAACGACAATATCAATTTTAGTTATCTGGACACCCTTCATACCCCTAACCATCTTGCTGTTGCTGATAGTACCGTGGAGATAGGTGTTAATCTTTCAGAAATGATGGGTAAAATGCCCAGGGCCTTCTTCCTGTCCCAAAACTACCCCAACCCCTTCAACCCCATTACCGAGATCAAGTATGCCCTGCCCAAGGATTGTTGGGTGAGGTTGGAGGTTTACAATATCCTTGGCCAGAGGGTGGCGAGTTTGGTTGATGGAGAGCAGAAGGCGGGATACAAGACTGTTAGATGGGATGCGAGGGATACTGCCAGTGGTATCTACTTCTACCGGCTGCAGGCAAGTGATTTTGTGCAGGCGAGGAAGATGGTTCTGATCAGATGAAGAAGCCGTAGATCGTTACTCGTAGACCGTAGATCGGGAAGATGAAAAGGACTGAATAGAGGTAGAAACGAGAGATAGGAACCGCTCCACACATCCCTGAGGAGCTATTCAGAAACACTCATAGGACCTCCCGCAGATTTGGAGTCTGGGGGAGGTTTAAATTTCTCGCCCCCTCCGAGGATAGCCTTATGCATAATAGAGGTCAGGCCTGCCTTTTGCTACTTTGTTTTTATTGGGAGATTCGTTATGAACAAATCGGGCTACAATGCGGTTTGGGCGGATAGAGTTGTTGATAAAGGTGGGGAGGTGGCAGAATCGGGGTTCTTGCCGCCTCACTTCAAATTACAAACTCGTCATCAGTTTATGAATAATCCGGGTTAAGTTGTCAAGAACCATAAGGCCTCGGTGGTTTATTATTGACAGGCCAGTGTATAGCAAGTATAATTAGAAGGATTCTCACTTATTGCTAGGAGGTTTGAAATGGAAGCTAAAAAATTTATAGCGAAAGTATTACCGGATGGACATCTCTCCTTACCGGAAGATACATCCAAAGAAGTGGGGAGAATCTTTGAAGTTATCCTTTTACCTGTGGAAGAAGCAGAGATCTACACCTATGCAGAGGCCTTGGCAGAGGAGAAGCGGTTCTCAGAGCTCACAGAAGACGATATTGAAAGGATCATTCACGAATCCAGAGGCATCAGGTGAAACGAGTCGTCCTGGATACTAACATTATGATCTCTGCCCTTTTCTGGAGGGGTTACCCCAGAAAAGTTTATGAACTGGTGAGAACCGGCCAAGTGATAATGATCTCTTGTGAGGAGATGATGGCGGAATTCATAAGAGTCTTAAGTTATTCCAGATTTGGATTGAGCCCACCAGAGATACTTCCTCTGATTAACAATGTGAGGAAACACTCACACTTTGTGGAACTAAAGAGCAAAATCATGATCATCGAAGCAGACCCGACCGATAATATCTTCCTTGGATGTGCTATAGATGGCGAAGCCGATTATATCATTTCCGGTGATCATCATCTTCTTGATCTTGGCAATTATGAAGGGATCCAGATCGTCAAGCCGAAAGACTTCATAAAGATAGAAACGAAAGATAGAGGGTTGAGATAGAGACCGTCCCACGCATGCAGAGGATTGCGGTGTACCATAGGGCCGGTGAGGCCTTTATGGAGAAATTAAGCGACCGCAAGGGAGCTAAGTTCAGACAAGGAGGAAAGCCGAAAAGGAGAGAAACGGGGCACTCGTGGGTCGTAGATCGTTGTCCTTAGATCATAGATTGGAATCAGCAGCCAGCTATGCCGTTCCGAGCAGAGGTCAACGGTCGGCTATCAGCTTGAATGCATAGGAATTACCATTTCTTGGACAGGATTGACAAGATGAACTGGATAAAATGGGAAAATCCTTGCTGATCCCAGGTGAGCCTTACAAGAGTTGTTGATAAAGGTGGGGAGGTGGCAGAAGAGGACTTCTGCCACCTTGGCCATTTTTATTGGCGTTTTTTCTATTCGTATCACTTTTATTCTATCTGTGCAATCCATGCCTATCCCCGGTTTGGACATATTTAGGATTCCTCGCCCAATGGTGTCTCCGATTTTCCTTGACAGGGGAGGCACTCTTTCTTATAGTTATCTCAATGGTAGAGAACCTTTATGCTATCATCTTGGCTGGGGGGAGGGGGGAGAGGTTCTGGCCCTGGAGCACAAAGGATAAGCCCAAACAGCTACTTCCGCTTTTCCAGGACAGGACTATGTTGGAGGAGACCATAGAGAGGATAACCCCTCTGGTTCCTTTGGAGAAGGTGAGGATCGTCACCACCAGGGAGTTGGCTCCTCAGATCTTAATGGGAATCGAGCGATTAAAGGACGAGAACTTAGTTATAGAACCCTTGGGACGCAATACCGCTGCGGCAATCGGCTTAGCCGCTTTTTCCTTAGATGATCCCCAAGCGGTTATGCTTATCCTCTCCGCCGACCATTTGATCAAGCCACAGGCAAACTTCCTCCAAGCTGCCTCAGTAGCAGTGGAGAGGGCTCAAATGGGGGATTGGCTTCTTACTTTTGGTATAAACCCAAGCAGGCCAGAAACTGGTTACGGATATATTCAAATAGGGGAACTTTTGGAGGAGGTGAAAGGGGTTCGGGTGTACAGAGCTGTTAGGTTTAAAGAAAAACCTGATGCACTCACCGCCCAGGAGTTTTATTACCAGAAGGATCTCTACCTCTGGAATAGCGGGATGTTTGTCTGGAAGGTCTCCGTGATTCTCTCTGCCCTTCAGAGGTTTCTGCCCAAGGTTTACGAGGGTCTTTCCCGGGCAGCTTCTTCTTCAGAAGAAAGGGTTTTAGATGAGGTTTATGCAAGTCTTCAGCCCATCTCTATCGATCATGGAGTAATGGAGAAAGCAGATAATGTGGTAGTGGTGAAGGGGGAATTCTTCTGGGAAGATATTGGCTCTTGGACATCTTTAGACAAGGTTTATGAAAAGGATGGGGATAACAACATAAAATTAGGTAATGTCTGTGCCCTTGATACTTTCGATTGTCTTCTCATCGGCGACCAGGATGGAGTTGTGGCTACTCTGGGGGTCTCTGATCTGATCATTATCAAGACGGAAAAGAGGGTTCTTGTCGCCCATAAGACCAAGGCACAGGAGGTCAAAAGATTGATAGAGGAGATGAAGGAAGAGGAGAAATTTAAAGGGTTCATTTAGTCAAGGGTTAGGGGAGATCCATAACAGTCAATATAGGATAAATGTCCTGAAAACTCAATAGATTACCAGAAGACATTCGAAGTGTAGCCACAAAGTAGGCTGCCGGCCATTGCAGATTTCGATTAAGTTGTAACAAAGGTTCGGTCTTAGACTATAAGGCTGTTTTTCACCTGGCGATGATAGATGTTTAAGTTATTGTCAAGCATTTTTCTCATCTTCCTTTTAGGGGGGTGTCTTCCCCCTTCAGAAGGAGGAAAGGCGCGGGATCCGCGCACGGCAGGGGAGAGGAACTTCGATCCCCTTAGCTTAGAGGGACCCTCATATCTGGTGGTTAAGCCTAAGCCAAAACAGAAAGGGCCAGAGGGGTTAAAGGGAGAGGTGACTATTACCAAGTGGAATAGGAAGGTCTCCTGTTATCGAGTGCAGGTCTTCGCCACCACTTACTTGGATCAGGCGGAGGAATTTGCCCAGAGGGTGAAGGAGAAGATGAAAGAAGAAGTTTATATTCAATATGATTCCCCTTTGTATAAGGTGAGGGTAGGGGATTGTTCTACTGAGGAGGAGGCGAAGGCGCTTTTGCAGAGGGTCTCCCAGGCCGGTTTCTCCCATCCTTGGATAGTAAAGGTTCCCCTTAGTCAAGGTGAGGAGTAGGAGGGTAAGGATAGATCCCCTTTCCCCTCCATCTAAGGTCTTAGATGAGGCCAGGGAGATAGTTAAAAAGGGGGGGATAATCTCCCTTCCTACGGAGACCTTTTATGGTTTAGGGGCTGATGGCCTTAACCCCTTGGCGATAAGGAAGGTCTACGAGGCAAAGATGAGGGAACCCTCTCGCCCTGTCTCCCTCTTAATTAAAGATAGAGCCCACCTTTTCTCCTTAGTGGAGGAGGTCCCTCCGGAGGGTGAGAAGTTGATCGAATCCTTCTGGCCTGGGCCTCTTACCCTGATCCTGAAAGCTAAGCCATCTCTCCCTAAAATGGTGGTGAGCCCTTCAGGGGGAGTGGGTTTGAGGATTTCATCTTCTCCTCTTGTTTCATTCCTGCTGAGGGGGTTGGACGTTCCCCTCACCGCTACCAGTGCCAACATCTCCGGTGCTCCCCCCCTACAAGATCCCGCAGAGGTTTATTCGACCTTCAAAGGAAAGGTGAACCTGTTCCTCGATGCTGGCCCTTTAAAGGATGGTCTACCTTCAACAGTTGTAGATCTTATCGGGCCCGAGCCCCGCTTATTGAGGAAGGGGAGGATAAGATTGGAGGATATAGAGGAAATTTTGGGTCAAAGGTTACAGGGACCTCCATTCACGGTCCTTTTTGTCTGTACTGGAAATATGTGTCGCAGCCCAATGGCGGCTGGTATTCTTCGGAGTCTCTTTCCCCCGGGCCAGATAAGGGTTATATCGGCGGGAACAGAGGCGGTAAAGGGGTTACCTCCTTCGGAAAATGCGCAAATGGTTATGGAGGAGGTGGGTATAGATATCTCCGCTCATCGGAGCCAGCCCCTGAGATGGGGTTTATTACAGGAGGCTGATCTAATCTTAGTTATGGAAAAGGGACATCTTGATTCCATTCGAGAGATGGGTTTTAAGGGGAAGAACCTCTATTTGCTTAGGGATTTCGCCCATGGTCAGGGGGGGGATGTACCAGATCCGATTGGAGGTGATATTGATCTCTATCGGGAGGTTCTCCGAATGATAAAATGGGAGTTAGAGAGGAGTGCCCCTCAGCTAAAGGAGTTAGTTTTATGGTCAAAGTGAGCGCGTTAGTAATTACCCACAATGAAGAGGAAAATCTCCATAGGTGTTTAAAGAGCTTGAGTTGGGCGGATGAGATCATTCTGGTGGATGCGGAAAGCGAGGATCGAACGGTTCAAATTGCAAAGGAATATACCGATAAGGTTTATATTCATCCTTGGGAAGGTTTTGTAGAACAGAGGAACTGGGCCCTAAAGCAGGCTACACATCAATGGGTTCTCTTCCTGGATGCTGATGAGGTTGTGTCTCCTCAGCTCAGGGGGGAGTTGGAGGCTTTGAAGGACAAGGTGATGAGGGGTTACAGCGGCTTTGAGATCCCCAGAAGGTCCTTTTACCTCGGGGATTGGGTGGGTCACTGTGGGTGGTATCCTAACTATCAGTTAAGGTTTTTTGATCGGAAGAGAGGGAAATGGGTGGGGAGGATGGTTCATGAGCGGGTAGAGGTGGAAGGGAGGGTGGGGAGGTTAAAGGGAGAGATCTTCCACTATCCATATCCAAATCTTTCCACCCATCTCCAAAAAATTAATAGTTATACAAGCCTGAAGGCTGAGGAACTTTATCAAAGGGGGAGGAGTTTCCACCTTCTGGACCTCTTTCTTCGTCCCCTGGGGAAGTTCATCAAGATGTATTTCATCAGGTTGGGGTTCTTAGAGGGAATAAGGGGGTTTATAATCTCTTGCTTTGGTGCTTATTATATCTTCTTGGGATATGCCAAGCTCTTTGAAAAGGGGAAAGTGCCCCGGTGATCCCCTGCGGGTGCTTCAGGTAGATACGGCTACGAGTTGGAGGGGGGGGGAGAACCAGGTCCTCCTCCTCTCCTTAGGGTTGAGATCGAGGGGACACCAGGTGGGTATAGTGGCCCAACCGGGTAGCCCCCTGGCTAAAAGGGCCACCATGCGAGGTCTTTACGTCTACCCCCTGAGAATGAGGGGAGAAGGTGACCTGCAGGCTATGGTTCAACTGGGAAGGTTGATGAGGAGATTTCGTCCCCATATCCTCCATTTCCACACCTCCCATGCTCATGCCCTGGGTTGGCTGGCTACTAAGCTCTCTCCAGGCCCCCGGGTAGTGGTCTCCCGACGGGTAGACTTTCACCTGAGAAGGAGCCCCTTTAAGCGATTTAAATATGGTCCATGGGTGACAAGATATTTAGCCGTTTCTCAGCGAATCAGAGATGTGCTCATCGAGGATGGGATTTCCCCGGAGAGAGTAGAGGTGGTGTATAGCGGCCTGGACCTCAACCGCTTAAGAAGAGGCAACCGGGAAAAGTGGAGGGGGGAGTTGGGCTTGGGGACAGATGGGTTTCTGGTCGGGAATGTGGCTTCCTTGGCCCCTCATAAAGCTCAGACCTATCTTCTCCTGGCAGCAAAGGAAGTACTCCATTTACTACCTCAGGTAAGGTTTGTCATCGTCGGTGAAGGGGAGTTGGAGGGTAAGCTAAAACGGGAAATAAACCATCTCGGATTGCAGGGGAGGGTGAACCTATTGGGCTTTCAGGAAGATATGGCCTCTATATACTCTGCCCTTGATCTTTTTGTCCTCTCCTCCTACTTAGAGGGGCTCTGTACCTCCTTATTGGAAGCTATGTTCTATGGGGTCCCCATTGTTGCTACCCACACTGGTGGCATCCCAGAGATAGTTGAAGATGGGTTCAATGGCTGGCTTGTCCCTCCGCGGGATCCCCAGGCAATGGCCAAGGCAATTGTAAGTTTGTTGAAGGATAGGGAGTTAGCCCAGAAGTTCTCGGCGCAAGGGAAGATTGTGGTGCGCAAATTTGGGATAGAGGAGACGGTGAGAAGGACAGAAGAGGTATACCGCAAAGCCCTTGATAGATGAAAAGGGGAATATTTTATCCTTTTCTGATCATTGCTCTGGGGATTGGTGGGGTCTCCGTGGCCAGGAAGGTGGAGAATTATGCCTTTGGAGCTGGGGAGGAGCTTGAGTTTAGGCTATCCTACGGGTTGGTAAACGCGGGGGGGGCCCGGATGAAGGTTGCAGGCCCCTATCTTTACCAGGGTCACATCTGTTATCGACTCATCTCGCAGGCTTGGTCCAACCGGTTTTTTTCCCTTTTTTTCCGAGTAAATGATCGGGTGATTTCCATCTTGGATAAAGGGGGTGTCTTCCCCTGGAAGTTTGAAAAGCATCTCCGGGAAGGGAGCTTTAGGGCAGATAGGTTTACTGAGTTCGACCAGACTAAGCATTTAGCTTTTGATGGGAAGGACACCATAGAGGTAGTACCTTTTGTCCAAGATGTCCTCTCCGCCCTTTATTGGGTGCGTACCCAACCTATGGAGGTGGGTAAGTCCCTTCTTGTCGATAGCCATGCGGATGGGAAAAACTACCGCGTAGAGGTAAAAGTTTTAAAAAGGGAGAGGGTTAAAGTCGACGCTGGGGCCTTCAATTGCTTGGTTATAGAACCAAACCTGAAGGAAGGAACGGGTATCTTTAAACACCAGGGGAAGTTGTTGATTTGGCTCACCGATGACCGGAGGAAGATGCCTGTTTTGATGAAGTCCAAGGTGATAATTGGATCCATTAGCGCTGAGTTGATAAGGTTTAAACCGGGGAGATTTTTTGTCCCTTTGCTTGGGGAGGATGTCGAAATTCAAGGAGATAGAGCTAAGTAGGGTAAAGCTTTATCCTTTCTCCATGGGGGAGAGGAAGGTGAAGGTGGAGGATTTTTCTCATAGGTATACTCCTGGAGAGGATTTCAACCGCTTTTTGGATAGCTTGCCCCACATATTGAAAGCCAAAGAACTGTTAGAATTTGTGGATTTGCTTCTCAGGGCTCATCAGAAAGGCAGAACGGTAATCTTTATGATAGGGGCTCATCTCATCAAGTGTGGTCTCTCTCCCCTGCTCATCGATCTAATGGAGGAAGGGGTAATTACTGGGATGGCTACTAATGGGGCGGGGGTCATCCATGATTTAGAGATTGCCCTCTGGGGTGCAACCTCTGAAGATGTGGAGATTGGCCTTAAGGACGGCTCCTTTGGGATGTGTCTCCAGACCGGTGAATATATTAACAAGGCTTTGGAAGAGGGGAGAGAAGAAAACTTGGGATTTGGAGAGGCGATCGGGAAGAAGTTAGGGGAACTTAATCCCCCTTATCGGAAGCAGAGCATCTTCTGGGTAGCTCATAGACTGAATATACCCTTTACAGTGCATGTGGCTGTGGGGACAGATGTTATTCATCAGCACCCCTCTACAAAGGGGGAGATAATTGGGGAGGCCAGTCTGAGAGATTTTCGGATTTTCTCCCAGATGTTGACTTCCCTGCAGGGGGGTGTTGTAGTAAACTTTGGCTCAGCCGTTATCCTCCCCGAGGTCTTTCTTAAGGGGTTGAATCTGGTCCGCAACCTCGGTAAGCGGGTTGATGATTTTACCACGGCCAATTTTGATATGTATCCCCTCTACCGCCCCCAGAAAAATGTGGTGGAGAGGCCGCACAACCTGGGGGGGAGGGGTTTCTCCTTCGTGGGCCATCACGAGATTATGCTCCCCCTTTTGGTCGGAGCAATAAAAGCCAAATTGAAGAGGTGATCGTTATTTCGGATTATGGATTGGGAAGCTAAGAATCGTTACGTTTCCCTTTTAGATCCATAAACTTCCTCGATTTATTCGTGTAGATTCGTATATTCGTGTTTTAGGTTCTAAAAATCCTCTATAGGTAATTTTCAAAAAGGAGACCCAATGAAAGAGATTGTTGAGTGTGTTCCTAACTTTAGCGAAGGGGTTAATAATGAAATTATTAAATCGATCACCTCTCAGATAGAGAGAACAGAAGGGGTGAAGCTTCTTAATGTTGATCCCAATCCCGACTACAACCGCACGGTGGTAACCTTCGTTGGTGACCCTGAGGGGGTTGAGGAGGCCGCCTATAGGGCTACAGAAAAGGCCGCCGAGCTCATCGATATGACTCAACACCATGGAGGACATCCTCGAATGGGGGCTACAGATGTAGTTCCCTTCGTGCCAGTAAGTGGAGTTAAGATGGAGGACTGCGTTCAGATAGCCCATCGCTATGCCCAAAGGGTGGGGGAGAAGTTGGGAATTCCAGTCTATCTTTATGAGGAGGCGGCGACTCGTCCGGAGAGGAGGAACTTGGCCACGGTGCGAAGGGGGGAATATGAAGGGTTACCAGAGAAGCTAAAGGACCCCCAGTGGAGGCCTGATTACGGGCCCTCTCAGTTTAACCCCAAATCGGGAGCAACCATTGCGGGAGCCAGGTTCTTTCTTATTGCCTATAATGTGAACCTGAGCACAAATGACAAGGACATTGCCCATGAGATAGCTTTGAGGATAAGGGAAAGTGGAAGGCCCCTGAGGGATAAAGAGGGGAAGATAGTTAAGGACGAGGAGGGAAAGACCAAGAGAATTCCGGGCTCGCTTAAAGCGGTAAAGGCCATCGGCGTTCTCCTGGAGGAGCAGGATATTGCGCAGGTCTCCATCAACTTGGTCAACTATAATATTACCCCTCCCCATAAGGCGTTTGAGGAGGTGAAGAAGGAGGCGAAGAGTCTGGGGGTAGAGGTGACCGGGAGCGAGATCGTTGGTTTAACCCCTAAAGAAGCCCTTTTGCAGGCTGGAAGGTATTGGCTTACCGAAAAGGGGCAAAGTCCGGATCTATCTGAGAAGGAGCTTATTGAGGTGAGCATCGATTACTTGGGTTTGAGCCAATTAGCTCCCTTTATTCCGGAGGAGAAAATTATCGAATATATGATTTGACCGCGGCTTACTTTGAGTAGGAGGCTTCTATCGCCCTTTAGTGGGGGTAAGCCCCTAACTTTCAGGTGGACTGAAGCCCAGAAAAAGCTGGGTAGAAGTGTAAAAGCCGAAAAGCCGTATTTATACCACAGTCCCTTTGCGTTTAGCTGCGGTCAATTTACTATTCAAGCTTTGCCGTTTGATCTCTAAACTTATATTGGAGGGAGTATGGGGTTTGATCAAAGTTTTCTCGATGGAGTGGCTTCCTCTTCCCCCACCCCGGGAGGGGGAAGCGCCTCTGCTTTGGTAGGCAGCCTGGCTGCTGGTTTGACCTCGATGGTCTGTAACCTGACCATTGGGAAGAAAAAGTACCAGGAGGTAAGCGAGGAGCTAACCAAGGTGTTAGGAGAATCAGAGGAACTGCGTCAAAGGCTTGCCAGATTGGTAGATGATGATTCTCAGGCTTTTGACGAAGTTATGAAGGCGTATAGGCTTCCCAAGGAAAGCCCAGAAGAGAAGGAGGTTAGGTCGCATCGGATTGAACAGGCAACAAAGGGAGCTACCCAGGTCCCACTTGAAGTTATGGAGAAGGCCCTAAGGGTTTTAGAACTCTCCCAGGTGGTGGCCGAGAAGGGAACCCCCAATTCCATTAGCGATGCTGGGGTTGCCGCCGTTCTGGCCTGGTCTGCAGTGGAGGGAGCGAATCTAAACGTGGAGATAAATCTTTCTTCTCTTAAGGATGAAACATTCGTCAAGGGGATTCGAACCAAATGCGAGGGGATTAAAAGTAGGGCTCAAATGCTGCTGAATGAGGTCTTGTTATTGGTGAAATCAAAAATTTAGCTTAGATTATCCCCAAATTTTGAAATGTGTTTTTTGTATTAGTTAGGGACCTTTAATCTAAACCCCTGTTCTGCTCCCCAAGGGTTTGTGAGCAACTCCTCTCTGCTTGTCTTGCAGGACGGGTAGAAGACCTGGGGAGGGTAGGGCAGTTTTTGGTAAGTGGGTCGATAACCCTATGTACGCTAAGTTCTGTTAATATTTCATCTTTTGATACTCGAGGGGTGGGTGAAAAGTTAAATGAAGAAACGGTTTATAGATTTACATGTCCATACTACCGCCTCGGATGGGACCTTAACTCCCCAAGAAGTGGTGGAAAAGGCCTTAGAGCTTGGTTTCTCAGCCATTGCCATTGCTGACCATGATACGGCAAAGGGATTAGAGCCGGCTATAGAGGCTGTAGGGGGAAGGGGGCTGGAAATTATTCCCGCTGTAGAGCTTTCCGCCTCAGAAGGTGAATCTGATATTCACATACTTGGCTATCTTATCGATTATCGTGACCCCAAATTCACTTCAGTGGCTGAAAGATTGCGGAGAGCGAGGTATGAGAGAGGGGTAAGGATGGTGGAAAAGCTGAATGAACTGGGGATTGGGATTAAGATGGAGACGGTGAAGGAAATCGCTGGAGAGGCGGCAATCGGCCGTCCCCATGTGGCCGATGCCCTTTTGCAAGGGGAATATGTGAAGTCCTATGATGAAGCTTTTGCCCGATATTTGGGTTATCATGCCCCAGCCTATGTTCCTAAATACAGGCTCAGTCCAAAGGAAGCCATAGACCTCATCCATTCGGTTAACGGTGTAGCGGTGTTTGCTCATCCTGGCTTGGTGCATAGGGACGAACTCATCCCCAAATTCCTGGAAATGGGGTTGGATGGGCTGGAGGCATTTCATCCCCAACAAGGTTACTACGTCTCCAATCATTACATCGATTTGGCCAAAAAGTATGGCCTTTTATATACCGGAGGTTCTGATTGCCATGGGACAAGGAAAGGTAAAATACTTATGGGCAGTGTGAAGATGCCCTATTCCTGTTTAGAGGCCCTGCGCAGAAGAAGGAAGGAATTGGAAAAGGGGCGGGAGGGTAATTTGGCAGTTTAAACCTTTCCTTATAGAGAGGAGCAAAAATGAGAAGGATTTTGATGATATCATTCTTTGCCGGGCCATTACTTTTCACCTTTAGTTCTCTGAGGGCTGTCCCTAATTCATTTCAGCTCATCGATCAGGCGTTTCGGGAGGGGAGGTTGAACTATGAGACCTCAT
>JAOZPP010000014.1:0-41369 GCA_029932675.1 bacterium
AAAATCCAAGAGTAGATTATAAGGCAAGACACAGGTATGAAGAGCCGGGAGAATATCAGATCATGGTGAAGGTTGTGGATGTGTTTGGGAATGATACGAATAAAGTGATGAGGGTGGAGGTGAAATAACTATGGAACAAATATCTGTAATAGGTCAAATCTTTAAAAAATATTTTGAAGCACTTGAAGACAGATTGAATCGCGAGATAATTGAGAATTTGAGGAAAATTTTTGAAAGAGGCGACTTAACAGAAGCTAATTTAAACGAGTTTATTAAATGGCTTGAGGATTATAATGCAAAAGATAAAAAATCTTAAAATAAAATATTTCCGCGGCATAGTAGAGCGAGATTTACAATTCGAGGGGAAATCTATTGTGCTATTCGGAGAGAACGGGCATGGGAAGAGTTCTTTTGTAGATGCTCTTGAATTTTTCTTTAAGGGAAACGTTCCTTACCTTGATGAAGCACAAACCACATCAACAGTTAGACATGTTCCCCATATTTCTTATAAGAAAAAAGATTGTAAAGTAGAAATAGAATTTTTACAAGGAGCTGTAAAAGCATACCGTACCTTCCAGGATGTTCCTCAATTGCCTGTCCATCTAGAATCTTATTTCAAATTAGGCTCTGCCACCCCTTTTATACTTCGAAGGAAATATCTATTAGATTTTATTGTAGCACAACCAGCTCCGCGATATGCTCAGCTTGCAGCTCTAATGGGGATAAAGAAGTTAGATAATATTGAATTAATCATGATGCGTAAACGTGATGAAATATCTGATAGTGTTGTTTCATTACAAGGTAAACTGGATCGAGCAGGTGAAGAACTTAAGGATATTTTTGGCGAAGAAGTTAGATCAGAATCCCACTTGGTCGAACTTATTAATAAAAGGCTTCAAAAGTATGGAAAGGCGATTTCCTCGATAGAAGACATATTGAAGATAAAACCCAAACTGGTTGAAGAAATCCAAGGTATAGACTTTGAAAAAGCAGGAAAATTTAAGAAAATCATAGATAAGGCAAAAAATTTGTTTTCAAACATAACCTTTCTTGAAAAGCATAAGGAATTTTGGATGAGCCTTGATACTTTGCTGAAAGATAAGCAAAAGATCGAAGAGATAGTCTTTCAGCAACTTTTAGAACAAGGTAAGAACTTGATTGTAGAAAAAGAATTAAATAAATGTCCACTATGCCTGCAACCGTTTGAGGTAGTTAAGCGAGATGATGTAATTGCTTCAATAGAACGGCGTCTCAAAGATTATAAAATTGTTGGTGAACAAATCAAAGAGGTTAAACGATTGCGAACAAAGTTAAATAGCGACTTGTCGGAATATTCTGATAAGTTCGAGGATCTTAGGAAACAGATGTTTCAAGTAGGGTATAAAAAAGATTTGGATTTTTTGGATAATATAAAGGCATCTTTAGATAAATTAAGAGTAGACTCTTCTAAGGAAATATTAAAAATTAGGCTCGATCCTTTAAATTTGTATCTGAAAAGATTAAATGAGGAGGCTCCATTAATAAAGGATATAATTACTTGGTCCGAAGGTGAATTACAAAAAATTACAGTTACTAAAAAGTCTGAAGAAATTGTTAATATAATAGATCTTTTAACAAAAGCTAATGAAACCTATAATAAAATTACCAAAACTTCGGCTGAACTGGACAAGAAAAAGAAACTCGAGAGTCACATGAAACTTATTTATGATACTTTCATAAAAATTAAAAGCGATGAGGTTCAGAAAATATACAATGAACTTGAAGGTGATTTCTGTCGGTATTACGAACATCTGCATCCTAATGAAGAATCAGGAGCAATTAAGTTAGAGGTCAAGCGAAGAGCAAGTGCCGAAATTAAAGGTAGATTTTACGAGAGGGACAACGAAGATCCACGGGGATTTTATAGCGAAGCTCATCTCGACTCTTTAGGCTTGTGTATTTTCCTTGCCTTTGTTAAAAGATTTAATGCAGGATTTCCGCTCATTGTTTTGGATGACGTAGTTTCTTCTATTGATGCTTCACACCGAAATCGTATAGGTGAACTTATTTTCACCGAATTTCCTGATAATCAATTTCTTATAACTACTCATGACAATATATGGTTCGAAGAGCTATGTGCTGCCCAACAGGCTTTTAATGTTGGTTCTAAATTCAAAAACATAAGAATAATCCGCTGGAGCCTTAACGAAGGGCCTATCTTGGATAAATATAAACCTAGATGGGAAGACATAGAAGATAAACTGCAAACAAGAGATAAACAAGGAGCTGGTAATGCTGGTAGAATATGCTTGGAATGGATCTTAGATGAAATGACTATAAATCTGATAGCCACAGTACCACGAAAACGAGGAAATAGATTTGAAGTGGGAGACCTTTATAGTCCATTAAAAAACAGGGTTAAGAAGCTTCTTCCAGAGTATTACTCGTCAAATGAACAAACTTTTCAAAAATTAGAGACACATAAAATATTTGGTAACCTTCTCTCTCACTATAATCCTGATTTTCAAAATATTTCGATCAATGAAATAAGAGATTTTATAGACTCTGTAAAATCGTTTTATAAGCTATTCTATTGCGAGAATTGTAAGGAATTTGTTCGATATTTTCAGGATACAAAAATTATTAAATGCAAAAAAGGATGTATGGAGTGGAAGGTTAAATAAAATGAAATCAACCGAACTTTTACATCCAGAACAAAGTCGCCTAAGCAAGGCATACTTGGCTAATAAACTGAAACTTCAGAGGAATGAGTAGTGGCATTCTCAATTTTGTACACCGAAGTAAACAAAAACAGGGACTATGGTGCATAAGACTGAGAAAAATCTGTGTAGGAGAAGACAAAAGAAAGTGAAACATCATTTCTCAATTTTATACACCAAACATAACAAAATTGTTAAGGATAGTGCATTAAAATGAGAATTACCCTCATAGAAGAGTTGGCTAAAAAAGGGAATACATTTACTTTTGATGAGCTCGTGGGCATATCCAATACACGTAAAGATGTATTATGGGTAATTCTTTCCCGATTAGAAAAAAAAGGCTGGATTGAGCGCATTGAAAAGGGCAAGTATATGATTATCCCCCTTGGTGCCGAGAAAGGCAAATATACGCTAAATGAATTTGTTATCGGCTCTCTTCTTGTAAACCCCTACTGTATCGCCTACTGGAGCGCTCTTCATCATTATGGATTGACCGAGCAAATTCCAAACACAGTGTTTATTCAGACAACTGCGAGAAAGAAAAAGCAAGAGATCGAAGTTTTTGGAGTTAGATACAGGGTTGTCAGAGTGAAAGACACAAAATTTTTTGGTATTAGAAAGGAGTGGATTGAAGAAACACAGATAAATATTTCAGATCGAGAGAAGACAATAATAGATTGTCTTGACAAGCCACAGTATTGTGGTGGCGTGGTAGAGGTTGCCAAGGCATTGAAAAACGAAAATCTTAATAAGGAAAAACTTTTAGAATATGCTCAACAGATTGCAAATTCCGGAGTGGTAAGAAGATTGGGTTATCTTTACAATTTGTTGGGCACTGATATTGATGCTCCGCCGCTAAAAACAAGAAACTACCTCTTGCTTGATCCCTCTATGCCTCATAAAGGCCCCAAAAATGCAAGATGGAGATTGATTATTAATCTGGATGAGAAAATGCTGGGAACCCTAGAATGATACCTTCAACAGAGATAAGGGAAAGAGCAAGAGAATATGGGGTTCCTGAGACAACAGTAGAGCGGGATTACGCACAAAACTGGTTATTGAAGTATCTTTCTCCTATAAACATGGTTCTGAAAGGTGGCACAGGAATCAGAAAAATTTACATTAAGAATTACAGATTTTCTGATGACCTCGATTTTACTCTGCTTGAAATGATGAACAAGGATACATTAGCGAAGCTGGCTGAAGAAGCTGTTCTTGAAGCAAAAGAAGAAAGTGGAGTTAACTTCAGCAATGAGATTCAAATTGAAGAGAATCTCAATGGTTTTGAAGTGACCATTTATTTTCACCTTCTGCGAAGCAGTGGGACTCCGCTGAAAATTAAACTGGATTTAACAAGCCCCCAAAAGGAGAGGATTTTGTTGTCCGTAGAGAACCGAAGTGTTCTGCATCCTTATTCTGATAAGTGCCAATTTCAAATAAAAGCTTATTCTTTAGAGGAAATAATGGCTGAGAAGATACGCTCTCTTTTTGAAAGAACAAGACCAAGAGATTTATATGATGTTTGCTATCTCCATAACAGAATTGACAACCAGAAAATGTTGAGCATTTTGGATGAAAAATGTAGACTCAAGAATGTGAAACTTGATATATTCTCTCTGGAAGATAGGAGATTGGATTTCGCTAAGGCCTGGGAAAGTTCATTAGGTCATCAGCTCAAAGAACTTCCAAGTTTTAATTATGTTTATGATGAAGTCACAAAGCTCGTAAGGGAATATGAGACCAGTAGAAATTCTTAGTCCAGACCAAAGGCGCCCCAGCAAAGCATATCTGGTCAATGAGCTTCGCAAGGCAGTTTTTACTTGGAGAAGCCAGGGCTATCCTGGGGTTACCCCAACTACAAAGAGACTTCTGCAATTCTGGTTTGGGGAAGAGCATCTGATAAAAGTAGCGAGTAGCGAACAGCAAGTAACCAGAGAAGAGGGGGATAAATTCCCATATACTCATTATTCACCCCACCCTGCTGAGCTATTCCAATTCTGGTTCTGCCAAAGGGAAGCAATCGAAACCTTGGTCTATCTCTCCGAGGTGATGAAGAAGCGAAACTTCATCGCTATGGCCAGGGATTTTGGATCAGGCCCTATTCAGGGCTATGATCCTTCCTACGACCAATACCCTTTATATGCCTTCAAAATGGCTACAGGTTCAGGCAAAACCTTTGTTATGGCATTGAGCATTGTCTGGCAATACTTCAATCATAAGAAGGAGGACAAAACCAATTACACCTCTAAATTTCTGCTCATCGCTGGGGAGAAGAATGTCATCTATGATAGGCTTCGGAGGGATTTTGAGGATGGAAAGATATTTAGGGAATTGCCACTTGTTCCACCGGAATGGGAGGGGGAGTTTGACCTAAAAGTGATCCTTAAGGAGGACCCCATCTATACCATCCCTGAGGGGGTGCTATTTTTGACCAATATCCAACAATTGGAAAAAAGAGAAGGCAAAAGGAAAGAGACTGAGAGATATGTAGAGAAAGTTATGGAATTGCCTGAGGTTTATAATATCCAGGATATCTACCAGGAGAACAGGATCAAGAGAGTCCTTACATCTTGCCCCAACATGATGATTTTGAAAGACGAAGCTCATCATATATACAGTTTTGAAAAAGCCTGGAAGAAGATCCTCCTTTCCCTGCATAGGAATCTCCTTTCCCAATATGGTAAAGGCATAAATATGGAATTAGACTTCTCAGCTACGCCTAAGACCCAGACAGGTGCGTTATTCCCTTGGATTATTGTGGACTTCTCGTTGAAGGAAGCGATTGAGATGAATATTGTAAAACTCCCATTGAAGGGAACAGTGAAAGGCGCTGAGGAGATTGCTTCCCAGAAAGCGGCTGAGAGATATAGGGCTTGGATTGATGCAGGGATAAGGAGGTGGCGGGAGTATAAGAAGAGACTAAAACCCCTATCAAAAAAACCCGTGCTCTTCTTTCAGTGTCCAGAGAACAAAGAGGCCGATGAGATATTTGGGTATGTGAATGCTATCCCTGATCTTAAGGACAAAGTTCTGTTGATACATACGGACAGCACCGGTGAGGTCAAAAAAGCGGACCTACCCAAAGCAAGAGAGTTTGCCAAAACCATTGATGATCCTGACCCAGAAAAGAATCCCTACGAAGCGATTGTAAGCACATTGATGTTAAACGAAGGTTGGGACGTGAGGAATGTAAATGTAATAGTGGGATTAAGGTCCTACACATCCAAGAGGAAAGTGCTTCCCGAACAGGTCATCGGGAGGGGTCTAAGGAAGATGTTCCCGGAAGAGGAGGCAAGCATAGATCAGTCCATAAATGTTCTGGAAGTTATCGGCCCTCCAGGGTTGATGGATATCCTTGAGGAGTTGGAGAGCCAGGAAGGTATAAGGTTCTCCGAATTTGACACCGATAAATCGCCCAACATAACCACTATATTTGTTGATAAAGGCAGGTTGGTAAAAGATATTGAAATACCAATTTTGACCCCAAGGATTGTGATAAGGGAACTCCATTTACCAGAGGCAAATATTGAAAACTTACCCTCCCTCGCCATTCCCTTAGAGAACAAGGTTTTAGACACGGAATACATTGCTGTGGACATGCTTAAAGGGATGGAGGTTATCAGAAGAAAGTGGGACTTGCCTGTGCCCCAGGATCCCAAGAGCGTAATTGCCTACTATACAGACCAGATACTCAAACAACTGAGGGTCAGCGGTTCCTTTGCCAGTTTTTACCCCTTGGTAAAGAAATATGTTGTGGAAAAGCTGTTTACCGAAGAAATCAGCCTCGACGACCCCAGAGTTCTTTACAAGTTGAGCTCCCCTGTTGTGCAAGAGAAATTGATTGACTTAATGGTGGGTGCCTTCAAAGATTTGACCTTCAAAGAGAGGGAGCCTAAAAAGACGGATAGGATAAGGCTTTCGGATATGAGACCTTTTGTATGGTCCAAATTGGTTTATCCGGCCAATAGATGTATCTTCAACTATGTCCCTTGTGACAACGATTTTGAGGTGGATTTTGCTAAATTCTTAGACAGGGCTGAGGATGTTAAATCGTTTTCCAGCCTCCACAAAATTGGATTCTTTATGGAATACAGGGATTCAAAGGGAAATTTCCACCCCGCTTACCATCCTGATTTTATATTGGAAACGGAGAAGGGAGAGTTTTTTATCATAGAGACCAAGGGAAGGGTTGATGTTGATGTCCAAGCCAAAGACAACAGGGCCAAGGTTTGGTGTGAGGACGCATCTCAACTAACCGGGAGTAAGTGGTTGTTCCTCAGGGTTAATCAGGATGAGTTTGAGAGGTACAGATTCAAGAGCATCAAACAATTAGCCGCTGCCCAGAACAAGTAATTATGCTTCCTCTTTTAAAGTTCGGTTCACAGGTTTAGTATTTTGGGGGCGCTTCGTCGGTTTGGGATTGCATTTCGTTCCCAGTGGTAAAACTAACTTTTTTTCTAAGAAATTCCGAAAGATGGGAGATATTTGAAGTCCCGTAACTATACATAGGTGCGGGAGTTCAAGGGGTAACAGCAGGGCAGTCTAACCAAGAGGAGGATTGTGGAGCGCCAGAGGGAGGAAGGTCCCTTGGAGGACGCGGCGAGCCGTGCTCGCCAAAGGGGGGATTATAGAATGCAGGAAGCAAAGCCGTGGTATGAGGAGGATTCCTTTTGGGAGGGGGTGGCTCCCATACTATTTAACGAGAACCGTTGGTTGAACGCCTCGAAAGAGGTGGAGGCCATTTTGTCCTTGCTCGGAATAGTCCCTGGGGCGTCTATCCTGGACCTCTGCTGTGGGGTGGGGAGGCACTCCCTGGAGTTGGCCCGTCGGGGGTTTCGGGTTACAGGGGTGGATAGAACGGCAAAATACTTAGAGGAGGCCAAACAACGGGCCAGAGCTGAGGAGGTCGAGGCGGAGTTCGTTAAAGAGGACATGAGGTCCTTTTGCAGGCCAATGGCTTTTGACGCCGTCCTCAACCTATTCACTTCTTTCGGCTACTTCGAAGACCCAGAGGATGATCGCCAGGTGATTGTAAATGTATATAGGTCACTCGGCTCCGGTGGAACCTTTCTCATGGATCTGATGGGCAAGGAGGTCCTTGCTCGCATCTTCCAGGAAAGGGATTGGCAAAGGATAGATGGAACCCTTATCCTGGAGGAACGTCAACTGAGTAAGAACTGGGGATGGGTAGAGAACCGTTGGATCATGCTAAAAGGTGGGGAGAGGCTGGAGTTTAAGATCTCCCATCGTCTCTACTCAGCGACCGAACTGAGCCGGTTGCTCGCCGAATGCGGCTTTCAAAAGGTGGATGTATATGGTGATCTCTGGGGTGCCCCCTACGACCATAGGGCGAAGAGGCTTGTAGTGGTGGCCCTCAAATGAGCTCCTGGGCAGGCTCCTGTAAATGTCAGTGATTTCGCTTAGGCTAAAGGATGAAAGTCACCATCCGTGAAGCAAATTCTCCAGCCGATATAGACTTTATCGCCAGACACTTTGAAGAGACAATCGCCTTGTGGGAAAATTACGAGGTTACCGAGGAATCTATTGCTGAGAGAAGGAAATCGGTTGGTGAATGGATTAAACAGTCCCATACCCATCTTACCGTTGCTTTGGCCCCAGATGGGCAGGTTATAGGCTTCAATTTGGATATCTGAGGGGTATGGGGTTTGGTAGGATCTGTATTTTGTTCGTTTTACCTGAATTTCGCCGGAAGGGAGTTGCCCATCAACTGAAATTGGAAGGGGAGGAGTGGTTGAAAGGGGATCAAAAAGGTCCTCACTGAGATAGACGCCAGGAATAAAAGGATGCTTAAGATTAGCCAAGAAGCAGGATTCAAAATCAAGGGGTATACAAAAGAGGCTATGATTAAGTGACAGAGGGGGTAGTCGACGATAGGGCTAGCCAGCTTTTCTGTTTCTGAGAAGAGGCAAGCTAATATTTTCATCTGCTATGAGCAAGGAGGTTTCTGGACCATCTATCAAAGGCCATTTAGTTAATGGGAGGTAAAATGGAAGGTCTCACTTTTTCCATAAAAAAACAGCCACCCACAGAGGTTGAAGGAAGGTATGATCTGGTTATCTTGGGAGCCGGACCGGCTGGGCTCACCGCGGCCATCTATGCGGCCAGGGCTAAGCTCAAAACCCTGGTAGTAGAAAAGGAGGTGATAGGGGGGGAGATAGCCTCCACCGATGTAGTGGAAAACTACCCTGGCTTTCCAGAAGGGGTAAATGGAGCAGCCCTTGCTCAAAGGATGGAGGAACAGGTGAGGAGGTTTGGCGCCCAGATATTTCAGGGAGCCGTGGACAGGGTTGAGCTGAAGGGGGAACCGAAGAGGGTGGAACTTGATGGGAAACCCGTAGAGGCAGAGGCATTGATCGTAGCCACAGGGACTTCGCCCAAACTGTTGGGTGTCCCTGGGGAGAAGGAGTTTAAGGGAAGGGGCGTCTCCTATTGCGCTACCTGCGATGGACCCATCTTTTCTGGCAAGGATATTGCAGTTGTTGGCTGCGGGAACTCAGGTATTCAGGAGGGATTATTTATCCTCAAGTTCGTGAAATCCATCTCCTTTGTCGAGTTTCTGCCCACCATTCAGGCGGAGAAGATCCTGCAGGATCGAATAAAGGGGTTTAAGAATGTGAAGTTTTACCTCAACCATCAGGTGCTCTCCATAAATGGAGATAAGACCGTGGAAAGCATCACGGTGAAGGATAGGGAGAGCGGCCAGACCAAGGAGATACCAGTAAGTGGTGTCTTCATCTATGTGGGATTGATTCCCAACACAGACTTCTTGAAAGGACAGCTAAGGCTCAATAGTTGGGGGTATGTCATAGCCGATGATAAGCTGCAGACCTCGGAATCAGGGGTCTTCGTAGCCGGTGATGTGCGGGAAAAGGAGATAAGACAGGTGGCCACAGCGATCGGAGACGGAGCGGTGGCCGCAGTCTCCGCAGAGCGGTATATCCAGAAACTGAGGGGGTAACATTCTGCTGTGCAGGCCATTTATCGAGTAGGTTTGGTCCATTTGTGAAGGGGGATCTTTGGGTGAATTGAACGGTTTGGCTCAGGAGATTGCCCAGTGGAGAGAGGGGAAGGGGTTTGTTACCAACTGGGAGGGGATGTTAGCCAAGCTTATGCTGGTTGTCACTGAGGTTTCCGAAGCCGCTGAGGCGGTGAGGGAGGATGATCGGGAGAAATTTGCTGAGGAGATAGCCGATACATTCATCAGGCTCTTGGATATCTGTGGGAGTATGGGTATCGACATAGAGGCGGAGATAGAGAGGAAGATGGAGGTCAATAGGGGCAGGCCTTATAGGCATGGGAAGAAAAGCCAATGGTAGAGGGGTTATTGTGGAGAGTGGGTCAAGAGGAGGGGAGTTGAGGATAGCGGTTTTGGGGGCGGGGAAGATGGGGCGAGGTGCAGCGTTTGACTTGGTAAACTCCTCCCCCGTAGAGGAGGTTTTGCTCGCCGATAGGGACCAAGCGAGGGCAGAAGGCCTTGCTCGCTGGTTAAAGAGCCCCAAGGTAAAGCCGCTGGGAGTGGATGCTCAGGAACCGGAGGAGATGATTAAGCTCTTGGAAGGCTGTGATGCGGCCATATCTTGCCTGCCCTATAGGTGCAACTTAGAGGTGGTTAAGTGCGCAATTAGGGCATAGACTAATCTCTGCGATTTAGGGGGAAATATAGAGGTGGTAAAGGAGGAGCTGGCCCTCTGCGAAGAGGCCAGGAGGGCAGAAGTGACCGTAATCCCTGACTGTGGCTTGGCCCCAGGGATGGTGAGCATCTTAGTGGCCTTGGGGATGAGGAGATTGAGCGATGTTTCCGAGGTACATATCAGGGTTGGAGGGCTTCCCCAGAACCCACGGCCTCCCTTAAATTATATGCTCAGCTTTTCAGTCTCTGGCCTAATAAACGAGTATATAGAACCCTGCCTCATCCTCAGGGATGGCCGGCTTACCACAGTTGCGCCCCTTACGGAGGTGGAGGAGATAAGGTTCCCCCCTCCTTGGGGGAGGCTGGAGGCTTTCCATACATCAGGAGGGGCATCCACCCTTCCCTTTACCTACCAGGGGAGGGTGAAGGAACTTGACTACAAAACCATAAGATATCCTGGTCATTGCCAGGTAGTCAAGGCAATGATTGAGCTGGGGTTGGGGAGTACCCAACCAGTCGTTGTTGATGGCCAAGAGGTTATCCCCCGTGCCCTCTTTGAGCACCTACTCCTTTCCCACCTTCCCACCACCGGGCCAGATGTTGTGCTTCTCCGGGTGAGCCTCTCCGGAGGGGGGAAGAGACTTACTTACCAGATGGTTGACTCATATGACCCTGGGACAGGGCTTTCGGCTATGATGCGCACCACTGCTTTTCCCGCATCGATAATCGCCCAGATGCTTGGCTCCGCACGAATAGGCGAGAAGGGGGTGCTCCCCCAAGAACTTTCCGTCCCCCCAGGGGATTTCTGCCAGGAACTGGAAAAGAGGGGGATAAGGGTGGAGGAGAGATGGGATAGCTGACCTCACCCTTTCAGCCAGCCTGAGCATTTCCTGATTTGGACCTCCAGGAGATCTGTGAAGCACTCCTATGAGGCAGCTCAGGAAAAGAACTCCCCTGAGTGAAGGGATCGGGAAATTCATAGTGGAGGAGGTATTCCACAGAGGATTAAGCAGATAGGAGGAGGCCATGAGAGCGACTATAACCTTCAATAATGTTCCCTTTGACAGGAGACTTCAGCCCGAATGGGGATTTTCTGTCTACATCGAGGGGTTCCCCCAGAAGATACTCTTCGACACCGGGGCAGATGGGGAGATACTCCTCTCCAATATGCGGTTATTAGGGATAGATCCCAAATCCATCGGCCTACTCTTCTTCTCCCACTCCCACTGGGATCACACCGGAGGGGCAGAGGCTTTTTTGAAGGAGAATCCAGACGTATCCATA
This sequence comes from bacterium, assembly GCA_029932675.1. Taxonomy (GTDB): domain Bacteria; phylum SM23-81; class DAOVCL01; order DAOVCL01; family DAOVCL01; genus DAOVCL01. The sequence continues at coordinate 11,635 of JAOZPP010000014.1, forward strand.
TATGTGTTGTCATCTTTTGCCTCTATGTTCCGGGATTACAGAGAAGTTATTTCCGACGAGCCTCAAAGGCTGCTGGGGGGAGTGCTCTCCACTGGCAAGATGGGCATAACCATTGAGGAACAATCTCTTCTGGTGAACACAGCCAAAGGTTGGGTTATCTTTACGGGATGTTCCCACCCTAATGTGGCTAGTATCGTGGAGAGGGCCAAGGAGGTGACCAAGGGGAGGATCCATCTGGTGATGGGGGGATTTCACTTGCCAGGCTATGAAGAACCGGTTATCAAGGGGATAATCAGAAGGTTTAGGCAGGCTGGGGTGGAGAAGGTGGCCCCCTCCCATTGCACCGGTGAACCAGCCTTCAGGCTCTTTAAGGAGGAGTATGGGGAGGATTATCTGGAGACAGGGGTGGGGAGCGTTATCGAGATATGAAACAGTTCCTCGTAGGGTTAAACCCTCTTCAACCCTGGGAATTTGCGTTTAGATTACGCACCCCCTATTCGTTTAGCTGGGGGGTGGAGGAGGTGGGATATCTCGCACAGGGGCAAAGCTCTGCCCCCACAAAATGAAACATCAGAGATCAAGCTGCCATAGAGTTTCCTGCCAAAAGGAAAGGGTTCCTTTACCCAATTCTGGTTTTGAAATGGACACAACTTACCTCTTGGAGATAGAGTTAGAAAGGGAGCGAGATATTCGCATAGGGAAGTTAGGGGAATTCCATTTCCCCTCAGGTTTGTATCTCTATGTGGGTTCGGCGAAGAAAAATTTAAGGCAAAGAATTGAAAGGCACTTAAGAAAGGAGAAAAAGAGGTTCTGGCATATAGACTATCTCCTCGCCTATGGAACCATAAGGGGTGTCTGGACTGGAGAAGCCAAGGAGGAAGATGTGGCCGATCGCTTGGAGAAAAGCTTAGCCACACCTATTCTGGGGTTTGGTTCATCCGATACCCGGAGAAACAGGACGCACCTCTTTAGGGGGGATATTAATGGGAACCTCCTATCATCACTTGGATTTAAGAGGTGGAGATGAAGGACTATAGGTTTTGCCCCCACTGTGGGGTTTCCCTCCAAACCAGTCAAATTGAGGGAAGAAGAAGAGGACATTGCCCCCAATGTGGATATATCGCCTACAAAAACCCCCTTCCCTCTGTGGGGGCCATTGGGGTAAGGGATGGGAAGATCCTCCTGGTGAAGAGGGGGAGGGAACCAGGCAAAGGGAAGTGGGCACCCCCATCTGGCTTTATGGAAGGGGGCGAGACCCCGGAAGAGGCTTGCCTCCGGGAGTTGAAGGAGGAGACGGGAATGGAAGGGGTGATTAAGGAACTCATCGGTGTCTATTTAGAGGAATCGAGGGTCTATGGTGAGGTTCTCGTGGTTGTCTACCTGGTGGAGATAACCGGAGGGGTATTGAAACCCGGTGATGATGCAGATGAGGCGAGGTTTTTCCCTAAGGGGGAATTACCAGACCTCCATTTCAGTTGCTTCCGGAAGGCGATAGAAAAGGCCTTTTGAAGAATGGGGGCAGGCGAAAGCAGGCTTTCCCTCAATCCATTTTTTAACCTCATTGGAAAGGAGCAAAGATGTTTTTTCTCTACCTATTTGTAGCTATTGCCCTGAGCTCACCTCCCTCCTTTACCATCCTCTATAACAATGTCCCCTGGGATGAGAGGCTGGAAACATCCTGGGGGTTCTCCTGTTTGGTGGAGGATGGGGGGAAAAGGATACTCTTTGATACGGGCGGAGATGGGGATATACTCCTCTCCAATATGAAGATCTTAAAGGTCAACCCGAAGAATGTTGATGCTGTGGTCATCTCCCACATCCATGCCGATCACCTTGGGGGGCTCTGGAGGTTTCTCGAGGTAAATAAAAAAGTAACCGTTTACCTTCCCTCATCGTTCCCAGGGAGGATAAAGAAGAGGGTGGAGAAGATGGGGGCCGAAGAGGTTGATGTCCAGGGGCCTATGGAGATATTTCCTAATATCTATACCACAGGGGAGCTGGGGAAAGGGATGAAGGAACAATCCTTAATGGTGAAGACGGACGAGGGGATTGTCCTGGTTACGGGTTGTGCCCACCCAGGGATTGTGCACATCGCCAGATTTGCTCGGGAATTTCTACAAGAAGAGATATATTTGACTATTGGCGGTTTCCATCTTATAGGAATGGATGAAAAGGATGTGGAAAAGATAATAAAGGGGTTGAGAACCCTCGGTGTAAAGAAGGTAGCTCCCTCCCACTGCACAGGCGGTAAGCCTATAGAGATGTTCAGAAAGGCCTGGGGGAAGGATTTTTATGATATGGGATGTGGGAGGAAGATAAAATTAATGAGGTGAAGCAGATGAGGAGAATAAGGATTGCCTTGGGCTCAGAGGATGGGATAAACATCTGCCCTACTCATTTAGGTATGGCAGATAGGTTCTATATCTACGAACTCTGGGAGAATGGGGATTACAAGCTCGTAGAGTGGAGGTTGAACAGCTCTCCCCAAGAGAAGAGGCATGCCGATCCTGAGAAGAGGAGGGCAATTACAGAGATACTCAAGGATTGTGAGATCTTTGTGGGCAGGAAGTTGAGTCCAAATTTCATCAAACTGCGGGACAATACCCAGTTCCAGCCTGTGTTGACGGAGATAGAGACGATCTCAGATCTTATGGATGAACTACGGAACTTCTTCCCCCGGCTCTTTGACTTGGTGGAGAGGAGAAGGAGAGGGGCCAGGCCAAAGGAGATACCCCAGGTAAGCAAGCCATTGACCCTTAGCCATATCTATGGGCCTGTCCCCTCAAGGAGGCTGGGCTTCTCCTTAGGGGTTGACCTTGTTCCTTACAAGACCTGTAGCTTCGACTGCATCTACTGTCAACTGGGAGGGACTACTGAAAGGACGGTAGAGAGGAGGGAGTGGGTCCCGCAAGGGGAGGTCCTCTCCCAGATAAGGGAAGCCTTAGCCACCAGGGGGAGGATAGACTACATCACCTTCTCCGGTTCAGGTGAACCCACCCTCCATTCAGGCCTCGGTTGGCTTATTAGGGAGATTAAAAAGGTCACCGATATCCCAGTGGCCGTGCTCACCAATGGGTCCCTTCTTTTCAGGGAAGACCTGAGGGAGGAACTCTTGGCCGCAGACTTGGTAGTTCCCTCCTTAGATGCGGGAACCCAGAAAACACTGGAGAGGGTAAATAGGCCTCACCCCTCTTTAAATCTAAAAGGAATAATCCAGGGGCTTTTGCAGTTTAGGAGGGAGTTTAAGGGCAGATTATGGTTAGAGGTAATGCTGGTTGAGGGGATAAATGACACAGAGGAAGAGGTTGGGGAAATGGTTAAGATAGTGGGGAAGCTAAAGCCAGATAAGGTTCACCTGAACACAGTAGTCAGACCGCCCAGCGAGGGTTATGCCCATCCTCTCTCCGCGCCCGCTCTGCAGAGGATAAAGGCATCCTTTGGCCCAGGATGTGAGATCATAGCCGGATTTAAAGGGGAGAGGGAGGAGCCCTACCTGCAAGATATGGAGGGTGGTATCTTAGAGTTGGTTCGTAGAAGGCCTGTTACCCTCTCCGATATAGCCCATTCCCTAGGCCTCCATGAAAATGAGGTGATAAAATGCCTGCAAGTTTTGGAGGAGAGAGGGATGGTCAAAACCCACTGGTTTGAAGGAGAGCGATACTATAAGCCTGGAGTATGATTATGGGGATTAGGGAGAATGTGCGTGCAATACTCTCCGAGTTGCCTTCAGGGGTTACCCTGGTGGCAGCAACAAAGCAGCGTAGCCCGGAGGAGATCTTGGAGGCAATAGAAGGGGGGATTGAGGTGGTTGGGGAGAACTATGCCCAGGAGGCGGAGGCCAAGTATGGGGTAATTGGGAATAGGGTAAAGTGGCATTTCATTGGTCATCCTCAGAGAAACAAGATCAAAAAGCTCGTTCAGTTCGTTGATATGATTGAAACGGTTGATTCCTGGGAAATCGCCTTGGAGATTGAGAAGAGGTGTGCGGCCCTAAACAGGGTTATGCCGGTTCTGGTGGAGGTTAATAGCGGGAGGGAACCCCAGAAGGCAGGCGTTCTGCCTGAGGAGGCAGAAGGGTTAATTAGGGAGATTGCTAAACACCCCCATCTAAGGGTTATGGGAGTAATGACTATGGGACCGATGTTCGGAGACCCAGAGGATTCTCGGCCCTATTTTGTGGAGACACGGAAGGTCTTTGAAAGGATAAGGTCACTTAAAATCCCTGGGGTGGAGCTAAAATACCTCTCAATGGGGATGAGCAACTCCTATAGGGTGGCTATCGAAGAGGGGGCCAACATCGTCAGGATTGGAACCAAGATCTTTGGCAGGAGGGAATAGCTTCAACGGAGGGGGCTGAGGATCTCCCCCTACCCAAAGGGCTGAGCGGCTTAGATAATCCGGGCTATGGGTTCCTCCGTCTCAAAACCTATACCGCAAAAAGCTTTCTCCATATTCGGCTTGACTTACCCTATAGAGAAGGATATAATAACTGCATGGCTATAGCCGAGGTAAACCGATCAGATTTTTTGGTCATCGGCAGTGGAATTGCCGGTCTCTCCTTTGCCCTCAAGGCTTCCCGGAAAGGGAGGGTCACCGTTATTACCAAAAAGGGAGAGGCAGATGCCAACACCAACTATGCTCAGGGAGGGATAGCGGTTGCTGTCTCCCCTGAGGATTCGTTTGCCTCCCACATTGAAGATACGATCAACGCAGGAGACGGCCTCTGTAAGGCAGAAGTAGTGGAGGCAGTAGTGACCAGTGGACCGCGATTGATCCTTGAACTCATCAATTGGGGGGTGGAATTCAGTAGGACAAAGGATGGAAATACGCTCGATTTGGGCACCGAAGGGGGGCACTCCCACCGGAGGGTTATTCATTCCTCAGATCTCACCGGCGAGGAGATAGAGAGATCCTTGGTCAAGGCGGCAATAAAGGAGAGAAGGATAAGGATTTTGGAGGATCACTTGGCCCTTGATCTCATCATCACTGATGAGCAAGGGAGAAAGGTCTGCCAAGGGGTTTATGTTCTGGAACCAAGTTCTGGGAGGGTCATCCCCTTCCTCTCCCCTAATACCTTCTTGGCTACAGGCGGATGTGGGCAGATCTATTTGTATACTACAAATCCAGATATAGCCACTGGTGATGGGGTGGCCATGGCCTATCGAGCGGGGGCAGAGGTGGGCAACTTAGAGTTTGTCCAATTTCATCCCACCAGCCTCTGCAACTCCGGGAAAAGGGCTTTCCTCATCTCAGAGGCTGTTAGGGGGGAGGGGGGGAAGCTAAGATTGTCCTCCGGGGAACAATTTATGAACAGATATCACCCCTTGCGTGATCTCGCCCCCCGGGATGTAGTGGCCAGGGCCATTGATATAGAATTGAAGAGGTCAGGCCAACCATGTGTCTATCTTGATGTTACCCACCTCCCTCCCGCCAAAGTGAAGGAAAGGTTCCCCCACATCTATGAAAAATGTCTTAGTTTGGGTTTGGATATGACTAAGGATTGGCTACCCGTGGTTCCAGCGGCCCACTATATGTGTGGAGGGGTGATCACCGATGGGTGGGGGAGGACGAACATCGAAGGGCTTTATGCCTTCGGCGAGGTGGCTTGCACCGGCATGCATGGGGCCAATAGGTTGGCCAGCAACTCCCTCCTGGAGGCGCTGGCCTTTGCCGATTTTTCCTACAAAAAGGCCACAGAAGAACTGGGTAAAAGGGAGATCCCTAAATCCTTCCCCCCTCCCTTAGAGGGGAAAATTGGGGGTGAATTCCAGGAAGGGGAATGGAGGAGGATCTCCTCCTATAAGGGAGAGATAAAGGAGTTGATGTGGAGGTTGGTGGGGATAGCCAGGTCAGATGAGAGGTTAAAGAAGGCAGGGGAGATGATCGAGAGGGTACTGTCAGATGTGGAGGCGTTTTACCAAGCCAATCCACCCCAGCCGAGATCCGCAGAATTGAGAAATATGGCCCTCACTGCTTGGCTTATAATTAAATGTGCGCTCCGCAGGAAGGAGAGTAGGGGGCTCCATTACAATGAGGACCACCCGGATAAAGCCAATGGGAACTGGGCAAAAGATACAATCCTCCAACGGAAGAGCTGAAGGGAGGCAGTGGCTGGCCATTCTCGATTTCGGCTCTCAATATACCCAGCTTATTGCCCGGAGGGTAAGGGAGTTGGGGGTCTACGCCCGGATCTTCCCCCCTCAAATTGATCCCCTCCAGCTAACCAATTCCCATCTAAAGGGGATTATCCTCTCCGGTGGGCCAGCAAGCATATATGAAGAGAATGCACCCCGCCTGCCCTCTTTCCTCCTTAACGGTAATCTTCCCATCCTGGGGATCTGCTATGGCCTTCACCTCTTGACCCAGGCCTTTGGTGGCCAGGTGAAGAGGGGCCCCAAGCGGGAGTATGGGAGGGCAATGCTGAAGATAAAGCGGGGGAGTAGGCTACTCAATGGGATTAGGGAGGGAAGCCTGGTCTGGATGAGCCATGGGGATCGTTTGACCTCTCTGCCTCCGGGCTTTGAAGCCACTGGCTCCACCTCTAACGCTCCCTATGCGGTAATTGAGGCCCGGGAGAGGAAGGTCTATGGGGTGCAGTTCCACCCAGAGGTGGCCCACACCGAGCAGGGAAGAAGGATCCTCAAGAACTTCCTTTACTCCATATGTGGGTGTTCAGGGGGATGGACGGCCAGATCGTTCATCCCTGAGGCCATAGATAAGATAAGGGAGGGGGTTAGGGAGGGAGGGGTGGTCTGTGGGGTTAGTGGTGGGGTTGACTCCACGGTGATGGCTGTTTTGTTAAAAAAGGCCTTGGGCGAGAGGGCCGGCCTTCTTTTAGTGGAGAATGGCTTGATGAGGAAGGGGGAAGTTGAGGGGATATTAGAGACTTACGATGCTTTAGGGCTTGAGGTCAAACTGGTCGATGCTCAGCGACTCTTTCTAAAGAGGCTTCAGGGGGTAGAGGACCCGGAGGAGAAGAGGAAACAGATAGGCCACAGCTTCATAGAGGTCTTCGAGGAAGAGGCCAAAAAGGTGGGTGCAGAGTTCTTGGCTCAGGGGACCCTCTATCCCGATTTGGTGGAGAGCAGATCCGCTTTTGGAGGTCCCTCGGCGGTGATTAAAAGCCATCATAATGTGGGGGGACTTCCTCCGCAGATGAGCCTCAAACTGGTTGAGCCCCTGAAGGAGCTCTTCAAAGACGAAGTAAGGAAGGTGGGAAGGGAATTGGGGCTTCCTGAGAAGGTGCTCCTCAGACATCCCTTTCCTGGTCCAGGGCTTGCGGTGAGGATAATCGGGGAGGTAACCGAGGAGAGGCTACGGATGTTGCGGGAGGCTGATGCCATCTTCATTGCGGAGTTAAAAAAGAGGGGTTATTACCAGCGGGTTTGGCAGGCATTTGCTGTTCTGCTCCCCCTCCGCTCAGTGGGAGTAATGGGTGATTACCGCACCTACGAGCGGACGATAGCCTTGCGCGCGGTGACCAGCAGGGATGGGATGACCGCCGACTGGGCTAAGCTACCCGATGGCCTCCTCCGAGCCGTCTCCAGCCGAATAATAAATGAGGTGGAGGGGATTAATAGGGTGGTCTATGATATCAGCTCCAAGCCCCCCAGTACCATCGAGTGGGAGTAGAGAAGGTGACTGATCGGGAATCTCAGAGGGAGAGAGAAAGGAGATGGAAAAGATTTCACCAGTGGGAATCAGAATATGAGAAGGAGAAGTTGAGGAGCCTCTCCCCACTGGAAAAACTGCGGATCTATGAGGGTTTTTATGAGGAATACCTCCAATTCCAGGGACGAGATCCGTCTGGTTATTCATTTTCGGATGATGCCGAGATAGAGGCGATGCATAAGAAGGGGTTTTGGATTTTGCGGGAGAGGTTTTTAAGGAAAGAACAAAATGATAATTGAAACCTTGAAGGATATCGTCTCTTCCTTAGCTAAGGCGGGAATCGCTTATATGGTCACTGGTGGGCAGGCAACTTTGCAATATGGTATCCCTCGGTTTACTCAAGACATTGACCTCACCGTTGCCCTTACTCCTGAAGATTCTCCTTCAGTGGTAAGCGCAATAGAGGACAGATTTAGAGTCTTACCTAACGATATGGAGAGATTTGTTAAACAAACTTGGGTTTTGCCCTTACAACATAAGGGGACAAAAGTAAGGGTAGATGTAATATTCTCCGCCACCCAATTGGAAAGGAAGGCAATTAAGAGGGCAAGGAAAATCCAGATGGGGGATACAACGATCAACTACATCCCTCCTGAGGAGTTGGTGGTGCAAAAGCTAATTGCGGGTAGGCCAAAGGATTTGGAGGACGCTAAAGGGATCCTAAAGGTGCAAGGCGAAGGTATTAATAGGGATAGAATCGAAAGGCTGATTAGATCACTTGCCCAGGAGACAGGTGAGATGGAATGGCTCTCCCGATGGAGAGCCCTTAAGTGAGGTGAGAACACCTGACAACCCCTCGGCACACTTTACAACCTCAGCTAAGGCTGGGTAGAAAAACTGTAGGGAGACGAGATCTTGCGAATTTTGGCTCAATTCTGGAAATCGAGGCGTAGCGAGTTTGGCTCTGCGGCTAAAGACGAGATGGCTGATACCAGCGATGTGGACATTGCAGTGGAGCCTGCTCGCCCTGACAAGAAGGTAAAGCATTTTATCATATGGGTGGCACCATGGGCGGGAAATGCCATCCAATCCCGGCCGTAGCGGACAGCGGCTATGCCGCTTGGGAATCGCGGTGGCTTTGCAAGCCATTAGGTGACGGAAGGAAAAGGGATGAAGACAGAAGATGAAAGTCTAATCGCATATTGTGGCCTCTACTGTGGGGATTGCCATGGTTATACTGGTAAAATTCCTGATTTAGCAAGAGATCTTAGAAAAGAATTAAGGGCATACAGATATGATAAGTTTGCAGAGTTCATTGCCGGCGAAGGTTTTGGTAAGGTCTTTAAGGACTACAACAAATGTTACGAAGTCCTTGGAGGGATGGTCAAGTTTCGTTGCAGAAAAGGGTGCAAGAATGGAGGAGGTCCACCCTTTTGCAAGATAAGGAAATGCTGTCAAAAGAAAGGTATTGAAGGGTGTTGGGAATGCGATGATTTTGAGACATGTGGGAAACTAAGCTTTTTGGAACCAGTCCATGGAAATGCTCATATAAAGAATCTAAAAACACTCAAGAAAAAAGGAGTTGAGGGATTCCTGAGGGGGAAAAGGTATTGGTATACGGAGAGCACCACCTAACCAAAAACGGCGATCATGTTGTTGTGGACTTCTCGATGGTCGAGAAGGGCGTGCTATGGCTGAGGATGATTAGAGATGGAGTGGATGACCAGGCAGTAAGGGCATATTTCATGCATGAAGTGGCCCCTACTGCGGGATGCAAGTCAATCATCCGCCATTGGCAGCGATTCATGGAGTGGGGCAATGAAGAGTTCTTTCGGTTCATTATGGAGGCGCTTGGCCGCGTTCCGACAGAGGAAGTGGCCAGGGACGAGAACAGGAATCTCACATCGTTCGGAAGGAGACAGTTCTTTTGGCAAGAAGCTATGCGTGATCCTGATAGGATCAGCCGAGACCTTGAAGAGCTAAGGGCAGCAAATCTGGTGGATAGTGCCCTAACCCTTGCTAAGAAGTGCCTGCCTGAGGAAGCAATTGTGAGGAATCATTTCTTTATCGTCCTCTTTGGTGGGTCGTCAGCCTACGCCGTTGGGGATGTAAATGGGTTCGATCTGCTTCAGCTTCCCAAACAGCCAGATGGCTCTATTGATATAGATAATGTTATCCGGACATTTGCGCACGAGATGCATCACACCGGTGTGCGTTTCTGCCATAAACGGTACATGTCTGGTATTCGCCATAAGGAGAGGCTCGGACTCGTGGCGCGCCTGGCGAATGAAGGTATGCCAATCTACTATATCAATCAGACAAGGGAGCGATTGCCTATGCTTGAGAAGAGCCTGAACCCTACGCAGCAGGCTGATGTACAGGATTGGAAGCGTCATCTTGCCCGACTGCCTGAAATCTATGCCGAGGCAGAACGTGACATTCGGCTTAATCTCGATGGCAAAATTGGGGATGAGGAGGTCATGTCGAGATGGATGATGGGATCTCAGGGCCAAGCGTATGTGCTTGGGTCGGACTTGGTTTCTGTGATAGATTTGCAGTTAGGATTGGATGCTGTGCTTGATGTAGCGCGTGATTATCGGCAGCTTTTGTTGGTGTACAATCGGGCTGCTAAGAAGGCTAACCGATCCGGCCTGAGTTGCTTCGTTTTTAGCGATGAACTTGCGAATCGCGTGGCAAATTTCACAGGCCGGTGAGATATTATCCGGCAATGGAAACTATTTGGGGGTTGAATTCGCCGCCGTGACTGATGCGCCAACCGCGGGCAAAGGGGAACAGACCACCCGATATGGAAGTGGATCTGAGCGAGTGGAGTGATAGGGCATGAGTTCAAATGAAAGTTTCTTTGTCGGAAGGAAGAAGGTGCTTGAGAGTGTGGGATGGGTCATGCCCCTTTGGCCTTCCTTGAAGCTCTTCTGCTTGCCTTTGAAGGGAGAAACCGCACAGAGAACGAACAATGCTCAAGCCACTTCCAAATCCGTCAAAAAACAAGACCTGACCCCGCGACTTTCCAAAACTGGGAAATTTGTGAATAATCCAGGGCCTGAGGAGACATGGATAATAAACATCAACCACTCAATCTACCTGACCGCTATTCCGCGACGCTCCATAGAGGCACTGCCAATTCAGCCGTCATTAGGTGAGGAATATGAGTAGAGCTAAATTTCAGGTGTTAATAATCCCATATAGAATCAAGGGAAATGGTATCGCCGAATTTGCGGTTGTGAAACGGATAGATGCTGATGTTTGGCAGTTTCTCTCTGGAGGCGGGGAAGATAACGAAACGCCTATGGAGGCTGCGAAGCGCGAAGCAAATGAAGAAGGTGGTATTCCATATGGTGTCGAACTCTTGCAGCTTGAGTCTACAGCATCGGTTCCTGCCTGTAATTTTCCTGCCAGGAAGGAATGGGGGAATGATATTTATGTTGTACCTGAATACTCCTTTGCGGTTGAAGTCGAGGATTTAACGCTGGGTTTTGAGCATACTGAGATGAAGTGGGTAAGTTATGAAGATGCCATTAAACTACTTACATGGGACAGCAATAAGACCGCACTGTGGGAATTAAAAGAACGCATAACCAGATGCTCCACCTGGCCGCTATTCCGCTGTGCTTCATAGAGACAGGTGAATTTGATGTTGGCAAGGAGAAAGGATATAATGGATCGCCCGAGATGTAAGTGGAGTGAATCGTACCTACTACATCCGGACAAGAAATGCGAGAGTGGATAAAAGGTGGGATGGTGGGGTAGGGGTCCCCACGTACTGGGTATATGAGGTTGGAAAACCCAGGGTGTTAAGACGAAGCCCTTAGAAGCCAATTAATCCATTGGGGGAGCGCCTCCATCGGTATGCATATCCACCCCACCTTGAGGGCAAGCGGGCTCGCTCATCCATGGTCAGCGTGGGACAGTAGGACCTTGCCTTTTGTCTCCTTCGAGCCTTAATTGCTTGCCTTGAACTTTGTCACAAATGGACCAATTCTCCCTTCAGATCTCCACTTCCCCCAGCCTCCCTATTAACGACTCCACCTTTATGGTGGCGATGAGACCAGTCCCCGGCTTGTCTAAGTCTATCTCCACGTCCTTGAGAAGCCTGGCGATCTTCCGATCTGCCTCCCTGTCCTCCACCAGGGCCAGGATAGTCTTGGAGTAGGTCCTCCCCCCCTCCATACCAAATCTCAGACCAGCAAAGATGGGCACCTTATAGGCCAAAACCCTTCCCAGGGCCTGGCTATCCAAGATGGAGGCATCGGTGATCCCCAGCTCGATGAGCACGGAGAGGACATCTTCTAAGATGCCCTCCTTGGTGAGTATGATGACCAAAAGATACATTGATCTTTCCCCCTTGTGAACTTAGCGCCCTGTGGGCAAACTATAAAGGACGCATATAAACAGGATTTCTTAACACCTCCTTCCCATAAATAGGGAGGGAGATTATCTCATTACCCCTTAACCCCTCCCCCTGCTCAAAGAGGAAGGGAAGTATCTATTGCAATGGCAGTTGGCCCCTTTAGCCTGCAACAAACCAGGAGAGATTCCGAATTATTCAACTATGGATGACCCTTCCTTCCTTTGGTTTCACCCTTATCTCCCCCCTAAACTTTAGGTCAAACTCCTGGATTACCTGGAGGAGATCATCGACCGTTCTCGCCTTCAGGAGCTTTTCCTTCCAGGGCTTGCTCTTCAATAGCCTGGCCACCTTGGCCACGGTTTGCAGGTATTCCTGGCGAGCGCTTGGAGGGGCGGCGATCATAAAGATCAGGTGAACGGGCTGGGCATCAAGTGCCTCAAAATCAACTCCTTGGTTTGATCTTCCAATACCAATAGCCATCCTCTTTACCCCTGTAGATCTCCCATGAGGGATGGCTATCCCATTGCCGATGGCTGTAGACTCAATCTCTTCCCTCTTCTCTATGGCTTCCAGGAAAGCCTCTTTGGATTCTACAACCCCCGCCTGGGGGAAGGGGGCGATCATCTCCTTGATCACCCCTTGTTTCTCCCTGCTCTTTAGCTCCGTAATGATTAAATCCCTTTGCACCAACTCAGAGAGGGTTACCCCACCTCTACCTGCCTTCTCTTCCTGGAATCCCAGCTTTTCCAACCAGACCGAGAGCAATTCAAGGAGGTCAAGTTCGCCGATGATCCTTTCCTCTTCATCTATAACAGGGATTTCCTCTACCCCTTCATCGAGCATCCTGGAGAGGGCCTCCTCTAAGTCCTCCTCATCCCTCAAAGGGGAGGTTACTCCAGAGAGGAGATCTGAAGCCTTTTGGGTGGCAACAACTCTATAGGCCGAGTAACCAAGGGTATCGATCTCCATTAGGTGAGGGAAGATCACCTTCACCAGATCCTTGAGGGTGATCAGCCCTTTTAGTTTACCCTCCTTATCCACCACACACAAGCTCCTCTTCTTGGGATCCTCAGTGATGGCCAGGGCGAGTTCCTCCAGAGTGGCATCCTCAGAGACCAAGGTAGGCATCACATTGATTAGTTTGCGGGCATTACTTACCTTATACTTTCTCATTTCTACCTCCCTCGAACTTAGCTCCCTTGCGGTCGCTAACTTCTCCAGAGGGCCTCACCGGCCCTATGGCGCTCCGCAGTCCTCCGCCAGCTCGGATTGCTTCGCTGTCACCCTTGAAGGGGGCATACCCCCTTCAAATATCCCCCGACGTTTCAGAATTTCTTAGAAATTCCGAAACGTCGAGATAACCTCTAAAGGTAAATTTTAAAAGCATTGGGGTCATGATGGCGGTAATGACCACCATAAGCACGGTGCCAGAGAGCTCAGGTTGGCCGATTAAGTGGTTGCTCATCCCCAGCGAGGCTATCACCAAGGCAACTTCCCCGCGGGGCAGCATCCCCACCCCCACTCTCAGGGCCCCTTTGTGCCCCAGACCAGAGAGATGCCCCCCTAATCCAGCCCCAGCAACCTTACCCAAAATTGCCGCTATGATGAGGAGAAAGATGAAAAGATACCCTCCATTCAGGCCTCTCAACTCTGCCTCTAAGCCCACTTCTACAAAGAAGATACTGATAAAAAGCGACTGACCCAAGGTTTCCATACCAGCCAGTATCCTCCGTTTCATTGGCGTCCTGCCCAAGAGGAGCCCAGCGATATAAGCCCCGGTTATATGGGCTACACCTGCATATTCGGCTGACCAGGAGTAGAAGAAAGCAATGCCTAAGGCCAAGGCCACCACACCGTGGCTGGCATGGAGCCTCTCGGCGAACCTCATTATCCTGCCGAAGAGGAGGAAGCCCAAGAGGGCGGCGAGGAGGAAGAAGGCCACTACCTTGCTCAGGGGAAGCCAAAAGTTTGGTGAACTGCTGGCCAAACCCAGAATGAAGGTTAGAAGGATGATGGCCATTACGTCATCAAGGACTGCTGCCCCCAAGATCACCGTTCCCTCATCTGATTTGAGCCGTTTCATATCCATCAAGGTCATTACCGTGACACTCACACTGGTGGCGGTAAGGATGGCCCCGATGATCAGCCCCTTTGTTAGATTATAGCCAAAGGGAAGGGAAAGGCCAAATCCGAAGAGGAAGGGGAGCAATACCCCACCTGAGGCAGTGATCAGGGAGAATCTTCCCACCCGACGCATCTGGAGGATATCTGTCTGCAGTCCAGCCATAAAGAGAAGGATGATGACCCCTAACTTAGCCAACCATTTGAGGACGATGTCTGCTTGGATTAGGCCAAACCCAGATGGTCCTAAGAGCAACCCCAAAAGCAACATCCCCAACACAGGGGGTTGTTTAAACCTGTTCCCTAAAGCGGTAGTAAATTTTGATAGGGTAATGATAACTGCAAGATGTAAGAGGATCATTGAGTAAATCTCCCTTCCTCATGAGGAGGGAGGGGTTCAAATTTATCAATCTTCAAATCAGTGAGACCTAACCTGAAGGGGGGTGGCTCTCAGGGAGGAAATCTACCAGCAGGGGGTATCTGCTCAAAAACCATTACCGCGGATAACTAACCCCTCCCTATCTCCCCTGCTCGCTGAAGGGAAAACTTGGTGAAGATGGGTCCCACTATCTCGTAGAGGACAGTTGTTCCCACGATAACCGTGAGAATGAGGTTACCTGCCTCCGGAAACGCTGCTTTGACATAGAGGGCCATCCCTAAGGCTACCCCAGCTTGCGGGATTAAGCCCAGCCCTAAATACCTCTTCACCACCTTAGTCGATTTGGCGATTGTGGCCCCCAGCCAGGAGCCCAACCATTCACCAAAGGGCCGAGTGAAGAAGTAGGCAAGTCCAATTAAGCTCAACTCCTTAAGGACCCTAAGCTCCAGGTTTGCCCCAGCCAAGACGAAAAAGAGAAGGTAGAGGGGAAAATCCACATCCTTGATCACATCAAAGAACCTCTTCCCCCTGGGGTGAAGGTTAACAACAACTGTGCCAAAGAACATATTGGTCAAGAGCACAGAGGTATCAACGAGCTTGGAGAGGCCAACACCTAAAAAAAGGAACCCCAAACCATAGATTAGGGTCTCCTCCCGGTGGCGGGCAAACCTGGAGAGGAAAGTAAATATCCAACCCAAGATTCCTCCGATGATAAAGGATCCCAAGACCTTGAGGAGGGCAAGCCCCACGACCTTCCAGGGGAGGAGGTGAGAGGCATAGAATAATTCTCTGGCCACGGCCAAGGAGACAGCAAAGAGGATCAACCCCCAGGCATCGTCAATTGCCACCACCCCTAAGAGGGTATCGGTGAGTACCCCCTTGCTCCTGTATTCCCTGATTACCATAATGGTTGCCGCGGGGGCAGTGGCCGGGGCTATAGCCCCAAAGAGAAGGCAGATATAGAGCGGCTGACCTAAGAATAACCGCAAGCTAAGGCTAACCAGACCCCAGGAGACAACCACTTCACCTATGGAGATCCATAAGACAGACTTCCCCAGCCTTTTAAACTGGCGAAGGGAGAAGTTCTCCCCGATGACAAAGGCAATCACCCCTAAGACGAACTCAGAGAAGAGGCCAGATGCCCCTAATATCTTGGGGGTAATCAGGTTCCCTAATTCTGGACCGATGAGGATTCCCACTATGAGATAAGCGGTCACCATAGGTAGCCTAACCCAATGGATGAGCTTGGCGGCCAGAAAGGCTACCAGGAATATTAACCCCAAGCTGAGGATTGAGTTCATAGGGTGTCCCTATATTGGTAACAGTCCCTAAGGGGGGATTGCGGCGCGCCAGAGGGGCCAAAGTCCCCAGAGATCGATTGCCGGGGATCTCTCCATCCCCCTGTCCTTTGGAAATCGACCTCAGCCTCTCTTATTTCCCGCTTCCGGTAAACCCTTCCCCGATTACTGATGGTCCTTAAAATCGCTGAGCCCCTTGCTTAACCTGCAGAAAATACTTTTTGTATGCATGGTTTACCTCCCCTGATTTGATCATCACCGAAGTTTCGTTGTTCTCCTCCAAGGCATAGTAGGTCCAGTTGGTGGAACCAACTATGGTCAGGTCATCGTCAACCAGGATGAGTTTGTCGTGGGTGGTGACCCGGGGATCGTCGAGGAAGACCTTAACCCCTCCCTCTTTTAACATCCCGGCAAAGAAACGATTCTTCTCCGTATTCTCCTTGTTCCAGTCAGAGGAATCCAAGATTACTATAACTTTTACTCCCCTTTTGGCGGCCTCGACGAGGTCCTCCAAGAGGAGGTTTGTGTTGCTGTAGGGCTGGCCTTCTCCGTGGGTATAGTGTCGGGCATACTTTGGGGGTTCAGTATAGTATCTGGCCGAATACATCATCACCCAGATGGAACCCTTTGCCTGGTTGATGACTTCCTCTACTGCTGGGAAGTAGTCCCTGTTGTTTAAAACCTTTATCCATTCCACAGGGAGCCTGGGTGCATTGGCTTGAGCTAATATTTGGCTGAAGGGGAAAAGAACTATTGTGATCGCCAGAGCAAGATGCCTCTTCATTTTACCTCCTATTTTTGCTAAGAAGGAAACTGTGCCTAAGATTGGGCTCTGCCACCTGAACCTTACTCTGTGGCAAAGATGATCCTCCATAAAGGTGGGGTCCCTAAGGCTGTTCCTCTCCCGATACCCCTACTAAAGATGTTGCTAAGCAAAGAAGAGGATGTTTTCCCTCTGGAAACCATCCTCGAAAAACTTAGCTCGCTATGCTCGCAAAGTCCTCCATAGAGGCTTTCGCCCCTCTGGCGCTGCGCAATCCTTCCCCTTGGTCGGATTGCTCCACTATCTCCCCACTCAAAAGAGGTCAATGGAGACCCTATTTGCATCGAGAAGCGAGGCGAGGAAAAGGAGAAGAAGGAAATGGATCAACTCCGGGGAAGATCGTAGGGAGGCCTCTTATATCATGTCTCAGAACCCTTGGAAATTACCAATTGAAAATAGGGTAAGCCCCTTCAATGGTGATTGCGAAGCACCCTAAGGGCATGACACCCTGGGGAGAGGTTAGCGACCACAAGGGGGGCTAACCCCTTTAAGGGGTAAAGTCCAACCTTTCATCTATTTCCATTATGAAAGAGGCCAACAGTTTGGAGACATTCTCTAAATCATCAAGGGAGATGATCTCCACAGGAGTGTGCATATAACGGTTGGGGACACCCACCAATCCAGCAGCAACTCCTTCCCTTGTAGTTTGAATGACATTAGCATCTGTCCCTGTTCCTGATGGGGCTCCGGCCATCTGATAGGGTATCTTCTCCCTCTCTGCCGTCTGCACCAAAAGCCGTTCAACGACCGGGTTTATGTTTGCCCCCCTAACGATCACTGGCCCTCCTCCCAGTCTAAGCTCGCCGAATCTTCCTTTCTCCTCTGATGTCCCCGGGTGATCGGTGGTGTGATCTACATCAACAGCAATACCCACCTTTGGTGAGATACCAAAGGCACTGGTCCGTGCCCCCCTCATCCCCAACTCCTCTTGCACGGTGGCCACAGCATAAACCGCGGCCTGGGGATGGGTCTGAGAGAGGAGCCTTAAGGCCTCCCCGACAGCAAAACTTCCCACCCTGTCGTCGAACCCCCTTCCTACGACTAAATTCCCTCGCAACTCCTGAAATCCCTGGTCAAAAACAATAGGATCTCCAATGGAAACTATAGACTCCGCCTCCTTCTTGTCCTTAGCTCCAATGTCAATCCAGAGCTTATGAAACTTAGGGGCCTTTTTTCTTTCCTCTTCATCCATTAGATGAATGGCCTTTCTCCCCACAACCCCCAATACGATGCCTTTCTTTGTATAGATCCTCACCCTGCGGGCGGAGACAATGCTGGAGTCCACACCTCCTATGGGGGCAAAGTAGATGAAACCATCATCGTTTATGTATCTGACCATAAATCCAACTTCATCACAATGGCCAGCAAGCATCACCTTTGGCTTACCATTTGGATTAAGAACGGCAATCACATTGCCATGGAGGTCGACCCTTACCTCATCGGCGAACTTCTCCATCCTCTCCTGCCAGATCATCCGCACTGGCCCCTCAAACCCAGATGGGCTGGGAGCGTCGATAAGTCGCTTTAAGAAATCTACGGAGTCCTTTTCCATCATTCTACCCTTTCTCTTATAGATTCAGAAAGAAACCAACAAACTACCCCTTATTTAGGTCCATTCTGGGGGAAACAACCAAAACTAATCCAAAAAATCTCCGATGTCAAACCATTTTTGGAGTGACTTATGAAGTGAGCTCATTTAAGGGTTAGGAATAAGAGGATACAAATGCTCAAGTAAATCCTCAATTAGATAAATTTTTGTCCTATACTTGTATAGCGGTTTGGTGTTTCACAATCCTCGCTTAAACTCTCCGCCTATACCCCTTTAAAGGTAGCCTTCCCCTTTTAGCATTGGAAATTCTAAAATGTTTAGTGAGAGCAATCCTTAGGTATTTTTGGGGTTGACTGATGGATAAAAATTGTGTATAAATGTATGCTGAAAGAAGGGAGTAGTTTTATGTTTGGCATCATCCATTTAGGATTGACATTACATGGGGGGAGGATTTGGTTGGGGTTGGGCATTTTTTTGTTAACCGCCGGTTTGGCCTACTACTCCTATCGAACAACCAACCCCCCAGTATCCAGGGCGAAGAGGTTTTTCCTTATGGGATTACGCACCTTAGCCTTTTTTCTGCTCCTCCTCGCTCTCACTGAACCCGTCTTCTCCTTAGTGCGGAGATTTACCCGCCCCCCTCGGGTCGTCCTGTTAGTGGATACATCGAAGAGTATGTCCTTGGAGGAGGAGGGGAGGGGGAGGTTGGAAAGGGTAAAGGAGCTTTTGGATTCTGGATGGGGAAAGGAACTTACCCCCAACGGGGAGTTCTCTGCTTACCAGTTCTCCTCTCAAATCAAACCATTAACTCCTTCCGATAGCTTAATCGCCTCCGGGGAGGGGACTGCCATTGGGGATGCGCTCATCGAGGTAAAGAAGAGGCTCTCAGGAGAAAATTTAGTGGGGATGATCATCCTCACCGATGGACAGAACAACTTGGGACGAGATCCCCTGCAGGTGGCCAGAGGGTTAGGGGTTCGGCTCTACCCAGTTGGGGTGGGAAGTCCCTCCCCTCTTAAGGATCTGGCAATAACTGGGTACAGGACGAATGAGGTGGCTTACGTGGGGGCAAAGCTTCCTGTGGAGGCCACTATAAGAGGATCAGGCTTCTTCGGCCAGAAGGGATTACTCCTCCTTAAGGAAGGAGGGGTGATCTTAGATCGCAAAGAGTTTTCCCTGCCAAGTGAAGGGGGTGAGGTCAGGGTCACCCTTGACCTTATCCCGCAGAAGGAGGGGCTGCATAGATATACGCTTTCCCTTCCTCAAAAGGAAGGTGAGCTTACTGGGGAAAACAACCAAAGGCAGTTCTGGGTTCAGGTGTTAAAGAGCAAGATAAAAGTTCTTATCATCTCCGGTGGACCGAGTTGGGAGTTCTCCTTCCTGCGCCGAGCCTTAGAGGAAGATGAAAATGTAGAGCCCAAATTTTTTGTGGGCAAAAGGGATGGGTTCTATGAAGGAAGGCCTCCAACTACCATAGAGAGGTTAAGGGGATACGATCTGGTCATTCTTCAGAACTGCCCTCGCCGGTTACTAAAAGGGAGGACAGAAAGTTTATTGGTGGATTATGTAGAGGAGGGCGGAGCTCTTCTCATGACCGGTGGGGAGAGGTCATTCGGCAGAGGAGGCTATTCCTCTTCCCCCTTGGCCAAGATCCTCCCCCTCACCCTTTCCCCTAAGGAGGCAGTGATCAATAGGGACTTTTCTCCACTCCTTACCCTAAAGGGAAGAGCCCATCCGGTGATGGGATTGGAGGCTGATCCTAACCTAAATGAGCTCGCCTGGGCTGACCTTCCTCCCCTTCAGGGGGTTAACTTTGTGGCTGGAACATCTCCGCAAGCTGAGGTCTTGGCCATTCACCCCACCCTTAAGTTGGGAAGCCAACCCCTCCCAGTAATTGCAGTGAGGAGGTATGGTCAAGGCAAACTCATGGTTATCACCGGATTCCCCCTTTGGAGATGGGATTTCCTCGAATGGGGGGTTGGCAAGAGTAACAGCTATTACCTCAGGTTTTGGTCCAATGCTCTCAGGTGGTTGGTTACCAGGGAGGAGGCAAAGTTGGTGAAGATCACCCCCTCTCAAAAGATCTACAGGACCGGGGAGAGGATCGGCTTTTCGGCGAGGGTTTTCGATGAAAACTATCAGCCCCTGAGTAATGCAAGGGTCTCCTTGGAGGTGAGGCCTAAGAAGGGCAAGGGGGAGCCAATTGCCCTTACCCTTGCCCCAGGAGCAAAGGGAGGAAGGTATATCGGGACCCTGGGCATCCTTCCCCAAGGCGATTACCACTATTGGGGCAAGGCGAGTTTGGAGGGGGTAACCCTGGGCAAGGACGAGGGGGAATTTACAGTAAGCCGTTATAGCATCGAGTTTGAGGATACCAGGATGGATAGGGAGACCCTCTTAGAGTTGGCTCAGCTCAGCGGTGGGGAGTATTATGACCTTAAGGATGCCTCCGCGCTTCCCTCTCACCTCCCCTTGGCCAAGGAAGAGGTGAAGGTAGAGAGGGAAATAGAGCTTTGGAATAATCCCCTCCTTATGGCTTTCATAGTGGTGCTCCTGGCCGCGGAATGGACGATACGCAAGAGGAGCAGGATGCTTTAGATGCTCAGGTGGCTTCTGCTCATCTCGATCATCCTTCCCTCTATGGCCAGGGCGCAGGGGGTGGTAATCAATGAAGTGCTGGCCGATCCGGGTCAGAGCGATGCTGACTGTGAATGGGTTGAGCTATTTAACCCTGGTTCTACAGAGGTGGACATCGAGGGTTGGAGATTTGGGGACAATCCCCTCTCTGACACCTCCCTCATCCTTCAGCCCGAGGGGTTCCTCCTTTTGGCGCGAGACCTTATCGATGATGATGGGGATGGGTTGAGCTTTGAATCGATTTGGGGTAACGGTAGTGGGGTATGGGGTGATGACAGCCTTTTGGAGGGCTATCCAGCCCTTAAGGTATCCATGGTCTTAAGGAATGAGGACGGCTCGGTGACCATTAGGAGCCCACAGGGGGTGGAGGAGACCTTTCACTGGGACTATACCCAGAGGGACAGATCCTGGGAGAAGGTCAACCCCCTGGGAGGCGACGGGCCGGAGAACTGGAAGCTCTGCCAGGAGCTTTCCACCCCAGGAAGAAGAAACACTTGGACCCTCCCCCATTGGGATGCAGCCATCTTCGCCAGAGGGATAACCTTCTTCCCCTTCCCTCCTCAACCGGGAGCCGGGGTAGAGCTCAAGGGGTGGGTGTACAACTTAGGGGATCGGCAGATACTACCCTCCAGCCTGATAATCTATTTCTTTGAGGATTCTGACCTCGATTCGGTCATCGACGAAGGGGAGGAGATAGAGCAGAGGGGGTTAGAGAAGCCAATTCCCCCTGGGGATTCCGCTGAGGTCTCCTGTCTGGGAGGGCCTTTTAGCGCGGGGAGCCATCTTATCTGCCTCTTGGTCCACTATCCCCAGGATGAGGATCTCAGCAATAACCTGGCCGGGAGGTTCTTGGGGGTTCCCTTTGTCCGTTCATCGGTAGTGATAAACGAGATAATGTATGACCCTGGGAAGGGGCCGGAGTGGGTGGAACTACTGAACAGAGGGGAGGGGGAGATAAACCTAAGGGGATGGATGATCGGAGATGAGGTGGGGATGAGCGCACCGCTATCTCCAGCCGGGGCCACCCTCCCGGAGGGGGGATTTGCCATAGTCACCTCAGATTCCTCGGCTTTCTCCTCCGTCTATCCCTGGGTGAGGGCTCCCATCTGGGGGGTTAAAGGTTTCCCCAGCCTAAACAACGATGGCGATGTGGTTAAGCTCGTCGATGTCGGAGACCAACGGGTGGACAGCCTCTCCTACTCCTCTAAGTGGGGAGGGGATAAGGGAGTCTCCTTGGAGAGGATAAATCCTCAGCTTTCTTCCTCCGATTCGGCCAACTGGTCATCCTGTGTCGCCCCCCGGGGCTCTACCCCGGGAGAAGAGAACAGCATCTATGCCCCGATTCTACCCCCCAAAGGGAGCCTCTCCATCAGCCCCAACCCCTTCTCTCCCGATGGGGATGGCCGGGATGAGCGGGCGATTATCTCCTATAGGCTGCCGATGGAGACAGCGCTTATCACCATTAGAGTTTATGACCTGCAAGGGAGGGTATTGGCTACTATTGCCGACCAGGAACCTACGGGATACAAAGGGGAGAAGGTCTGGGATGGAAGGGATAAACAGGGGAAGAGGCTTTCAATTGGTTTTTATATCCTCTACTTAGAGGCTTTGAGCTCCTCCCGGGGTGTATTGGTTAACTTAAAGGCACCCTTGGTGATAGCAGGAAGGCTCTGATAATCCCAGACAACTGACTGAACTGATGGGAAGATTGGAGGATTTTAGAAGGCGATGAAGAAAGAGCAGAGACTTTATACTCCTGGGCCGACTCAGATACCGCCGCGGATCCTGCGGGCCATCTCCCGGCCCCTCATCCATCATCGCTCAGATGAGTTTAAGGATCTGTTCCATGAAGTGAGGGAGAGATTGAAGTATCCCTTTCAAACCCAAAACGAAATCCTGATCCTCACCTCATCTGGGACGGGAGCTATGGAGGCAGCCATCTCCAACCTCTTCTCCCCGGGGGAGAGGGTGCTGGTGATTGAGGGGGGGAAGTTTGGCCGCAGGTGGACGGGGATCTCCCAGGCCTTTGGTCTGGAGGTGGTGAAGTTCCCAGTGAACTTAGGAGAGGTTGCCGATCCAGAAGCGGTGGACAGAGCAGTCGCCCAAGATGGGAAGATAAGAGGGATATTAACCACCCTTTGCGAGACATCTACCGGGACCGTGGAGGATATTCAGGGTTTAGGCAGGGTACTAAGAGGCTCTGCTATCCTTTTTATCGTGGATGCGGTCAGTGGCCTGGCAGTTGACGAACTACGGCCCGATGATTGGGGGGTGGACGTGGTGGTCTCCGCCTCCCAGAAGGGGCTGATGCTCCCCCCGGGTTTGGCCTTTCTCTCCCTCAGTCCCCGTGCCTGGGAGAGGGTAGAGAAGTCTTCCTCCCCCAGATACTATTGGGATCTGAGGGAATATAGGGAATTTGGGGAGAGGAAGCTTACCCCTTATACCCCCGCTATTTCCCTTCTCTTTGGCCTCAAGGAGGTTCTGGCGCTTATTGAGGAGGAGGGGATCGAGGGGGTTTGGGCCAGGCACAGAAGGCTTGCCCAGGCGACGAGGAAGGGGATGGAGGCCCTTGGGCTGGAGCTATTTCCCCAGCGCCCCTCCAATGGGCTTACCGTGGTGAGGATCCCCTCTGGCTTAGATGGGGAGAAATTGCTTGGGACCCTCAGGACTGACTTTGGAGTCCTCCTCGCCCACGGTCAGGAGGAGCTTAAGGGAAGGATATTCCGATTGGCCCATATGGGGTGGGTAGCAGAAGGTGACATCCTCAGGGTAATTGGTGCTCTGGAGCTGGCTTTAAGGAAACTTGGCCTTCAGGTGGCGGTGGGGGAGGGAACGGGAGCAGCGATGGATCTGCTTATGGGGGTGAACCGATGAGGGTGTTGGTTGCCGAGCCGATCTCCCAGGAGGGGTTGACCAAGCTCCAGGCAGAGCTGGAGACGGATATTAGGTATGGGCTCTCACGCCAGGAGCTTCTCAGGGTAATCGGCCACTATACCGGCCTTATAGTCAGGGGTCACATCCGAGTAGATGATGAGCTCCTGGGGAGAGGTAAGAGGTTAAAGGTGGTGGGAAGGGCGGGGACCGGGGTGGACAACATCGATGTAGAGGCAGCCACCAGGAGGGGGATACTGGTGGTGAATGCGCCGGAGAGCAACACCGTCTCCGCTGCCGAACACACAATGGCCCTCCTCTTGGGTCAGATGAGGAATCTCCCGCTGGCCACCGCTCTGGTGAGAAAGGGTAGATGGAAGGAGGCCCGCATCCGGGGAGTTGAGGTTTTGGGGAAGACCCTGGGTATCATTGGGCTGGGGAGAATTGGCTCTCTGGTCTCTCAGATGGCCCAGGGGATGGGGATGAGGGTGGTGGCCTATGACCCTTATATCCCTTTGGAGAGGTTTGAGAGGTTTGGGGCAGAGAGGATGGCTACCTTAGAGGAACTGCTGCACTGTTCTGACTTTATCACCGTGCATACCCCCAAAAACGAGGAGACCTATGGGATGATTGGAAAGAGGGAATTTCAACTGATGAAGGATGGGGTAAGGGTGGTGAACTGCGCTCGTGGCGGAATAATCAATGAGGAAGCCCTTTACCAGGCCCTCAAATCCGGAAAGGTGAAGAGCGCTGCCCTGGATGTCTTTGACCAGGAACCCTGTCGGGAGAATCCCCTATTTGAGCTTGACTCCGTGGCCTTCACCCCTCACTTGGGGGCGATGACCGTAGAGGCCCAGAGGAAAGTGGGGAAGGCTATTGCCGAGGAGATGATCAGGGCAATGAAGGGAGAGCTGGTCAGGTATGCGGTTAATCTCCCCTCGGTAAAGCCTAAGCTCCTCCCCCATATCAGTCCCTATATCTCACTGGCCGAGAGGATGGGTTCCCTCTATACCCAGCTCTTCAGGCCCCAGATGGGGGAGGTCGAGATCCAGTATAGAGGGGAGATCACCGATTACAACCTGCAATTGGTAACCACAGGCTTCTTGAAGGGGCTTTTGAACCCGATCTTAGAGGAGAAGGTCAATTTGGTCAATGCCTCCCTGGTGGCCGAGGAGAGGGGTATCAAGGTGAAGGAGACCAGGATGAGGCAGAGCGATGATAAGGGCAGTTTGCTCACTCTTCAAGGGAAGGAGGGAAAGGTCTCTGGCACTGTCTATGGCAAGAAGGATCTACGCATCACGGGTATTGATGGTTTCCAGGTAGATTTCGTCCCCTCTGGCCACATCCTCATCGACTACCACAGCCTTCCCCACACCACCACCCCAGGGATTATCGGCCAGATAGGGATGGTCCTGGGCAGGGCAGGGGTAAACATCAAGAAGATCCAGGTAGAGGGGGACCCTCAGAGGGAGATGGCCATGATGGTTTTAAACATCGATAACCTTCTCCCTCCTGAGGCGAAGGAGGAGCTACTAAAGATAGAGGGCCTTTTGGAGGTGAGGCCAATCAAACTTTAGCCGATTTTTAGACGGGATTGGCAGGAGAATAAAGATAAAAAAACATGTAAATCCCATTCATCCTGTTTACTGTAAGCGGTCAGTTTCAGTTAGAGAGGAGGACTTTGTGGAGAGCAAGAAGATATTTTTAGATGAAGGGGAGCTTCCCAGGAGCTGGTATAACATACAGGCCGATCTCCCCCGGCCTTTGGAGCCCCCCTTGAACCCCAAGACAGGTAAGCCCATAGGTCCTGAGGATTTGGCGCCCATCTTTCCCCAGGAGCTTATCAGGCAGGAGGTTTCCACCGAGAGATGGATCGAGATCCCGGAAACCGTCTCAGATGTGTACAGGATTTGGCGGCCCACCCCCCTACACCGGGCCAGGAGGCTGGAGAAAGCCCTGGGAACTCCGGCCAGGATCTACTATAAAAACGAGTCGGTGAGCCCTCCGGGGTCTCATAAGCCCAACACCGCAGTGGCCCAGGCCTACTATAATAAAAAAGAGGGAGTGAAGAGGCTGGTCACCGAGACCGGGGCTGGACAATGGGGCTCTGCCTTAGCCTTTGCCACCAATCTCTTCGGTCTGGAGTGTCAGGTGTATATGGTGAAGATCAGCTATGAGCAGAAGCCCTACCGCAAATCCCTGATGCAGGTCTGGGGGGCGGATGTGGTGGCCTCCCCCAGCTCACGGACTCAAGCGGGAAGGGAGATATTAGAGAAGGACCCCAGCTCCCTGGGCAGCTTGGGGATTGCCATCAGCGAGGCGGTGGAAGATGCCGCCACCCATGAGGATACAAAATACTGCTTGGGCAGCGTCCTCAACCATGTCCTCCTCCATCAGACCATAGTGGGTTTGGAGGCAAAACTGCAGATGGAAAAGCTGGGGGAATACCCTGATCTCCTTATCGGCTGTGTGGGAGGGGGCAGCAACTTCTCTGGTTTTGCCTTCCCCTTCGTCAGAGATAAACTTACCGGCGAGAAGCCAGACCTGAGGGTTATTGCCGTCGAGCCCACCGCCTGTCCAACCTTGACCAAGGGTCCTTACAGGTATGACTTCGGGGACACTGCGGAGCTTACCCCGCTTCTGAAGATGTTCACCTTGGGCCATAGCTTCGTTCCCCCAGGCATCCATGCTGGAGGGCTGCGCTACCATGGGGATGCCCCTCTGCTCTGCCTCTTGGTCGATCAAAAGCTTATCGAGGCCAGGGCCTACCCCCAGAATTCTGTCTTCGAATCGGCTCTCCTCTTCGCCCGCACAGAGGGGGTCGTCCCCGCGCCGGAGACGGCCCATGCCATCAAGGCCGTGGTGGATGAGGCCCGCAGGTGCAAGGAGGAGGTCATAGTCTTCAACTACAGCGGCCATGGCCACTTTGACTTAGCCGCCTATGATGCCTACTTGGGAGGTAGGCTCCAGGACTTCGCCTACCCCCAGGAGGAGATCGAAAAGGCCCTCTCCACCCTGCCGCAGATGTAGGGGTAGAATGTTTCTGCCGCACTTTAGTGCAGGGTTACTATGGAGTGCTGTAACAGGAGCTCCCTAGCAGTCCAAAAGGGCTTAAGCCCCAGGAACCCTCAGCTAAAGCTGGGTAGAAACGTGAAGGCAATTAAGAATTGAGAATTAAGAATTAAGTTTTACTGAGCCGTCAGAACCCCGATTCTGACGGCAGAAGAAGAGAAAGCGAAAAGGAGTCTTCAAGAGAGCCAGAAGCTTTTTAAAGAGCTGGGGGTGAAGGGATAGTAATCGGTTGTCAGCAGTCAGTTGTCGGTTGCCAGTTGTCAGGGAGTTACTCTGATCCCCTTGAATTGTTGAATGTGCTGTCAGGGCTCTGCCCTGACGGAGTATGCCGGTGAACCCAAAGGTTTGCTTCTATGCGGTTATCCATAATATTTCCCTCCCGGCAAATTACGCAAACTCTAGCGAAGCTTCGAATGGAGAATTAAGAATGAAAAAGACCTGCAGCCAAGGAACCTGGGTCTAAGCTCATAGTTCCCCTCTTATCCTGAATTATTCATAAATCACTGCTATTCATTCTCAACGCCGTGGCTACTTCCTGTAGGGACTCCGCCTTAGAAAGGGGCGGACAGACCTGAAGGTCTGTCCCTACAGGTGATAAGAAAACCTCTGAATTACAAACTCGTTAGCAGTTTATGAACAATCCGGGCTCCCCCCTGAAACTTGACACAAATTCCTGAACCCCTGGCCAGCCAAGGGGCAGGCCTGTTAGGAACAGGTTTTAAGAAGTTGTCCTATGAAGCTTCGCTAGTTTAGAATAAATAGGGTTAGGTTGCTGCAAATCCAAAAGCTACAGAAGAGGAGAGCAAGATGAAAGCCGAAAGTTTGGTTCAGGTGCTCAATATCTTCGATCCCAAAAGGCCACTTTCCACCCCGGAGGAACTGGAAAGCTACTTTGTTGAGAGACCAAGGGGGGCTTTAAATGAGATGAAGACCTATCTTGAGGGGGTTGAGCGTCCGGTTAAGATACTCTTCACCGGCCATCGAGGGAGCGGGAAGACTACCCAATTGAGCAAGCTTACCTCCCTGCTTGAGAAGAAATTCTTTATCGTCAAGTTCTCCATCACCGAGTGCCTGAACCTCTTTGATCTCAACTATGTTGATGTGATCTTGGCCACCGCATTGAGGCTTTTTCAGAGGGCCGCCGAGGAGAGGGTAGGGATAAAGAAAGAACTGCTCCAGGATGTATATGACTGGCTTTACAATGAGCTTACCAAGGAGAAGGTAATAGAGATTCCCAAAGGGGGAAGCATATCAGCGAATATTAACCTTCTTGCCTTGAAAGTAGAGGGGAAATTCGGTGCGGAGACATCTACTCGCATAAGCATGCGAGAGAGGATAGAGAGAAGAATTGCTGATCTCATTGAAAGGATAAATCTTACCTCCTCTGAGATAAAAAGGGTGATGGGCAAAGAGCTTCTCATCATTATTGAGGATATAGACAAAACGGACCTCGACAGGGCAAGACATCTCTTCTTTGAACATGGGATGAGCCTTTTGGGGATTAACTGCCGAATTATCTACACCTTCCCTATAGCTCTCCGTTATTCAAACGATTTCCAGCAGATTGCTCGCACTTTCGATACCCACTTTGTCCTGCCCAATATAAAGATTTTCGATAAACAGGGAAGTTTAGACGAGGCCGGATATCTGATTCTGAAAGACGTTTGCTCAAGGCGGATGGAAGAGGAGTTGATTGAGCCAGAAGCCCTGAAGGAGGTGATTGAGTCAAGTGGGGGTCTGATGCTGGATCTGATTCGACTCATCCAGGGGGCAGCCAATTATGCCTTAAGCGGAGACAAAGACAGGATTGATTTGGAGAGCGTTGAACGGATGGCCAACGAAATCCGCAATGACTACCGCGCCCTATTGCAGCCAAAACATTACAGGGTTCTCCAGCAGACCCAAAAGGACAAGGAGAAGAGGATAGTAAATGAGGAGGTGGTTCAAGAGTTGCTCCACAATCTGAGCCTTTTGGA
Source organism: bacterium (assembly GCA_029932675.1). GTDB lineage: Bacteria > SM23-81 > DAOVCL01 > DAOVCL01 > DAOVCL01 > DAOVCL01. The sequence goes on from JAOZPP010000014.1 coordinate 40,341, forward strand.
ATATCGAAATGATGAGACCTGGGGGGATGTGCACCCCATCGTCAAACCGCTTTTGAGGTAAGGATGCCTCTGGATCTCTACATTGAGGAGGAGATCAACCGGATGTTGACCCTCCTAAATAATGCCTCTGATGGTTGCCTTGTCTTCGCCCTCTATAACACCGTTGCAAACAGGCAGGAGTTGGTGCGGAAGCTCAAGGAGAAGCTTAAAATCCCCTTCGAGGAGCTCTATGTTACCCCCAACGAGAAAAATCCGGTTAATCTGCTCAAAACCCTCCAGCCCTCCCGTAGAGCAGCCGTGGCTTTTTATAACATAGAACAGGGGTTCCCTGATGCTTTGGGATACATAAACTATCAGCGAGAGGTTTTCTGGAAGTATAGTTATGGGTTCATCTTCTGGGTCACGGAGTATGGCAGGAATGAAATCGCTGTGAAAGCGCCGGATTTTTGGTCGAGGCGGAGCGGGGTCTTTGATTTTAGGGTTAAGGAGTCAGGGCGGATTGGAGAGATGAGGGAAAGGCTTGTTGGGGAGCCCATCTATTATGAAAATAAGGACGAGCTGTTAAAGAAGCTTACCCTCTACAAAAGCCTATTAGTTGAATATCAGAAAGAAGAGGAGCCGAATAAGGAAAACATAGCGGACCTTATGGGTAAGATTGCTAAAATCCATTATTTAACTGCCGATTATGCACTTGCACTTGAATGGTTTAGAAAGGCGCTCCCTCTATATCAGGAATTAAAATCTCAATCGAGATTAGCCACCACTTACAACAACATCGGTGGGATTTACGATGCCCAGGGAGACTACCCGGAGGCGCTCAAGTGGTACCAGAAGAGCTTGAGGATCCGGGAAGAGATAGGTGATCGGGCGGGCCTGGCCACCACCTACAACAACATCGGTGGGATTTACCATGCCCAGGGCGACTACCCGGAGGCGCTCGGGTGGTACGAGAAGAGCCTGAAGATCAGGGAAGAGATAGGCGATCGGGCGGGCCTGGCCACCACTTACAACAACATCGGTGGGATTTAC
>JAOZPP010000014.1:41469-50982 GCA_029932675.1 bacterium
GATAGGTGATCGGGCGGGCCTGGCCACCACCTACAACAACATCGGTGGGATTTACAAAGCCCAAGGCAACTACCAAGAGGCCCTTAAATGGTATATGAAGGATCTGAGGATCACAGAAGAGATAGGCGATCGGGCGGGTCTGGCCATCACTTACAACAACATCGGTGGGATTTACCAAGCCCAGGGAGACTACTCGGAGGCACTCAAGTGGTACCAGAAGAGCCTGAAGATCAGAGAAGAGATAGGTGATCGGGCGGGTTTGGCCACCACTTACAACAACATCGGGCTGATTTACGATGCCCAGGGCGACTACCCGGAGGCACTCAAGTGGTATGAGAAGAGCTTGAGGATTCGGGAAGAGATAGGCGATCGGGCGGGCCTGGCCACCATTTATAACAACATCGGTGGGATTTACCATGCCCAGGGCGACTACCCGGAGGCGCTCGGGTGGTACGAGAAGAGCCTGAAGATCAGGGAAGAGATAGGCGATCGGGCGGGCCTGGCCACCACTTACAACAACATCGGTGGGATTTACCATGCCCAAGGCAACTACCAAGAGGCGCTCGGGTGGTATCAGAAGAGCAAAAATATCCTTGAGCGGATAGGAAATAAGCATCATCTGGCGATAGTTCTTAAAAACATCGGCCTTCTTTTCCAAAGAATGGGCCAGAAAGAGGAAGCGAAAAAGCACCTTCAAGAGAGCCAGAGGCTTTTTAAAGAGCTGGGGTTGGAGAAATAGTAACAGTTGGCAGCAGTCAGTTGTCGGTTATTAGGTATCACGAATTTTCCCTGATCCTTGTTCCCTGATCCCCGTGAACTGCTACCTGAACGGCTGGTTTTTATTGGAAGGAGGTTCAGATGAAGATCGCTACATTATCTAAAGATGGCAAGCTCGTTCTGCCGGAGGAGATAGCCAAGAAATTTACAGAGGCAGATAAATTTGTGGTCATAGAAGAAGGTGGGATGGTGATACTCAATCCCATCAGGATACCCGATGTCAGCGAAGTTGCCAAAAGGGTGAAGGATACAGAACCTATGTCTCTGGAGGAGATCTCTGAGGAGGTGCATCGTTATCGAAGGGACAAAAGGGGGGAATGATAAGGGTGGTATTTGATACCAGCGTTATGATTTCTGCTTTATTATAGGAAGGTTTGCCCAACGAGTTATTGGGATTGGTAAAACTTGGGAAAATTCGGCTATATACCTCTTTCAAGATATTGGTTGAATTAGAGGAAGTGCTTAACAGGAAGAAATTCAGAGAAAGAATCCAAAGGTTGCAAACTACTGTAAATGGGGTAGAAGCGATAACGGAAATTTACTAAATTAGAGACGAATCCGATGTCATCAAAGAGGACCCAGAGGACAATAAGTTCTTGGCCTGTGCCGTCTCTACGGGTGCAAACTACATCATTTCTGGGGATAAGCATCTTCTAAATTTGGCCTCTTATCAAGGAGGGGGTATTTTGACTCCCAGGAGATTCTATGAGAAAGTACTGGGCGAAGGGTTCCAAAGAAGTTAAAGAACCCGGCATAAAAAGGGGATGACGAGGCAACTCCCTTTTTAAAGAGAAGTTTAGGAAGTTGGAGTTTAAGTGTTTCAAGATCAATCGTGACTGTTGGGAGAGAGATTTAAAGACATCAACCTTAAATAAAGGGGGGAGAATGACTACAATTACCGATGTCTATGCCCGTCAGATCTTGGATTCCCGGGGCAACCCCACAGTGGAAGTGGAGGTGGAACTGGAATGTGGAGTTATAGGTCGGGCTGCCGTCCCCTCCGGTGCCTCCACTGGGGAACATGAGGCTGTGGAGTTGCGGGATGGAGACCAAGAGAGATTTATGGGCAAGGGGGTAACCCAGGCGGTGAAGAATGTGATTGAAGTGATAGGGCCGGAGCTTTTAGGCTACGACTCTGTTGATCAGGTCTCCGTTGACCTGAAGATAATAGAGCTCGATGGAACCGAGAACAAATCGAAGTTAGGGGCCAACGCCACCTTGGGCGTCTCCCTTGCTGTAGCCCAGGCTGCAGCCGAGGCCTTAGAGCTACCCCTCTATCAACATATTGGAGGGGTGAATGCCAAAGTTCTGCCCGTTCCCCAGCTTAACATAATAAATGGTGGCACCCATGCGGACAATAATGTTGACCTTCAGGAGTTTATGATTATGCCCTTGGGGGCGGAGTCATTTGGAGAAGCCCTGAGGATGGCTTCGGAAACCTTTCACAGCCTGAAGTCTGTCCTTAAAGCGAGAGGACTCGCCACCTCAGTAGGCGACGAAGGCGGTTTTGCCCCCGACTTGAGGTCGAATGAGGAAGCCATAAAGGTCATCCTTGAGGGGATAGAGAAGGCTGGATATACCCCAGGCAAGGAGATCTACATTGCCCTTGATCCAGCAGCCAGCCAGTTTTATGACAAGCAAAGGAAAGTATATAGTTTGGCCGCTGAGGGGAAGGAGCTCTCCTCAGAGGAGATGGTGGACTACTATGAGAGTTTAGTGGAGAAGTACCCAATCATCTCCATCGAGGACGGACTGGCCGAGGACGACTGGGATGGATGGAAAGTCCTCACCCAGAGATTAGGGAAGAGAATTCAAATAGTGGGTGATGACCTCACGGTTACTAACACCAAGCGGATAAGAAAGGCCATTGAGGAGAAGGCCATCAACTCAGTGCTCATCAAGCTCAATCAGATAGGGACCCTCACCGAAACCTTAGACGCCATTGATTTGGCTAAAAGGGCTGGTTTCACCACGGTGATCTCCCATCGCTCTGGTGAAACAGAGGATACCACAATTGCCGATGTGGTGGTGGCGACAAATTCCGGACAACTGAAGAGCGGCTCTGTCTCCCGCACGGAGAGGGTGGCCAAATACAATCAGCTTCTGCGGATTGAGGAAGAGATGGCTGAGAGGGGGAGATACTTGGGGATGAATGTCTTCTACAACCTGGAAATATAATATCTCTTTCTGGACGCAGATTGGGCAGGATAATTTTTATAAGTCCTTAGTGATCTGCGTTAATCTGTGTCCCATAGAGTCGTCCAGAGAGCGTTAAGTTCAACAAAGGAGGAGAGGGCCTTTTATGGGCTCTAAGGTAAAGGATAGTTATCTCAGGGGTAAGAGGCCTCCCCTATTCCTTCCCAGGAGGTTTAGGTTCTTCCTACTCCTCCTGGGGATTTCCCTCCTATCCTATATCTACATCGGGGGGGACTATGGGTTCTTACAGATGTCCTCCCTCCGATCTCAGGTGCAAACCCTACAGAGGGAGATAAAGAGGGAGATGGTGAGGAAGGCAGATCTGGCCAGGAAGATCGAACTTATAAGCCAAGACAGCACATTTATGAAGAGATACATCCGCCAGGAGATGGGGATGACCAAAAAGGGGGAGAAGCTCTACTGGTTTAAGGAGGAAAAGTGAGTTTCAAAGAGCACAAATTCTGGAAGAGACTGAGAAATCGCTTTATAGCTGGGCTGGTCATTCTTACTCCAGTTGTGATTACCGCCTATGTCTTTATTCTCCTCTTTCTTAAGGTGGACAGCCTCCTCGGCCCTCTTATCTATAGATTTGTGGGATGGGAGATCCCCGGGATGGGCTTCTTAGCCATTCTGCTATTGATCTTCTTCACTGGTTTAATTGCCAGAAACTACTTGGGACGTAAGTTCATTGGTTTTGGGGAGAAGATATTAACCAAAATCCCCCTCATCAGCCGCATCTACATAGCCCTGCAACAGATCAGTCAAACCTTTCTCGCCCAGAAGAGAGCCATCTTTAAGGAGGCGGTCTTGATAGAATACCCCCGGAAGGGACTCTATGCCATTGGCTTCGTTACATCCCAGATGGAAGATGGCAAGATGTTAGGGATCTTCCTTCCTACTACTCCCAACCCTACTTCGGGTTTTCTCCTCTTCCTTCCAAAGGAGGAGGCAGTACCATTACAGATGAAGGTCGAGGATGCCCTTAAGCTGGTAATATCCGGTGGGGCTGTTGCTCCCCAAGGAAAGCTGTGGGATCTAAAAGGGAAACCAGGGAGAGAAGGTGAAGCGTGAGGAGATAGAGAAAAGAATTGCTCAAAGAGATAAAAAATGGCTGAATAAGTTCTTCTCCCATAGTCATCCGGCAGATATAGCCACTCTCCTTGATAGGGCGGATGATGACGATAAGGCCTGGCTTTTTTCCCTATTGAGCAGTGAACGAGCTGCCGATGTCTTAGCTGAGGTCCAGGAGGAGACCGCTCGCAGGATCCTGAAAGAGCTGGACGCGAAGAGACTCTCTGGAATTGTTACTGAGTTGGAATCAGATGAGGCAACGGACATCGTGGGGGAACTTTCCCCCGCGAAAAGGGAGAGGGTCCTGCGGAGGATAAAGCCTGAACAGAGGGCGGAGCTCAGGCAGCTTCTAAAATATGGGGAGGAAACCGCCGGAGGAATAATGGCCACAGAATATGTGGCCGTTAATGACCAGGTTACAGCAGACGAAGCCATCGAGCAGATTAGGGCACAGGCTGATGAAGTTGAGGATATCTATAACGTCTATGTATTGGATAAAAACGGCAAGCTGGTAGGGCACCTTCCCCTGAAAAAACTCTTTCTCAGTAGTGGGAAGACCAAGGTCTCTAAGATTATGGATCCCGAAGTGGTCAAGATAACCACCGATATGGATCAAGAGGAGGTGGCCAACATCTTCTCTAAGTATGATTTGGTGGCTGTGCCCGTGGTGGATAAAAGGGGGAAGCTTGTGGGAAGGATCACGGTTGACGATGTGCTCGATGTGATGGAGGAGGAGTTCACTGAGGATATGTATAAGATGGCCGGTTCTGATGGGGAGGAACTCTTGACCAGCTCGCCATTTAAGGTAGCCAGGATAAGGCTCCCCTGGTTGTTTATCTGTCTCTTTGGAGAGATGATTTCTGCTGGGGTGATAGGCTACTTTTCTGGCACCCTAAGACAGGTCATCGCTCTTGCCGCCTTTATTCCGGTAATAATGGCCATGGGGGGAAATATTGGTATCCAATCAATAACGATAACGGTGAGGGGAATAGCCACCGGGCGTATAGATCTTTCCCAGAGAGGGAAGCTTTTACTCCGGGAGATTGGGATTGGGGCTCTGATGGGGACAGCTTGTGGACTCTTAGTGGGGTTCTTAGCCGTGCTGAGGTATGCTGAATTTACCTTAGCTCTGATTGTGGGCACAGCAATGTTCTCCGCTATAACAGTATCAGCCACCTTTGGGGTATTTATCCCCCTGGCCTTTAAATACCTGAGGATTGATCCGGCAGTGTCCGCTGGTCCTTTTATCACTACTGTAAACGACATAGTGGGCTTAGGCATATATTTCCTCTTGGCTACCCTTATGCTCAGATGGTTGACTTAGGTTATTCGGGAATATTCAAAAGTTCTGAAAGGCAGGGGAATGTTTAGCGCGGTATGCCCCTGTTAGGGGTGAGGCCAGAAAAGTCCCTATATGGAGACCTTTGCAAGCCAATTTCGGATTGGAAGCCCCGAACGCTCTCACCGCTCAGGGGGGAAGACGAGAACCCTTTCTATCACCTTTAAACTTTCCTATGCCCCTTTCGAAAGCTGAAGGAGTGGTCCTCAGAGGGATTAAGTTCGGAGAGACGAGTAAGATCGTGGCCCTCTATACCAAAGAGTTGGGCAAAATCAACCTTATGGTCAAGGGCGCGAGGAGCCCTCGCCGCGGATTGGCTTCAACCTTACAATTTCTATCCCATATCGGAGTTGTTTACTACTTCAAGGAGGGGAGAGGGCTGCAGTTCCTTTCCCAAGCCCATCTCATCAACCCCTTTTGGGAGATAAAGGGCAACTTGGAGCGGTTTTTGATTGCCAGTGCCGGAACGGAGTTTATCTCTCGACTGCAGATCGGCCAACAAAGCCATCCTGATCTCTTTCTGCTTTTGATAAATTTTCTGGACAGGGGGGGGAATATCGCCCCTCAATACCTTAAGCCTTTGCTCGTCTCCTTTCTTCTCCAAGCCTCACAGCTTTTAGGCTATGGTCCCTCCTTCTCCCGCTGTATCCACTGCGAAAGGGATATTCTCAGCCAAGGGGAAGGAGATCTGCTCTTTAGCCCTGAGGGTGGTGGGGTCATCTGTAATGAATGTGTAAAGAGGAATGGTTATTATCTTAAACCCTCGGCAGACCTGATCAGAGCATTAAAACTCCTTTCTTCCGGCCTGGAGAGGGTGGAGGAAGTGGGGATCAACGACTTCGATTTTGGCTCTGCTTATAGGCTTCTCAATCCCTTTTGGGAATATTATGCGCCGGGGTATCGAAACCTCAAGTCCTTAGAAGTTTGGCAAGAGGTAGGGGGGTAGGGCGTAGAGTGAACAGAAAATGGCGATGTTTTAGTTTTTATATGGTAATCGTTAATTCTGCCAATTGTAGGTTGGGGGACGATTAGTGTAACTTCAATAAAGGAGAAGAACAGATGCCTATAGAAAACCTGATGGATAAACTTGTCTCTCTCTGCAAAAGGAGGGGTTTTATCTTTCAGTCCAGCGAGATATATGGAGGGATAAATAGCTGTTGGGACTATGGCCCTCTGGGAGTGGAGCTGAAGCGGAACATAAAGTTGGATTGGTGGCGGAGGATGGTTCAGTTAAGGTCAGATATCGAGGGTATTGATGCCAGCATACTTATGCATCCAGATGTCTGGAGAGCATCAGGTCATGTGGAGAGCTTTACCGATCCCCTGGTGGATTGTAAGAATTGCAAACAGAGGTTTAAGGCAGACGAAATAGAGGGGGATAGATGCCCAGCCTGTGGCGGGGAGCTAACCCCAGTTCGCCAGTTCAATCTGATGTTTAAGACCTTTATGGGACCAGTGGAGGAGGAGGCCTCAATTGTCTACCTGAGGCCGGAGACCGCGCAGGGGATTTATGTGAATTTCTTAAATGTTCTCAACCCTTCCCGACAGAAAATCCCCTTTGGCATTGCCCAGATAGGTAAGGCGTTCAGGAACGAGATCACTCCAGGCAATTTTACCTTCCGCACCCGAGAGTTTGAACAGATGGAGATGCAGTATTTCGTCAAGCCGGAAGAGGGTGAAAAATGGTTGGAGTATTGGAAGGAGATAAGGATGAACTGGTATGTGGGTCTGGGGATAAAAAAGGAGAACCTCAGATTCCATCAGCATACTCCTGAGGAGCTTCCCCACTATGCCAAGAAGGCTTATGACATTCAGTACCATTTCCCGTTTGGCTGGAAAGAGTTGGAGGGGATTCACGATCGCACAGATTATGACCTCTCCAGACACAGCAAATATTCGGGGAAGAGGCTGAGTTACTATGATGAGGAAACGAAGGGCCATTATATTCCCTACATCATAGAGACCTCCGCTGGGGTGGACAGGACCCTACTGACTCTCCTCGTTGACGCATACGATGAGGAGCCAGAAAGGGTAGTTCTAAGGCTCCATCCCCGAGTTGCTCCCCTGAAAGCGGCCATCTTCCCTTTAGTGAAGAGGGATGGAATGCCAGAAAGGGCGAGGAAGATAGAGGAGTTGCTTCGTCCCCATTTCAACATCTTCTACGATGAATCCGGGGCCATAGGGAGGAGATACCGCCGCCAAGATGAAGCGGGTACCCCCTTCGGGATTACCGTTGACTCCCAAACCGCCGAGGATGATACGGTAACCCTGCGGGAGAGGGATAGTATGGAACAGGTAAGGGTGAAGATAGATGATCTAATTTCGGAGATAACAAAAAGAGTAAATACTTGAGGAGCTTTTTAAAAAGCCTCCTTTTCCATCGTTCGATGTTTGTTTCGAAGTGGTGAGGACCAGAGGGAGATTCTGGCACAACCTTGACCTCTCCCCGCTAAACCGGGGAGAGGTTTTTATCTCTTTTCTTGGGGCAATGCCATGAGATTTTTTGGTGGCGCATCAAAAATTGTTGCTAATCAGATCTTTGAAAGCCAGAATCTTTAAGTAAATCAATGCCTTCTGTGGTATAGTGGCCTAAATAAGCCCTTATCACTTACCACAGGAGGCCAGAATGAACAGATCCAGGAGACGAGTGCGGTGTCCCTATTGTCACGGTCTCCATACCAAACGATGTGGTTCTTTTCTCTGTAAACCAAGGAGCTAAAAGCCGCAGGCGTTATTATTGCTCCAATTGTCAGCGGACTTTTACCCTTCGGAGCCATCTATTAGCAGAGCAGGCAGTGCAACTCTATTTTGACCTAGGAGATAGCTATCGAGCCGTGGGCCGCATTCTCCAGGTGCAGCCAATAACAGCCTACAGGAGAATCATCCATATGTGTTTTAATTGCAAGTCTCCTTTGGAGGTAAGCCTGGAACTCAAACCTCAGTGGTCTGGCTATCTGATTGTCGATGGAGACTCCATTGTTGTAGACAACCATAGGGAATCTCTCCTGTTGGGGGTTGATGCCTACACTCAGGATATCCCCCTTGCTCTGTTGGGGCAAACCGAAGATAGCCAAAACTGGAGGCGCTTCCTCTTGCTGCTGAAAGACCCTCTCGCATACCCCCTCCAGGGTATAATCTCCGATGGAGATCCAGCTATCGGGAGAGCAAAAGAAGATATCTTCCCCCATGTGGCTTGGCAACTCTGTATTAGGCACTTTGAGCAAAACATAGATCGCTTTCTCCGCTACGAGTTCACTCAGAAAAGGGAATACCGGCGCCAGATCGATGGATTCCGGAAGGCAGTCCATAATATGCTCTATGCCAAGAGCTTGGAGGAAGCCCAGAAATACCTATTGGCTATCTCTATTGACCCTGGATTCAAGCAAGCAGGCTTATCAGAGGTAATAGAGGGGATGGAGAAGAAGTTCCCCCATCTTGTCACTCATTACTCGCATCCAGGTATGCCTCGCACCAGCAGCATCGCCGAAGGGGTGATCAGTCGCCTGGATGCCAAGATCAATCAGGCAGATGGCTACAAGTGCCATGCTACCTGTTGGGCAACCTTGAAGATGTTAATCCTCTGGTATCGATTCAAGGGATTCACAGACTGTCGCCGGAGGAACAAGCACAAGAACGGCAAAAGCCCACTCCAATTAGCCAAGGTGGATACCCAAAATATCAACTGGATCAGATTCAGTCAGAAGTCCTATTAGCAACAATTTTTGATACGCCACCCATAATTTCACAAAGAGCAAAACATGACGAGAAAAGAAATACAAAGGCTTATCAAGCAACCTGAAGGACAATTCTTTGAAAAGAAGAGTTGCCTCCAAAGTGATCAACTCTGTAGCAAGCGTCATTTCACTTATGTAACTGCAGTGGATAGCCACCGCTGTTTAGCTGATGAGAAGGGCACCAGCAATGGTCAGCATATTGTTGCTTTGTTAGAGTCGCTTCTGTCTGGAGATCTTCAAGAGATAACCTTGGACAGGGGAAGTGAGCAGTATAGCTCTTTCCGCAGAGGCCCAGGGCGGAGAAAAGCAAGAAGATATTTAGTGTGCAAGAACACACTGAACATCGCTAAACTGGGAGAGCGATGGGTAGTGTTTTCCAAAAAAGAGAAGATCAAG
>JAOZPP010000069.1 GCA_029932675.1 bacterium
ATAACTCATTGAAAAACAAGGAAAATTTTTTCAAAGAGCGAAAGTTGGGTTAAATCCCCCCAACCATCAATCTTTTATTTTACATCCCTGTTTCGCCTATTGGCCCTTGCCCCACATCCCCTGGGAAGAGAACCTGCTATGGGTAGGGTAATGACAAATTTCGTCCCCCTCCCCAACTCGCTTTCCACATCTATCTTGCCCTTGTGGCTCTTCACTATACCATAGCTCACCGATAGGCCAAGTCCTGTCCCCTCTCCAGGTTTTCGGGTAGTGAAAAAGGGATCAAATATCTTATCCAAATTCTCGGGAGGGATACCACATCCGGTATCGCTAATCTCAACCTTCACCGTAGAACTCTTCGCATCATAAACAGACTTTACCTCTAACTTTCCCCCATGGGGCATGGCCTTTCCGGCATTGATAATTAGATTGGTAAAGACCTGTTCCAACTGATTGGCGTTGCCCACCAGGTGGGGAAGTTGCGGGGCGAGATCCTTGACCACCTCCACCCTGCTTAGTTTAAGCTGGTGTTCGGTAAAGGTAAAGGAGCTCTCCAATACCTTGTTGATGTCCAACCTTTCGAAATCAGTGGAACTGGACCGGGAGAAGCGAAGGAGATTCTCCACGATTCCTTTGCACCTTTGGGAACCTTGCTGGATGTAGTCCAAGTATTTTCGGAAACTCTCCAGTTCCTTATCAGTTAGAGAAGTCCCCTTATTCAGCTTCTCCAGCGCGTACTGGGAATAGCCTAAGATGCCGCCGATGGGGTTGTTCAGCTCATGGGCCACCCCGGCGGCCAGCTCGCCCACTGCAGCAAGCTTCCCTGCCTGCACAAGCTGCTCTTGGGTGAGTTTGAGCTCCTCGTATGCCTGATTTATCTCGTCAAAGAGCTGGGCATCCTCGATGACGCTGGCGGCCTGGGAGGCAAATATCTCACAGAGCTCTAACTCCTCCTGGGCAAACCTCTTCCTTTCCCCAAACCTGGCCAAGGTGAAGACCCCGAGCATCTTCCCCTTGGCGCGCAGGGGGACCGAGAGGAGGGATTGGATAACCCTGGCCTTAATGGGGAGGCGAGAGGTAGAAGTTAAGTGGACATCGTTCAGCATCTTGGCCTCTCCATTCTGGGCTACCGAACCGGCCAAACCCTCACCCAATTTCAAGGGATGGGAAGCTATCTGGTCCTCATACTTCCCCTTCACCGCTTTGGGGGTCAAAACCCCCCCCTCTTCCAAGACATAGAGGACGGAGAGGTGGCAATCGAGAAGTTCCTTCACGTTGGTGACAATGCGGGAGAGAACCTCATCAAAGGAAAGGGTAGAGGATAGGCTCCTGCTCACCTCCAAAAGGGCGGAGAGCTGGTTGACCTTCCTTCCATATTCGGCGAAGAGCCTGGCATTCTCGATGGCCACCGCCGCTTGGGAGGCAATGGTGGAGAGTAGCTCCAGGTGGCCCTCATCGTAAACGTTCTCCTCAGTGTAGCTCTGCACGCCAATAACCCCTAACACCCTCTCCCCAGCGATGATCGGCACCCCGAGCCAGGAGCTAGCTGGCTTTCCGTTCATCTCAACCCCCAACTCCCTCTGTTTCTCGGTAACGTCCCTCTTCACCAGCAGGGGTGCTTTAGTATGGATGATGTATTCGGTCATCCCCTTGCCCCCTCGCCTCTTCACCGGGGGCTCCTTGAGCAACTTGCCCTCATCCACCGTGAAGACGAAGTTTACCTCATCCAAGCTCTCGTCGTAGAGGGCGATGTAGAAGTTGGTCGTGTCCATCACCCTACCAGCCTGCTTATAGATCTCCGGGAGAAGCTTCTCCAGCACCAATGTGGAGCTGAGGATTTGGCCAATACGGTTGAGGGTATTCAGCTCCTGGAGCCGCCGCTGGAGTTCGTCGAAAAGGTTAGCGTTCTCTATGGCCACTGAGGCCAGCTTGGCGAAGAGCTCCACGGGGATGAGGGACTCCGCGGTGGGTATCCTTCCGTCATCAGGTTCATCGACTGAGATGTAGCCAATAAGCCTCCCCGTTGTTCCCCGCAAGGGGATGAGGAGAAGATCGTTGGGATGCCAACCCTGGAAACCCTCTTGGCGTGGCCGACTTGGTATTCCCCTTCCCCGGAAGGGCATTCGATCATGAGGGATGTAGTAGGAGCTGCCCAAGAGAAAACGGTCGCTGAAGACCATCTTCCTCTCCTCAGGGGTCATACTGCTCCTTCTCACTTCCGCAATTTCCTTCTTGGTCAAACCAGCAGAGGAGACCAAACGGGCATTGAAATGCTCATCCATCAGGGAGATCAAGACACGGCGAAAACCGGCGAACTTCTTTACTGCAGTAGCAATTTGATCCAATACCTTCTTTAATTCCTTCTCCCCTAAGATGCTTCCGGCGATATCGGTCAATTCCTTGATCTGCTTGTACCCCCTCTTTACCTGCTCCTCGGCTCTCTTCTCCTCGGTTATATCCCTCACCCACCCCTGCACCGCTGGCCTCCCCTCATACTCTATTCGGGAGGCAAAAATCTCTACATCCCTTATCTCCCCGTCCTTTCTCTGCAATTTCAGGCTGTAATGCCCTTCCACCTCCTCCCCCCTCTCCCTCTTCAACCCCCTCTGTTTCACCCACTCTTTATCCTGAGGGGCAATCGCCTCCCAAAAATTCCTCCCCAAAATCTGGCTCCGGCTATATCCGGTGATCTTCTCCACCTCTGGATTGACAAACTTAAATTTACTATCCTGGAAGATATAGATGCCCGCCAGGGCCCTCTCCACCAAGGTCCTGTATTTCTCCTCGGAGGCCCTGATCTCCCTGGTCTTCTCCTCAACCTTCCTCTCCAGCTCCCTGTTCCACCTTTGTATCTCCTCCTGAGAGCGATGGAGGTCCTCATAGAGGCGGGCATTCTCTATGGCAATTGCCGCTTGGCTGGCAAAGAGGATGAGCAGGTCGAGGTCATCCTGGTCGAACTGGCCAACCACCGAACGGTTGTCCACGTAGACCACCCCGGTGAGCTTCCCCTTGGCCTGGAGGGGAACACACATAATGGAGCGCAGCTCCAGGTCCCTTACGCTCACCTGCTGGGCAAATCGGCCATCCTCGAAGGCATTTTCGATGAGTATCGGCTGGTTGGCCTTCACCACCTCCCCAATTATCGAGTGACTGATCTCAAACTCCGCGCTCTCTATCTGCTCCCGACTGAGGTTACGAGCTACCTTGAAGTCCAGTTCCCCCTCCTTCCCCATTAGGATGAGAAATCCCCTCTCCGCCCTGGTGATCTCGATCACCTTGTCCATCACATAGTTCAGTAACTGATCGAGCTCTAAAGTCGAGTTCATTGCCCGGGAGATGTCCAGCATCTTCTTCAAGTTCACCGCCCCCTCCCCCAGTGGCTCCCCCTGCAGTGGCCCCAACTTGGTCTCCAACTCCCTGATCTCCCCCTCCACCTCCTCGAAAAACTCTTCTATGCTCCTTCTCTCTCCCATAATCGGACTCCCTGTAATAATATTCGGCTATTGGACGAATTTCTTTAGCTCTTTTATTGCCTGGAAGACCTGATTTCTCCCCTTATCCCTTAGATAGCTCCATTTTAGCCCCTCCCCTTTAATCTGGGAGCAGGAGGATTTGAAGATGTACACGCACTCCGCGTAGTGCTGCAGGGCCCGCTGGAGGAACTGGCCCTGTTGGTAGAGCTTGCCCATCTGATAGCTACCCCTCCACTGCAGCTCTGGGATCTCCATCCCCTGAGCGAGGTTGACGCCCTTCTCCAAGAACTTGAGGGCCCTTGACCTATTCCCCCAAGTGCGCACTCCCTCCACCTCCCCGCGGAGAAGGTAGGCCTTAGAGAGCAACTCCTTCTTCCCGTGCCTCTGGGCTGTGGAAAGCGCCTCCTCGCAATAACCTAAAGCCTCCTCATACCTACCCTGTTGCAGGGAGAGGTAACCAAGCTCGACGAAGGTCTCCCCCCTTATCCTCTCATCCCCCAAGATAGTGGAGAACTCCAAGGCTTTTCTCAGGTTTCTCTCTGCCTCCTCAAACTTCCCATCGGCCAAGCCCACCTTTCCTAACAGGCTATATGCCTCTGCCAAAAGCAGTTTCTCCCCAGTCCTCTCCACCAGGGAGATAATCCTCTCTATCTCCCTCCTCGCCTTCTCCACCCTTCCCAAGGTGAGGTAAGCTTCAGCAAAGTTGGTCAGGGTCACCGCCTCCAACTGAGAGTTTCCCGCCAATCTGCTCATCTGCAGACCCTTGCGGTAGAGGCTCAGGGCCTGGGAGTATCTCCCCCGGGCAAAATAGGTTATCCCCAAGTTGGTATAGGACATCGCCTCCCCAAACCTATTGCCTATCTGGCGAAAGATCTCCTGGCTTTCTCGGAAGAGCTGGGCCGCCTCCTGATAGTCACCCTTATCTATGTGGATACCGGCTATGTTGTTCATACAGGAGGCCTGGCCATTCTTGTCCCCTACCTTTCGGTTTATCTCCAATGACCTCTGAAAATAGCCCAACGCCTTAGAAGGCTGCCCCCCTACTTGATAGATATTGCCCAAGTTGATGTAGGAGCCGGAGACGCCCATAATGTTGCCAATGCGCTCGGAGATCTCCAAGCTCCTGGTATGGTAATCCACTGCCTTGCTATGTTCTCCCTGGACGAAGTAGATATTTCCCAGGTTGTTCAACGATGAGGAGATCGCTCTCTGATTCCCCAGCTTTTCCCTTATCCCTAAGCTCTTCAGGTAAAACTTCTCCGCCTTCTTTGGCTCTCCCCGATAGAAGTAGGCATTTCCTAACACATTATAGAGAAGTCCACCCACCCGGCAGGTCTTCCGGGAGCCGAGGACCTTCAGCCCCTCCTGGGCAAGCCTCAGGCAGGAGTCAAAATCACCCTTCCTCAACTCCACCATAGCCATATCGGCCAAGAGCTCTGCCGGAAGCCTCCCTTTAGCCCCCCCTCCTAACTTCTCCATCCCCTCCTTCAATACCTGAAGGGCCCTTTCGTATTCCGATCTGCTCTCCCAGGCCCGGGAGAGCCGGGAGTAGATCTTTACCTTCTCTGACCTGTTCAGTGCCCAGCTATAGTCCCTCAATGCCTCTTCATACCGCGCAATCGCCTTCTCCAGTTCCCCGGTGTGGCTGAGAACCTCCCCTAATTCCCCCAAAATCCTTCCCTTCAGCTTCTCCTTTCCCTTCCCTAAATTCTGTAAGGCCCACTGGAAATAGGAGATGGCAGGTTGATTGCTGTAAAGCTTCTTCGCCCTTAACCCCGCCTTCCAGCAGTAGGTGGCTGCTTTTGCCCCACCCAAACCCCTTTGAAAGTGGTGGGCCAGTTCCTCTACCCCCACCTCTCCCTTCTCCAATGCCAACCCCACTTTCTGATGAAGCAGTCTCCTCTCCTTCAGGGGGATACGGGTATAGACTAAGTTAGAGGTGGTCTGGTGGGAGATCTCCCCTACGGTTGCCCCGGACTGCCAACTCCTCTTAACCAACCTCTTGGCCTCCAAATTGGTCACCGCGGTGTGCACCTCTTCCGGAGTTAAACCAATCACCTCTGGGAGAAGCCCAAGCCCGACCGGGTGGTTGACCACCGCGAGTGCTCGCAAGACCTTCAGCTCTTCGGAGGAAAGCCTCTGCAACCTCTGCTCCACTGCTCCACTTACCGAACTGGCTATTTCAAATGCGGCCAACCGATCAGGGTCGCACTTCCAATTTCCCTCTTGGCGGTAGATGATTCCCTCCTCGCTCAAAGACTTCATCGTCTCCTCGATGAGAAGGGGATTCCCCCCCGCCCGTTCGATCACTTTCTCCTCGATCTCCGCGGGAGGTTGTTCAACCCCAAGCATGGAGCCGATTAATTCCCTCACCTCTGGCTTCCTCAATCTCTCCAAGGGAATGACCTCACAATGACCCTCATCCTCTATCCCCTTGAGGGAGAGGGGAGGGGTTTCCCCCTCCTGGAGAGCAGCACAGACCAATAGCTTCTCTCCCCTGCTGTTCCGGATAAGGTAAGAGAGGAGCTCAAGGCTCACTTCATCCGCCCACTGGAGGTCGATGAGCCCCAGGAGAATGGGTTGGGAGGCGGATACCTGGCTGAGGAAGGAGGTGACGGCATCATGCAACCGCAACTTCTCCTGGTCTGGGTCTAACTCCGGGGAAGGCTCTGACTCAATCAGGGAGGGGATGAGCTTTACCAGCTCGGCCGAGTACCTCCTCAACAGGGGATCATCCTTCTCCACGGTTCCTACCACCCTACGGAGGATATCCACCCAAGGTGCATAAGGGTCCCCCCCCTTCTCATAGCACCGGCCTGAGTAGAAACCGAACCCTTCCAACTGCGCCCTGTACTTCAACTCCTTGAGCAACCTCTTCTTCCCTACTCCTCTCTCCCCCTTGAGGAGGACCAGAACTGGCTCCCCATCTCCATCCCCGGAGAACCTCTTCTCCATGATTTGGGTAAGCCGCCTGAGCTCTTGTTCTCGGCCCACAAATTTTCCGCTTAAAACATAACTTGCTTTGGTCTCTTTGGTCTCGGTAGGGAACTTCTGGCTGGTGAGCTTGTTGATGGCCCTGATCACCTCATTGGCGCTGGCGTATCTCTGGTATGGCTCGGGGGAGAGAAGCCGGGGAAGGATATCCCTCCAGGGCTGGGGGAAGTCGGCAGAGACCGAGAGGATTTGTGTCTCCAGCTGGTTTTTCGCCACCTCCAAGGGGGTCTTCCCCTCATAAGGGAGCTCTCCACTGAGGATGTACCAGAGGGTAACCCCCAAAGAGTAGAGGTCAGCTCGTTTGTCTACCTCTGTCCCTTTGACTATTTCGGGGGCGATATAGGCTAAGGTCCCCTTCACCCTTCCGGCAAGTTCCATCCCTCCCTCTCCGGCTAAACCCAGATCCATTAGCTTCACCACCCTCCCCACCCTAATATTCTCCGGTTTGACATCGTAATGGATCAGCCCCCGGGAGTGGATGTACTCCAAAGCCCGCAGCACCCCAACCACCGCTTCCGTGAATTTGGTCCCCGGATTCTTCTGGGCATAGGCAAACAGATCCTCTCCGGGGATATACTCCATGGTAAAGAAACAACCCTCTGGGGAGCGACCGAAATCGTAAACATCAACCAGGTTAGGGTGGCGCAGTTTGCTGAGAAGCTCAAATTCATGCTTAAAACATTCACCATCCTTGCCCCCCACCACCTGGGTGGCGATAAATTTAAGCGCTACTTCCTTACCCCCCTCCTCCCTATCCCGGACCAACCAAACCTCCCCCATACCTCCTTTCCCTAATTTCTTTACTTTTTCATACCTTCCATTGATCGGCTTCATTATTCCTCCCACAATTTATCCTCCAATTGGCTCATTGGTGGCCATCTTCCCGAAACAAGGTAAGTCTCCCACCTCCACCCCCTAAGTTTGTTTTTCTAACTTGCAGATCTGGTTCAGTGAGGTCCGCCACCACCTGAGGGAGTTGATCCCTTCTCAAAATTTCCAAAAAGACATTGACTACTTGGGGGTCAAATTGACTCCCCCTTCCCTTCTCCAATTCCTGGATCGCTTCCTCCAGGGAGAGGGCCTTTCTGTATGGCCGGTCTATTATCATCGCATCATAGGAATCGGCCACGCTCAAAATCCTCACCTTAAGGGGGATCTCCACCCCCTTAAGCCCATCTGGATAGCCCTTTCCATCCCACCTCTCATGATGGTGGAGGGCAAGCTCCACTGCCTCATCGAGGAACTTGGCCTCCCGGAGGATCTTAGCCCCCACCTGAGGGTGCAATCTCACCTCCTCCCATTGGAGAGGGGTAAGGGGGTTGCCTGGGCGATTCCAGATTATATTCTCTTTTAATCCAATCTTCCCAATGTCATGAAGAAGGACATTGAAACCGAACCTCTCCAACTCCTCCCCTCGAAGCCCAAACTCCCTGCCTATCTTCATCGCCCAACGGCTTGTGCGCTCCGCATGTCCCTTGCTGTACGGATCTCTGGCCTCTACTGCAGCGATCAGGGCCATTACTGCGCTGGTATACATCTCCTTTAGTTCCCCAAAGAGAAGCAGACTCTCCAAGGCCGCTGCCATCTGAAAGGAGAGGATGGAGGCTATCTGGAGGTCTTCCTCCCGAAATCCACTATGTGCCACCTTTTCCCCTAAGGTCAAACAAGCCCTCTGCCCCTCACGGAAAGGGATAAAGAAGAGGAATCTGGCCCCAGTGCCCTTAACTATCTCCTGAACATCCTTCTTCACCCTACCCGAGGCCGATTCCACGAAAAGCCAACCCTCCTTCTCTAACTCCTCCCAGAGGGGGGAACTATATTCTATCCTCACCTGGCTCGCCCTCTCCCTATCCACCCCCTTGCTATACTTAACCCGGAGAACACCTAATTTATCCGGCAAGAGAAGGGAGGCAGAGACACAGCCTAACTTGCCCATCAGGCTTAAGAGAAAGATGTTCACCAGTCTTTCCGTATCCTCCTCCCTCCGCAATTGGCTGGAGAGGTCATATATACTGTTCAGGTCAAAGACCTTCCTCTTTAGCTCACGGCTTAACTCAAGCAACCCCTTGCTCTGGGAACTAATAGTCCCTTCCATCCTATCCTCCAGAGAGAGCCGGGGCAACCTCTCGCTGGGGTTGCAGCTCCCCATAGTAAATCGAGCGATTGCGTCCCCTCCTTTTGGCCTCATAAAGGGAAAAGTCGGCCTTATAGATGAGTTCATCCATATTGGCCGCATCCTGAGGGAAGGTTGCTCCTCCCAAACTTATGGTAATCTTCCCTTGCGGCTGCACTTCTTCCCCTTGGAAATGGTAGTCCTCAACCTTCCTCCGCAACCTCTCCATAAACTTCTTACAGCCGGTGCTCTTCACCTCTGGCATTATCACACAGAACTCCTCTCCCCCATACCTGGAGACTACATCGATCTTACGCACCGACTTCTTCAATATCTTGGAGAGTTCCCGCAAAGCTAAGTCGCCCTGTTGATGTCCCAAACAATCGTTGTAGTTTTTGAAGTAATCAACATCCAAAATTATCAAGGAGAGCGACCGATCATACCTCTTTGCCCTGATTATCTCCTCCTCCAAACGGTTGGAGAAATACCTGTAATTGTGTAGATCGGTCATCCCATCGGTGTAGGAGAGTTTCTCCACCTTCTTATACTCCTTCACATTCCCAATGGCCACCCCAGCCATATTGGTAAGGATAGCCAACATCTCCAAATCCTCCGGTTGATATGGCTCTCCATTCACCCTCCCCCCCAAAGCTAAAACGCCCATTAGCTCTCCAGAGACCAAAAGAGGGGAAAAGAGCTCAAGTCCAATCTTCTTTAGGTCGGTAAACTCCTCCTTAAAGAGCGACTCATCGAGCTGGGAGATCAATATAGGCATCCCCTTGTGGGCAATAAAACGGCAGAATGCCGTCTTCCTTTGCAAAACCAGACCGGACGTCTCCTCTTCCCTAATCCCTTTGCAAAACTTAGGAACAAACTTGCCCTCTCCATCACCGGCGGCGAGGAATATGGTGGCACTCTTTGCTCCTAACTGGCCTAATATAGTGAGGAGCAGCGAATTGAAGAGGTGGTCTATGTCAAATATTGCATAGACATTTGTGCTCACCTGGAATAGGTTGTGGAGGTTGTAGATCTTTTTCTTCAGTTCCTTGTTTAATGACCTAAACTCCCGGGTAGCAAGTTCCAGTTGTGCCTTGAACCTCTTAGAGAGGTTGGTCGCCTTGAGGTAGAGCTTCTCCTTCTGAAGGGAAAGAACAAGAAAATTAGCTAAGACCTGCAAGATCCTCTCCTCGGTCGATTCGGAGATCGCCCCATCCTTCAAGCCAAGGAGGAGCACCCCGTTAAGCCCTCTCCTCCCCTGCAGGGGAAGAAGGAAGTTCAGACCCTCATCCAGGAAGGGAAAAGAAGTTGGGGGAAAGCAAGAAAGGGGGAGTGGCTTTCTCTTATCCTTTAAGTAGGAAGTAACCCCCTTGGCCGCTACCCGGTATTTACTCCACTCCCCTTCATCAACCCCCAACCCTCCCGCCGGCACAAAGTTAGCCCCTCTGCGCCAGAGAAGAATCCCCTTTTCACAACCATAGAACTCAGCCAAGAGGTCAAAAACAAGCTCCATAGTAAGCTTGAGCCTGTAGTTTCCTACCATCTCCTGGCTTACCCGCTGAATCCCCCGCACCTTCTCCTCCACCCGATCTACCTTTTCCCTCAGGTGAGCAAGCTGAGTATCGAGATCTTCCATTAGTATAAGCGCCTGTAGGTTAACCTATTTACTACCCCAGGTGCGTAGCCACCGATCCAAGGCTTCCCTGACAAACCTCCACTCGTTCCCCACCTTGCGGGCGGGCACCTTCCCCATCCTGGCCAACCTACAGAGGGTCTTCACATGAAGCCGTAAGTATTCTGCTGCTTCTGCAGCGGTCATCACCTCATGCATGACAGCCCTCCTTTTTTATCCTTAACTGTATCCAATTGTCTGGAGAAGTTACATAGCAAGCCCCTTGCCATACAATAAGGCCCAAAAGGGGATATTCCCCCCTTCAAATCATAATTAGTTCCAAAACAAGGAGTTAAACGGAAAGGTTTTTCTTGAAATAACTAAAAGATAATTGGCTGCAGCGGAGATTGAGGATTGCAAATTACCTGAAGAGTCTCGGAATGCAAAAACCCTGAAGGTGCCAAATCGGTTTGGCACCTTCTCCTTGCCTCCTGGGTCGCCAAGCTTTGTGACCCATTTATTTTAAATAACTTATGATCGATCAACCATCTTTGATCAAAAATTAGGTAATTTATCTCCCCCCTATCCAAGATTTTGGTTGACTAACACCAATCCAATGCTTATTTTAAAAAGGTACCTCACGAAAGGGGAAGTTAGTAGAGGAGAGTAATCGGGAAAATGACCCAAGATTCTCAAGGAGGTGATTTTTGCCCATAAAGATCAGGCTCCGCAGGATGGGAGCCAAGAAAAAGCCATTTTATAGAATAGTAGTAGCCGAGGCCAAAATGCCCAGGGATGGAAGGTTCATCGAGGAAGTTGGCTACTACAATCCCCTATTAGAGCCTATGGTGGTGAACCTCAAGGAAGAGAGGATCTATTCGTGGCTGGAAAGGGGAGCTCAACCTACAGAGACGGTCAAGTCCCTGCTCAAGAAGGTTGGACTCTGGGCCAAATGGGTGGTGAAAAAGGGGGGTGGTGAGACCTCCGGTATGGAGATCGCCTCTCTTGTTCCAGGCAAGAGGAGGAGTAAGAAGATCTCTCCGGCCCCAGTTGAGGCAGAATCTGCTACACCAAGTGAGGAGGAGAAAGCTACAGAACAAGCAACGGAGGAGACTTCTGGAAAGGAGGAATGAGATATGAAGCAGCTTATCGAGTATATTGCGAAGGCTCTAGTTGATAAGCCTGCTGAGGTAGAAGTGAGAGAGGTGGAGGGTGAGAAGACAATGGTCTACGAGCTAAGAGTTGGCGATGGGGATTTGGGAAAGGTCATTGGCAAGAATGGCCAAACCGCCCGTTCTATTCGGACCATCCTTAATGCCGCCTCAGCAAAGCAAGGGAAAAGAGCTGTCTTAGAGATCTTAGAGTAACCCTTCACTGGTTCACCACCATAACCCCTTTACTCCGAGCCGTCAGGCCCCCTCACCTGACGGCTCATATCCATCAAGGGAAGTGCTTTGAAAGAAAAGAAGAGGGAATTTATCACTGTTGGAAAGATCACCCGACCGTATGGGACCAAGGGTGCTCTGCGGGTAAAGCCTCTCACCGATTTCCCCCAAAGGTTTCAGGATTTAAAGCAGATTTGGGTCCACTCCCCTAAGGAGGAAAGGATGAGGATGGAGATAGAGAGGGTGGAGTGGAGGGGAAAGTGGTTAATCATGAACCTCCGGGGGGTAAATACCCGCTCTCAGGCCGAAGAGTGGACAAACTCCTACATCGAGGTAAGCGCAGATCAGAGCTTTCCCCTTGCCGGGGGCAGTCACTACATCCATGAGCTCTTGGGCCTCCCGGTATTTACAGAAGAGGGAAGTTTAGTTGGTCAACTGGAGGATGTTTGGAAGCTTCCGGCCAATGATGTGTGGGTTCTGAGGACAGGAACGGGTCAGAAGCTTATTCCAGCCACCAAAGAGGTTATCAAGGAAGTGGATCTCCGCCAGGAGAGGATAGTCATCCATCTCCTCAATGGATTACTTGAGTGATGAAGATCGATTTAGTGACCATCTTCCCCCAGCTTTTCCTCCCCCATTTAGAGACTGGAATGTGGGCTATTGCGCAGAAAAAGGGAATAGTCCAATTCGGGATTTATGACCTGAGGAACTACACGGAGAACCAACATCGCACTGTGGATGATTATCCATTCGGCGGAGGTCCGGGGATGATCATGAAACCAGGCCCCATCTTCCGGGCCATAGAGGCCTTAACCGCAAATTCACCACAGCCTCCTCCTTTGACAATTCTCCTCTCTCCCCAAGGAGAGAAACTAAACCAAGAGCTGGTCAAGGAATTATCCGAACTCCCTTGGTTGATCCTCCTCTGTGGCAGATATCGGGGGGTGGACCAAAGGGTAAGGGAGAAGCTCGTGCAACGGGAGATCTCCATTGGAGATTATGTCCTTACCGGAGGTGAACTTCCAGCAATGGTCCTCATCGATGCAGTAATCAGACTCCTTCCCGGGGTGCTTGGTGACTTAGACTCCGCCAAGGAGGACTCTTTCTATGAGGGCCTGTTAGATTGCCCCCACTATACCAGACCCCAGAACTTCCGCGGGCTGAAGGTTCCTCCAGTTCTCCTCTCTGGCAACCACCAGGAGATCCGTAGATGGAGAAGGAGAAAGGCTTTGGAATTGACCTTGGAGAAGAGACCGGACCTTCTCCCTCAGGCGAATTTATCGAAGGAGGATTTGGACTATCTTGCCCAAATTGGCTATCACCAACAACCAGGAGGCGAACGATGGATCTGATTAGAGAATTCACCTCTAAATATATAAAAAGAGAGGTTCCCAACTTTAACCCAGGGGATACGGTAAGGGTTCAGACAAAGGTCAAAGAGGGGGACAAGGAAAGGTTGCAGACATTTCAGGGAACAGTGATCAAGAAAAAGGGAGGCGGAACAGCGGAAACCTTCACCGTGCGCAAGCTCAGCGGCGGGGTAGGTGTGGAGAGGATCTTCCCCCTCTATTCCCCCAACCTAACCAAGATAGAGGTAGTGAAAAGGGGAAAGGTGAGGAGGGCGAAGCTCTATTACTTAAGGAAGAGGAAGGGAAAGGCAGCGAAGGTAAAGGAAAAGATCACATAGGCTGGTGATTTCCCTTACATTAGAGGAAAAGTTCAGGGGGCAGGGGTTCAAGTATATTGCTGGGATCGATGAAGCCGGCAGGGGTCCCCTGGCCGGGCCAGTTGTTGCCGCAGCAGTGATCTTTCCGCCAAACCTATTGTTGGAGGGGGTGGATGACTCTAAAAAACTAAGCCCCCGCCAAAGGGAGAGGAGCTATCAGGAGATAGTGGAAAAGGCAATGGCCTTTGGGATTGGGGAGACCGATGTAGAAACTATAGATCGGCTCAATATCGCTCAGGCCTCCTTGCTGGCCATGAAAAAGGCAGTGGAATCCCTCCCTATCTTCCCTGATCTCCTCTTGGTAGATGGTAACAGGTTCATTCCAGGGGTGGGGATAGAACAGAGGACCATAATAGGTGGGGATGCTCAGTGTTTCTCCATTGCCTCAGCATCCATTCTGGCCAAAGTGACCAGGGATAGGCTAATGGATGTCTATGATGTCCTTTATCCTGGCTATGGGTTCTCTCAAAACAAGGGATATGCCACCTCCATCCATCGAGAGGCCTTAAGGAGGTTAGGACCCTGTGAAGTCCATCGACGATCTTTTTCGCTCCTGGGGGCTCAAGCGTAGCCCTTTAGGGAGCGGTGCCAAATCTACTCTGGGAAGGCGAGGGGAAACCATTGCCTCCCGTTACTTGGAGGGGAAGGGTTACCAGATATTAGAAAAGAACTACCGAGCCCTGCGAGGGGAGATCGACATAATTGCCCGCAAGCGAGGGGAAATAACCTTCGTCGAGGTAAAGAGCGGCAGAAGCCTAAGGTTTGGCCCTCCCTTAGAAAGGGTTGATCTGCGTAAACAGAGGCAAATAGCCAAGGTAGCTTTGGCTTGGCTCCAATCGAAAGGGTTGGAAGAAGTGCCCTGCCGGTTTGATGTTCTCTCCATAACTGAGGAAAGGGGGTCAATCAGAATAGAACATATCCAAGATGCCTTCCAGATTTAACCACTTCCAGGGGATTCCTTTTCAAACAGGGTGGCAGAAGATCTATTCTGCCACCTTGCGCTTTTGCCCCCAGACAAACAGGACGGGGGGAGAATCCAAGCAAGCAGTGGATTTCTGCGGGTAAAGCCTTTAAGATAGGCGGTGATTATAGGAGCCATGTTTAAGATGAAGAGGAGAAAGACGAAAGCCATCCCTGTCGGCGGAGTCCAGATCGGCGGGGGTTCACCCATCGTGGTCCAATCGATGACCAAGACCTATACTCAGGATGTAGAGGCTACCCTGGCCCAGATAAGAAGGTTGGAGAAGGCTGGGTGTCAATTGGTCAGGGTAGCGGTCCCGGACAGGGAGGCTGCCGCGGCCATCTCTAAAATCAAGCCAAAGATAAGGATACCCTTAGTTGCCGATATCCACTTTGATCATAGGCTTGCCCTTTTAAGTATAGAAAACGGGGCGGACAAGCTCAGAATCAATCCCGGAAACATCCAGGATAGGGGGAAGCTCAGGGAGATAGTCTCGGCAGCAAAAGGCCGAGGAATCCCTATTCGTATAGGGGTAAACTCAGGTTCCCTACCCCTTGATCTCTATGAAAAATACGGTGGGGTCACCTCCAAGGGTTTGGTGGAAGCAGCCTTAAGGTGGGTGGCGCTATTTGAGGAGTGGGGATTTGAAAGAATAGTCATCTCCCTCAAGTCCAGTGACCTCCCCCTGACCATAGAGGCCAACAGGGAGATCTCCTCCATCCTCGACTATCCCTTACACCTGGGGATCACCGAGGCTGGTCCCCCTCGGTTGGGGACAATCAAATCGGCTATAGGCATAGGCACACTCCTCGCCGAGGGGATTGGGGACACCCTCCGGGTCTCCCTCACCAGCGATCCTATAGAGGAGGTGAGGGTGGGGAGAGCCATCCTCAAGTCAATGGACCTCCTCCGAGAGGGGCCAGTAATTATCTCCTGTCCTACCTGTGGTCGCTGTGAGATAGATGTAGTAAAGATCGCTGAAGAGGTGGAGAAAAGGCTAGAAGGGTTCAAAAAGCCGCTCAAGGTTGCGGTTATGGGCTGTGTAGTCAACGGTCCAGGAGAGGCCAGGGAGGCGGATGTGGGGATGGCGGGAGGTAAGGGATCTGGGCTCATCTTCCGGCGGGGGAAACCGATAAGGAAGGTTGCCGAGTCAAAGATAGTAGAGGCATTGATCGAGGAGGTGAGGAGATTATGCTAAAGTGGATGTTCTTCTTCCCTTTTCTTCTCTGCTTGGCCGGGAGTGGATTGGCGAGGCCCTACGACCAGTATAAGCTCACTAAGTGGCAGGACCCCTTAGGTAGATCACCCATTAGCTACCGGGACTTTCAAAGGGCTAATCCCAAAAGGGGAAGGTTCATCATAGGCGAGGTGAGCCTAAAGGATGAATTCCGGTTCGGCAAGCTCAGTAGTAGTGCTGAAAACGGGAAGGTGGCCATCTTAGTCAACTCTGCCCTCTATCTGAGGATTTCCTCATCCCTGGAGGTTTACATAGATGATCTCCTCGCTGATGGTTACTCGGCTCTCTTAGATACCGTAAGGGGAGGGGAGCCATCAGACCTGAGAGATTTCCTGTTAGACCAGTGGACCACCGATTCCTTAGTCGGAGCCCTCTTTATCGGTGACCTTCCCCTGGCTTGGTATAAGATTCAGGACTACTGGGGAGACTGGGAAGAGTTTCCCATAGACTACTACTTTATGGATTTGGATGGGAATTGGGGCGATTCTAATGGAGATGGGATGTTCGACTCCCATACAGGGTCCACCGAGCCGGAGATATGGATAGGCAGGCTTACCGGATCCCACCTTACCTGGGGAGGGGAGGTGGAGCTGTTAAGGAACTATTTCACAAAGGATCACCAATACCGTTGCGGAGAGCTATCCCTTCCCCCGCGGGCTCTAGCCTACGATGACGACGACTGGAACTATGCAGGAGATGCCTATCTAAGTTTGATCTATGACACGGTCACCGTGGTAGATGAGCCCTTAGAGACCACTGCCTCAGGATATCGGGCAAGGTTGGAACAGGGTTATGAGTTCGTCCACCTTATGGCTCACTCCTCCCCTTGGACCCATACCTTCAAACCCCAAGGCCAGGGGGGAACCATCTACAACTACGAGATAAACCTGATGGAACCTAAAGCATTCTTCTACAATCTATTTGC
Organism: bacterium; assembly: GCA_029932675.1. Classification (GTDB taxonomy): domain Bacteria; phylum SM23-81; class DAOVCL01; order DAOVCL01; family DAOVCL01; genus DAOVCL01. Next base: position 16,424 of record JAOZPP010000069.1, read on the forward strand.
CTGTTCTAATACCCGGTGGGTGGAGACGAACAACATAGCCTGTTGGTATATCCTCTCCAACCCCTATGGCTTGGTGGCTGTGGGCACTACCAAGACGGGGAGCATGCTCTACTTCGAAGATTTCTATGGCCCTTTGGGTGACGGCCAATCCATTGGGGAGGCCTTCAAAAGTTGGCTAACCAAGCATGGGGAGGATTCACCTTCCTGGTTCTATGGACTAACCATCTTAGGTGACCCCACCCTCCGCCCCAAGGCCGGTTCCATAGGTTTGGCCCAAGGGGACAATGGTCCTCAATCCGTCAGGGACAGCTCCTGGTCTGAATATAGGATAACAACCAACCCCTTTACCGATGGTGACCCCAGCTTGGCCTCTGACCTGGAGGGAAACATCTACCTGGTCTGGACTTCTGGTCGGGATATAAGGTCCAACCTATATGAAAGCCACTTCACAGGAGGTTCCTGGTCATTCCCACAGGCAGTTTGCCCCCATGAGTATTGGGATCTTGACCCCTCTATTGGGAGCGAGCCCACTGGCCGGGTTTGGATCGCCTGGCATAGCCTCCGCTCAGATGGGGTGCAGAACATCTTCGCCACCTACAGTGATAATCACGGAACAAGTTGGTCGGAGGCAGTTCAGCTCACCGATGACCCAGGATACGATGTGGAACCCAAACTGGTGATTGGGCCGGAGGGAAAACCTTGGGTTCTCTTTAAGAGTTGGAGGGATGGGGAGGCAAACATCTATTTGAGGAGATATACCACTGGGTGGGAGGGTTTGGAACAAGTAACCACCGATCCAGCGGATGATGTCTCCCCTTCAGCTACAAAGGATGGGGAAGGAAGGGTATGGATTAGCTGGGCATCGAACAGGGGGGACAATTGGGATATATATGCCCGGTATAGGTCTTATGAGGGATTTTCCCCTTTATACAGGATCACCTCCCATCCAGGAGCCGATATGCTCCCCTCATTGGTCTGTGACCGAAGAGGCCAACTATGGGCCTTCTGGCAATCGTTTAGAGATGGGGATGCCAATATATACGCCAGCCTATTCGATGGGGAGTCTTGGTCCTCCCCCTTTGCTTTAACTACGGACTCCTCCGATGACCTCTCCCCTTCTACCGCCCCATTTGGCTCAACAGGGGTAATCCTCACCTGGAGAAGTAACCGCGGCCAGCATTGGTCCGTCTACGAACGCCATCTTATAGAGGGCTTCTGGAGCCCACCGGCTTTGCTCTCCTCAGATGGAAGGGACGACATCTCCCCCATCGTCATCTCCTCCCCTCAGGGAGAGAGCTGGGTTGGCTGGAGCACAAATATAGGCTCCAATTGGGAGATCTGTGTCAGTTGCAATCAACCACTGGGTGCAGCCGAGGGAAGGTCGCCACCTCTATCAATTCAGGCCTCCCTCTCCCAGAACTGCCCCAATCCCTTCAATGCGACTACAGCAATCAGCTATCAGTTGTCAGCCCTCAGCCCGCACCGCATCACCCTTCGGATTTACAATATACTGGGCCAAGAGGTGAGGGCGCTGGTTGATGAGACGCAACCGGCAGGGAGCTACCAGGTTCTGTGGGATGGAAAGGACGACTGGGGCCGCGACCTCCCCAGTTCCATCTATCTATGTAGGTTAGAGGTGAAAGCCCGGGGGCAAACCGTGAAAATGTCGAGGAAATTGGTACTGCTCAGGTAAAAAATAGGAAGTGTCCCTATTTTTGAGGTATTGTCATCGGTAACCATTTTTATCGGGGCGGGACGCGGCAAGAAAGAACGCAAGATCAGTTTAACAAAAGCGCAAGGAAAATTTTTATATCATTTGCCATTTCCTACGGCGCAATCGTTGACCATAAAAGAAATAATGGAGTAGGCTGGGATCGAACCTCCGCACCAGATGGAGATTCTGGATATTGTGGAAGTAATAGAATACAGATAAAATGAACAAAATAATCAGTGAGAACCTGTGTAATCTCTACCAGCAGCAGGCAGGCGTCTAATCCTTGTTCCAATCATACATAACTAAGGAGAAAAAAATGAATTTGAAAAAAGCAACCTTATGGACTATGGCCGGGATTTCCTACATTTTCTTATCCCGGACGCTGGCTACTTTTATGCCGGGGCTTTTTGGTAATTTACAAATCGCCAAAACCAACGCCATGCTTTCCCTGCTGGCCAGCCTGACGCCACTGCTGTTTTACTACTTTTTTTACAAAGAATATTTTGCAGATCAGAAGGAATCACTGAACAAAGATCAGCTCATGCTAAAAAACGGGGCTGCGTTTGCCTTTATCGGTTCGTTGGTGGTAGCTCTTCTGTTTCTCAAAGGATTCCTATGGTTAGCAGGCAATCCGGGTCGGGCTGCCGGACACGGCTATTTTGAAATTATCGCCCCCTGGCTGAGCGCAGTGTTTGCCCTGTTTTTTTACTATGCTTTTTCCCGTTCGGAAAAGAAAAAAGTAAGCAACC
>JAOZPP010000015.1 GCA_029932675.1 bacterium
TTTCAAAGAACACATCCAAGGCCAATTTTGCCCCTTTGACTGTCAAACTTGGGCTCCAAGGAACTTCGGCCAGCACAACTGTATCTATATCTCCAATGTCAACACCAATCTCAAGTGTCATAGTAGCAACGCAAACCCCACACTGAGTTTCCTTCATAAAACTCTCCGCTTCCTCACGAACTTGTTTACTTAAACTTCCATGATGAACAACGACTTTATCGTTACCCCACAATTTCATGCATTCTTTTGCAATATTTTCTACATTAGCTCTCTTATTACAGAAGATCAACAGTTTCCTTAGTCTTTCTTCTCTTGCATAATTAAAGACCTCTTTAAGTGATCTAACAAGTGTATATTTAATTTCTCGTTTCCCAGGTGTCATAATAACTTCGAAGTCCTTCAAATACCTGCCTCCAACATCTTCGGGATCAGCTATAGTAGCAGATAGAGCATAGATATTAAAATCAGTCTCTGCAAGGTGTTCTAATCTCCTCAAGAGTATTCGGAGTTGATCTCCCCGATAAGTATTATCAAGGAGATGGATCTCATCTAACACCACTGCTTTTATATTCTTGAAACTTAAAGGATATCTGCAGATTAACGAATCCAAAGACTCAGGAGTTATTATTAAAAAACTTGGAGGTTTGTGTGAATTAAATTGTGGTTTATCCCCAGTTCTTAATGACAATGAGATATCGAGTTCGTCTAGTTGTTCTTTTAATCGATGATACATATCGTTTACTAACGCTCTAGTTGGAGAAACGTAGGGTATTGCCAAATCTATCCAGTTTTCTCCAAGACATCTCTCTACTAATGGCGCAACTACTGCCTCTGTTTTTCCGCTTGCCGTAGATGATACAATAATGGCGTTTCTTCCTTCTAAAACTATTGGGATTGTTTTTAATTGAATTTGTCGGAGTTTCCCATATCTACCAAAAAATGTTACCCACGTTCGCTTCAGTTTCTTTTTCAATTCTAATTGATTTCTAATCACTTTAACAGTTCCTCTATTGATTTATCAGAATGAAAACGCATAAGATCAAGGAGATCTATTATGCTTTTTATAAACATTCGAGTTTTATCTTTAGGTATCAAATCATTAAAATAATTCGAATTCACATTTGCTTGGAAATCATATGCCCTTTGGTAGAGCTTGATAATATTACTCGAGATTTCTATTAAAGACCTCTCATCGAGATTTTCTAACTCAAAATTTTCTAGACTATTCAACGGCTCCTTATTTAGAACCCACGATGGAGCAAATGCAAAGACAATCTTAACATTGCACGGGATTTTCCAAATAAATGATAACTGTTTATACCCACAATATTGGAGATCAGTATAATCACCCCACCACCCTTTGTATATTGGGTGCTCATAAAATTTCCCTTCTCGAACCTCTTTTAACAATAGCTCGTCATTATTAGCCATTAAAATAAGTCCTCTCAAAAAATTCCATGCTTTATTGTTTTGATATGATGAATACCAGTAATGATCAACGCTCTCCGCTTCATCGAGCAATATTAAAAAACCATTCATCCCAAGTATATTTTTTACTGCCCAGCCTACGCCACTTAATAGATAACAATATATATTTGCACAGGTAGAGTATTCATACATAGGTGGATAATAATACCAACTAGGCTTTCCCTCAATCCATTCCCAGGTATATTCACCATCAGTTCCATTTCTTATTTTTTCAACAGCTCTACCAAGATATTCATGACTGTTTGACTCATAAAAATACGCACTGCTTGCTATCTGTCTCAGAAATGCTCTAAAATCACCGTTTCGATGTCTAAATCTGAATGAGGAAATTATTTTTTCATAAATCACCTTAGGTTTATGAAAAGGTGCTTCATTAGGATCAAGTTCAATTATTGAAACAGCCCAATTATTATTTAAAGCGAATGAATAAATATATTCTAAAAGGTGAGTTTTTCCTACACCGTATTCTCCGAGCATCGCCAAAACACCATCATTTTGATTATCCAGCCAACTCTTAATTTGCTTTATTTCCTCTCCTCGTCCAAATGTAAATTTTTCCACATATTTATGGGGTACAACGCCTAATCTTAAAGCTTCTATAATTTGTCTTGCTTTGAATTGCTCTTTTGTGAGCACAGGCTCTAAAAGTCCATGCTTTGACAAAATAGGGGTTTCAGATAAAAATCTAACTTCGTCTCTTCTTACCCATCTGGTAATTTCATCTTCAAATTCTACGTATAGCTCAAATCCACTAAATCTTTTTTTTAGTATTTTCCCCTTTCCATAAGTTCTATGTTCTACTAATTGCACGTCACATCCCCTATCTACATACCAATATCTTCTGATGTAACAGATTTACCAGTTTTACGTAATTTATGGAACGCTTTAATTATATTCTGAACAAATAGCCTTTTATAGCCGATTTCCAGTTTTCTTTCATAGGCAGCTTTCGCAATATTTTTTATTGTTTTTTCAAGTGTATCATTTTCAAATTTCACATTATAGGATATTTTATAAATTGTAGCCAATTTTTCGCCAATTTCCTCTAAAAGTTCAACTGGCTCTGTTGGTATATTCTCAAGATATATTTTAACCCCAGTAGGGTTTATTTCTGTATCAAAAACTGTTGATACTCTCTGACGTAAAGCTTCATAAATTTGTGCTCGTCCTTCAAAAAAATTCTCATCTGGCACTGCATAGAACCATATAGTATTTTTGAAATTAGCATGTCCACATTCGTCTATCAGCTCTCTTAAATTATTCAAAAGGAGACCCTTTTGTGGGGAAGACATGCTTGGTGTTTGTTCGGCCTCATCCATAAGTCCAATAAGTCCGGCATATCCTATTTCTCTTACCCATTGAACAAGGGAACGAATCATTTTAAAGGCTGTGCTTTTATCAATCTTTTCAAAAATCTTAAAGCCCTTCAGCATATTTTTGAGTGGGTTCTCACCCTTTAACCACTGCATTATTAACGTAAAATCTTCCTCACGTTTTTCAGCTAAAGCTATAAACGCCTCCTTTACAGCATTTCTAAAACTTATGCTTTCATAAGGACCCATAGAAGAAGCATATGTATTGAGTTCTCTTAGTACGGTGTCTCCAGTTAGCTTTGCAGAAAGTTCTTGGTATTTCTCATTGTACCACTTCTTTATAACAGCCTCTATACCCCTATCATATCCTGATAAAAGCTCCTCAGGTGTTTGAGAGTATATGAGATTTGCAACTATCGCCTTATAGACTTGCTCTAATTTATGGAATGGCGTTTGTTCAGGACTCAAGGTAATATAAGATGTAATGTAGTCATATTCCCATGCCAATTCCCTAATACAGTACAAAAAATGAGTTTTCCCCCCACCATATATACCAATTATCATTTTAAATGCTGAACCACCATCTCTTATGAAACTTTTAAGGTACTCCTCATCTATTGTATCGAGATAGACACCTAATCCTGCTGTGAAATACTGGAATCCATATTCTGGGGGATTTCCCTGCCCTCCAACTATCTCAATAATTTTTCTTGCGGTATTAGAATCTAACTTTTTATTCTGAATTCTATTCACATTCATGATATCGCCTCCCTAAATTTAATATGAGATATATAATTACCATCACCCTTTTCACCAGAGGGAATCCAGAGAAAATCCGATTTTCGTCTAGTATATGCTCGTGTTGCAGTAATTAGACTCAGTTCTTTACCATCGAATTTTCTTTCTTTTAATCTGTGAAGATCATAACTAAAGAAAACACGACCATATTCCCTGTAGTTATCTTTTATGGGATTTGTTCTAAATTTTTTATCCTGATTCAGAAATGCAAATTCAAAAAGAATGTTCGAAATAGCAATTTGATCACCCATTTTTTTATTCTGGCGATAAACAGCAATTTTATATGCCTCATACAACTTTGATAGAAACATCTCATCGTTAAATTGCCACTGTGTGATTTTGGCGTGAACAATTTTCAGCTTTTTAACCACCTCTTCTGGGTTTAGTTCACATATCCCTAATTTCTCCTGCTGGGGGCCATACCATATTAAAACTCTAAAGCTGTCTAAATCCACTTCAAGGGTATAGAAGGATACCTTAAGCAAAGGGTAGTGTCCTCTTAATTCGAAACCCAGTTTTTCCATTTCATTTTCTAACTTCTGCCCGAAAGTTTTCTTTACATCTTCCTCCCATCTAGGAATCTTTGATTTTATACTCTCCAAATGTCGCTCGATTTCTTCCTTTACGAAATCATCTAATTTGCTCCGTTTCAATGCTTTTTCAATTTTGATCATCTCTTGTTTTATTTTATACAAATTGTTTAAGGGAGTGTGACGCAACTTCCCAACATCCCTAAAGGTTTTTAATAAATTTTGTAAGTTGACTTTTTCATCTGAAATCAATTTTGTAATTTTTCTCTCATTTTCTTTCATATTGCTGCCACCTCAATTAATACACTCATGTTTTCAGGTTTAAAGTCACCGTTTCGCCTAACGGGCGGCAGATAAGCGAAGTTGGGAGGGCGAAAGCGGAATCGCTTACCTGTTCATAGGCAAAGTGACGCTAGCCACCACTTTAGCGTGATAGCTTATACGAACTCTGAAACTCGGTTACACCTCGGCTTCACGGTATGCAAATACCATTCTGCTATCTAATCCTGTTTCATTCCAACCCTACCCCTTCTGCCTCCCTAAGAGGACCTCTATGGCCAGGATGCCCAGGACCAGCCAAAGGGCTGTCCGCCAGAGTTCCCTCCCATACCTTGCCTTTCGCACCTCCTCCTCCAGGTCTGCCTTCCAGGGGATGAAGAAGGTCTCCCCTCCCCTGATCAGTTCCTTTACTTCCTTGGGCTTTAGCTGGGAGGGATCTGATTCCCTGGGGTCGGGGTTGACCGAAAAGATCCCTATCTCCCTTTCATCGGCGAAGAGTCTCCATATTCCCTTTTCGGCAGGTTCAGGGATGCGGATGAGGAAGTTTGCCCCTCGGAGGAGAGGCTTTAGGGCCATCTTCTCCCCATTAGGGCGCAGGCAGGTTATCTTTCCCTCTCTCCTCTTGAGGGAGATCTCTACTGGATTGCCTATAATGTTCTCCTTAGATAATTGAAAACTGCCTGCGGCCAAATACCTCACCACCCTCTGGAGAAAGGGGACGATGAACCCTGATCGGGGAAGCTCCGACCAACCGAGGTCAAGTGCTGAAGTGAAGACTATAACCCTCCCTCTCCCCAACCTTCCCTCCACCAGAGCAGGGAGACCATTGGAGAACCAGGCCAACCCTTGGCTCCCCTTCTTTATCTCCCCTTGATAGGCTAAGTAGGAGGAGGGAAAGCTGATCTTCTTTCCCTGAAATATGCTGAATATGGGATGGGAATAGTTAAGCTTCTCCAAGGAGAAATAGATATCCTTCTGGTGGGGAATACCCACCAGCGGACCCAAGGTCACGGGGGAAATCTCGCTGAAAGGCCCTTGATTGAAGAAACGAGGATCTATCCCCTCTCCCAAGGAGATGAACAACCCTCCCCCTTCTCGCAAAAACTCCTTGATTGCCGCCACCCGATCGGGGTTGAGGTTGCCCACATTGGCTAAGGCCACCACATCGAAGTCGGAGAGAAGGAACCCGGAGAGCTCTCCCGCCTCACAGGGAGTTGGCTCCACCGAGAACTTCCCCTCCTGCAGAGGATTCAGGGCTAACTGAAGATAGAAGATATCCTCCCTCATCCCCCCTACACAGAGGACCTTGATCCTCTCCGGGATGGTGAAGTTGAAGTACCTCCTATTGTCTCCCTTCAGTTCGTCATCGGGTAGTTGGACCCATCCCCAATGGCTTCCTCCCCCCTCTGGGGTTAGATCGAACTTTATCTGCCCTTCGCCACCGGCCTTGAGGTCGATGTTCTTCTGATCCATCCTTTTCCCATCCAAGAAAAGCTCCGCGGTCAGGTTGACAAAGGGAGAGGAAGAATTGTTCTTCACTACGGCAACCAGTTCCAGTGGTTTCCCCTCCTCCATTATCCCCCCCCCAACCAGGTTGAGGGATTTGATCAGTGCATTTCTGGGCTTGGTCTGCTCTGGATAGATGAGATACAACCTTACCCCGGAGGGGATCTCCAAGCCCCTGGCAAAGAGCTTCCCCCATCCATACCTGCGCAGATCGGTGATTAGGTAGATCTCCCGGTTGAGATTTTGGGAGCGGGAGAGGATGGAGATTGCCTCATTGAGTGCTTCCTTGAGATCTGTTCCCCCATCGGAGAGTTCGAGCCTTGTTAGCCCCTTTCTCACCAAAGAGAGATTATGAGTAGGGGAAGGAAGAAGAGGGTGGGGATGGTCGGAGAAGCTGATTAGATCAGCCTCATCTCCCTCCTTAAGCATTCCAAGGACGGTCTCCCCCTTGGCCTTTGCCTCGCGGAAGAGTCCGCCAGCTCCCATGCTCAAGGAGTTGTCCACCAGGATTACCGCCGATATCTTAGCGTGTGCTCCCACCAGCCCGGAGAGTACCCCCTTCAGTGCTGGGCGGGCGAAGGCCAGGGCTAAGAGGAGAAGGGCTAAGGTTCTCAGGATAAGGAGAATTATCTGCCTTATCCGCACCCTTTTCATCCTCGTCTTCTGCAGAAGCCTAAGATACCTCAGGGTGCTGAAGTAGACCTTCCTTACCTTTTCCCGGTTTAGGAGATGAATGAGAAGGGGGAGAACGGCCACAGATAGGGCGAAGAGGAAGGCCGTGTTCAGGAAGGTGAGATTAAACATCGGCTCTTAAAAGAGGTGTTTCCTCTTCTGTAGGTAGGCAAAGAGGGCATAATCCAGCGGCACCGAGGTGTCCATAGCCACATACTCTATCTTGCCCTCCCCACACTTGGCCTTATAGAGCTGAACCAGGTCTCTGATCTGCTCCTGATAATTCTTCCTTATCTGCCAAGGTTGGGTGAGGATCTCCTCTCCGGTCTCCATATCCACAAATATGGCCTCCCTCTGATAGGTGAAGCTCTTCTCCATGGGATCCAGGATGTGGAAGACTATAACCTCATTTTTTTTATATCTGAAATGCTTTAGGCCCATAAGGATATCTTCCGGCTCAGAGAAGAGATCGGAGATGATCACCACCAACCCCCTCCTCCTTATCCTCTCCGCCAACTGATGAAAGGTGGAGCTCACCTGAGTGGTATGGGATGGCTTCAGTTTCACCAACTCCTTCAAAAGATCATGCAGATGGCTTCTGGCCGAGCGGGGAGGGAGGTAGCTGCGCATCCCCTCATCGAAGATGGCCAAGCCCACAGCATCCTTCTGTTTGAGCATCAGGTAGCCGAGGGCTGCCGCCAGGTAGGAGCCATATTCTAACTTCGTTATGCCGTTTGATCTATAGCCCATAGAGGCACTGGCATCTAAGAGGATATAGGCCTTAAGGTTTGTCTCCTCCTCATATTCCTTGATGTAGTAGCGGTCGGTTTTGGCATATACCTTCCAGTCGATGTCCCTGATGGGATCGCCAGGCATATACTGGCGATGCTCGGCAAACTCCACGGAGAAGCCATGGTAAGGGCTGCGGTGCAGACCAATGAGAAAGCCCTCTACCACAAACCTGGCCTTCATCTCCATCTTAGAGAGCTGGGAGAGAAACTGGGGGGAAAGAAATTTACGGTAGTCCTGAGCCATTATTCCTCCACCACCTCCAAAAGCCTATCCACGATCTGATCTGTATTCACCCCATCGGCCTCAGCAGTGAAGGAGGTAACTATGCGGTGCCTGAGGACAGGTTTAGCCACGGCCCTGATATCTTCACAAGAAGGGGAATAACGGCCATCAAGGACCGCCTTGGTCTTGGCCCCCAAGATCATATATTGGGAGGCACGGGGGCCGGCCCCCCAGCTTACCCAGTTCTTAATGAAGTCGGGGACCTCATCTTCAACAGGCCTTGTCTTCCTGGCCAACTTCACCGCATAGCTGATTACATGGTCGGAGACGGGAACCCTCCTCACCAAGGACTGGAGCCCCACGATTTCATCCGCCCGCATCACCGGAGAGAGCTCCTGGGAATAGGCACTGGTCGTTGTCTTCACAATTAGGTTTTCCTCCTCGTTCGAGGGGTAGTTCACATAGATGTTGAACATAAACCGGTCCAACTGGGCCTCGGGGAGAGGATATGTCCCTTCCTGCTCTATGGGGTTCTGAGTGGCCAGCACATAGAAGGGCTCCTCCAGCTTATAGGTAACCCCCGCAGCGGTGACCTCATGCTCCTGCATAGCCTGGAGGAGGGCAGCCTGGGTCTTGGGAGGGGTGCGGTTTATCTCATCGGCCAAGATGATGTTAGCAAATATAGGCCCTTTAACGAATTTAAAACCCCTTCTTCCAGTGGTCTTGTCCTCCTCAATTATCTCCGTTCCAGTAATGTCCGAGGGCATAAGGTCTGGGGTAAACTGAATCCTCTGGAATTTCAAATCAAGTATCCGGGAAAGGGTGCTGATCATCAGGGTCTTGGCCAAACCCGGGACACCGATGAGCAGGCAATGGCCTCCCGCAAGAAGGGCAATGAGGAGTTCCTCAATGACCTGATCCTGGCCGACAATGACCTTTCCCATCTCCTTTATAATCCGATCCCGCGCCTGGGCTAATCTCTCCACAGCTTTCAGATCCTCTCTTTCCTCTGCCATCTCCACCTCCATTTTATTCATACTTAATAATCTTGGACAAACATAGCGCAGTGCAGTCGCAAACAAATAGGCAGGACCTCTACCTGGTTTAGCCGGGTTTGAAAGGGCTTTTAGGTCCTGAACCCCCACTAATGGTTTTTGATTCATTAATCGGATAATCGAGAAGCAAAGGCCCAAGGAAGCTATTATCAAAAATCTTTAACCACCTTAAATGCCTCTCCCATCAAGGGGGAGGAGACTCCTTTGAATGCTCAGTGCTGTAAGCAAAAAGGTTCACTAAATCATTACCCGATCAAGTTGTCAAAAACCATAAGTGCGATAGAAGCCTTACCATTAAGGCAACCGCAAAAGGGTGGCCCCCAAAACCTTGAGAGGGCAGAAACTTCCCTTCTGCTCCCTGCAAATATCTCTCTAACTTTCGAGGTTTCTCAGAAGCTTCGAAAGGTTTAAGTAAGAAAACACCGAATACACCTAAAACTATCACAAGATAATTTTTTGAGGAATTAAGCTCAATGGGAGACTTTAAGAACAACAATGGGATCTTCCCTCTTATTGCGACTTGTGACCTTATCTGGTTGCTACTTCGCCGCTGGCGATTTGTCGTCTCCAATTTAACGATAACCACCACTAAAGTCAACATTAATTTGGACAAGCAAGAGAAGGGTAAATCTAACTTGACTTGGAGGTTCGTTTTGAGTATAAAAGATGAAACAATTGCTGATGGCTCCCGTAAATAATGGCGAAGGAAGAAGAGATAATCAAGAAGGCCCTCTCCGGGGACCAAAAAGCCTATTCACAAATTCTGGGAAGATATCGGAATGCGGTCTTCGGCCTGGTATACCGGATGGTGAGAGATAGGGAGGAGGCCAATGATCTTACCCAGGAGACATTCATCAGGGCTTTTAAATCCCTCCCCTATTATAGGCCAAAGTACGCCTTCTCTACTTGGCTCTTTAGGATTGCCACCAATAGGTGCATCGATCACCTGAGGAAGAGGAAGGTTAGGACTGTTTCCTTAGATCAGGGAGTAGAGACTGAGACAGGGGAGCTGAGAAGGGAGATTCCGGATTCTTCTACCCGTCCAGATGAGATCTTCTTTCAGAAGAGGAGAATGGTCTCCATCGAGCGGGCCATCGATTCGCTACCCCCAAAATACCGGGAGGTCATTAGCCTGAAACACAAAGAGGAGAGGTCTTACGAGGAGATAGCCAGGATCTTGGATCTGCCCTTAGGAACAGTAAAGGTGAGGATATTTCGGGCCCGTGAGCTTTTGAAAAAGAAGCTGAAAAGCCTTTTATAGCAATCAGCTCAGCCACCTATAAATTTACCCCCTTTCATCACTTAGTCTCTCACCCTCATGCAACGCCCCGAGGCATTCAAATAACTTAAGCAGGCGATTCAGATATGAAAACAATCTTGTTGGCTTATCTTGTAACTCTTTTATCAGTAGCCCTCTCCTGGGCAGAGGAAGGAACTTCCCAGGTGAGGGCATTCCGCACCACGGAGGGAATAAAGATAGACGGCAGGCTTAAGGAGGGGGCCTGGAGCAACCCCGGCATCTCCGGATTTATCCAGAAGAACCCAAACGAAGGCCAACCGGCAACCCAAAAAACCGAGGTCTGGGTCGCTTACGACGACGAGGCCCTTTATGTGGCTGCGCGTATGTGGGACACGGCACCGGACTCGATTGTAGGCCGTATAGGCAGACGTGATGCTGGGCTTAACTGTGACGCTTTTGTAGTTTATATAGACTCATATCATGACAAGAGAACTGGCTTCTACTTCTGGATTAACCCCTTAGGCTCTGTGGGAGATGGGACCCTCTCTAACGACTCCTGGAGCGATGACACCTGGGATGGAGTGTGGGAGGGCGCTGCGCGCATTGACGGAAAGGGGTGGACCGCAGAATTTCGCATCCCTTACTCTCAACTGCGATTCTCCAGGAAAACCAGGTATGTTTGGGGGATCAACTTCAACCGTTATATCGAGAGGTACAACGAAAGCGATTACTTGGTTATGGTGCCCAAGAAGGATTCGGGTTTCGTCTCCCATTTTGCCGATCTGGTGGGGATCGAGGGAATAAACCCTCCCAGGCGCTTAGATCTTCTCCCCTATCTGGTGACCAGTGGGAAGTTCCTCCAACATGAAGCCGGCGATCCCTTTCATAAGGGGTTTGAGTTCTATAAGAACCTGGGCGCGAACCTGAAGCTGGGGTTAGGGCCCAACCTCACCCTGGATGCTACGATAAACCCAGACTTTGGGCAGGTGGAGGTTGATCCTGCTGTGGTCAACCTTTCAGCATATGAAACCTATTACGAGGAGAAGCGCCCCTTCTTCATCGAGGGGATGGACATCTTCTCCTTTGGCCAGCGGGGCTCAAACAGCAACTGGGGTTTTAACTCAGCGGTCCCCCAATTCTTCTATAGCCGACGAATTGGCCGCCCTCCTCAAGGATCGGTAACCCACACGGGTTTTATGGACCTACCAGTTAACACCACAATCCTGGGGGCAGCTAAGATCTCTGGCAAGCTTCCCGGTGGTTGGGAGGTGGGAACGATCCACGCCTTAACTGCACGTGAATTCGCCGATATAGACACCGCAGGCGTTCGCTTTAAGCAGGAGGTTGAGCCCCTCACCTATTACGGGGTAATCCGCACCTTTAAGGATTTGAACCAAAATCGGCAAGGCATTGGGTTTATGGGGACCGCCGTAGTCCGTAACTTCAGTGATGATTCCCTCAAAAACGAGATGGGGAAGGCGGCAGTTGCCTTAGGCATAGACGGCTATACCTTCTTGGATCGGGGGAAGACTTGGGTGATAAATGGTTGGCTGGGGGGATCAGAGGTCTGGGGTGAAAGGAACTTCATAGCTGCCCTGCAGGAGGCCCCGCAACGCTACTATCAACGGCCGGATATCCACTGTGCCCATTTAGACTCAAATCGCACTTCCCTCTCCGGCTGGGCGGGAAGGGTCTCCCTCAACAGGCAGAAGGGCAACTTCTACCTCAACTCCGCCCTGGGGGTTAACTCTCCGGGGTTTGAGACAAACGATTTGGGGTTCCATTGGCGAAGCAATTTGATCAACCACCATCTGGTATTGGGCTACCGCTGGTTTCAGCCGGGGAAGGTCTTCCGTCAAAAATTTGTCAACCTCATTGCGGCGCGCAATTGGGATTTTGACGGAAACAAGACCTCCGAGGTCTATATGCTCTTCCTCAACGGCCAACTGGTCAATTACTGGGGGTTTAACTGTGGCTTTGGGGTAAATCCAAGCACCTTGAGCAATGAGGAGACCAGAGGGGGGCCATTGATGAGGTCTCCAGGAGGGTATTTCGGCAACTTCTTCATCTATAGCGACAGCCGCAAGCCCGTAGTCCTCAATTTTTTTGGCAGTTACCATTCTTCCCCGTCTGGAGGGAGATCTTACTATTTCAGGCCGGGCATAGAGTGGAAGCCGGCAAGTTTCCTCACGCTGGAACTGAATCCAGAATACCAGTGGGCGCACTCCACCGCCAGTTGGGTCGTTGCCCAGCCGGACCCAACTGCAACTGCTACCTATGGCTCTCGTTACGTCTTCTCCGCATTGGAGCAGAGGGAGCTTTCGGCATCGCTGAGGATGAACTGGACATTTACCCCAAAGCTCAGCTTACAATTGTATATGCAACCCCTCTTGGCTTCCGGGGATTACTCTGATTTTAAGGAGTTGGCCAGACCAAAGAGCTATGAGTTTAATCACTATGGTTCAACGATCGAGTACGCTAATGGGGCTTATACGGTTGACCCAGATGGGCCAGGACCAGCAGAAAGTTTCTCCTTTAGAGATCCCGACTTCAACTACAAGTCCTTGCGAGGAACGGTGGTCCTTCGCTGGGAATTCCTCCCAGGTTCCACAATCTACCTGGTATGGACCGAGGACAGAGAAGACCATAGGGATCCAGGGGAATTCCACCCCGGACGGGATCTATTCCACCTCCTAACGGCCAGGCCAAACAACATCTTCCTCTTTAAACTGGCCTACTGGTGGAACCTCTAAGAAATATCAGCCTTACCTGAGAAACTGTGGAAAGATGCAAAGCGTTAACCACTTAATCTTAGCCACCTCCCTTATCCTCCTGGCCTCTGCTGGTGTGGAGGCAAGGGGAAGGTATGAGTATCCCCTCTCCCAACAGTTGGAGATTGAACCGGGGACCAAGGTGATCATAGAGAATTCAGCGGGAGATATCGAGCTGCGCCAGGGATCCCCTGGACAGTTGACCATCGGCGGGAAGAAGGTGGTCAAGGCCTCCTCCCAGCGAATTGCCGATGCCGAGGCAAAGAGGATAAAGATAGAGGTAGAGAAGGGGAAGGGAAAGGTCCGTATCTGGGTAGAGGATGGGCATCGGAGCAGGATTTTGTTCGGGATCGGGAAGAGGGTCTCCAGTTGGGCTGACCTTAGCCTCCTGATCCCCCCGAGGTCTCACTTGGAGGTTAATTCCACCAGCGGAGATATAAGGGCAAAGGGAATGGAAGGGAGGCTCATCGCCAAGACGGTAAGTGGAGACCTCTCTTTGGAGGGTTTCGTAGGGCCTGTTTTCGTCCACACCACCAGTGGTGACCTTAACCTAAGAGGAATAGTGGGGGATGTTAAGGTGGAGGGAACCAGCTCAGACGTGGATTTAGCAGGGATAAAGGGAAACATAGAGATAAGCACCACCAGTGGGGATGTAAGTAGCCAGGACGTGGAAGGTCACCTCACCGTGGAGGGGACAAGCGGGGATGTGCAGATAACCAGGCTAAGAGGAGACTTAGAGGTCTCCCTCCATTCGGGAGAATTAAGTGCCAGTGGGATCGTGGGTGGGGTGAAGGTGGAGACAACGAGTGGAGATGTCTACATTGGGACCTCACTTCTGGGGGATGAGAACTATCGGGTTGATACTTCGAGCGGGGATGTCACCTTCAAAATTAAGGAGACTAGCTCATTCAATTTAGTGATCGATACAGCCAGTGGAGAGATCGATGTCAAAGCACCCCTGGTAATTAAATCCATCTCCAGGAACCGTTTGATAGGAAGGGTAGGGGCTGGGGGACCAATGGTGAGGATCACCACCGCAAGCGGAGATGTGGAACTCTTCTCTCGGTGAGATCGTTCTCCGAGAAGACGACAATAGATATGGTTACACAAACCCAAGGGGGAGAAATAATACACAAAGAGAGGAAATTGACGAGGATAATCTTGACAGGGTTGTTGATGGCCGGACTTGTCGGTTGTGCTCCTGTGCAGAAAGAAAAGGGATTTAGGGAAGTAGCTGGTAGGGTAGAGAGGGTTCCAGAAAAAATGGTTTCTATCACCGTGGACCCCCGAATGGAATTACTGGCTATAGTTCAGCACTTCACTTCCTGGGCTCAAAAGGGGCATATAAAAAGCAAGACTGCATACAAGGATGATGTCGACCATTATTTTGGAAGGTTCAAAGATCATCCAGTCGTAGCCTATTTCGAAAATCTGATTAACTCCAATTTTGCTTACGATGCGCCAGTTCAGTTCATGCTCTACCATAACGATCCCCCAGCGCTTGTGCAAAAAGCTCCATACTCGGACTACTTGATTAAAAGAGCAGGGGGTGAGGATAACCTGACGGAATTCGCTAATGAACTAAGAAGTTTTGCTCGCAGGACAAACTTCATGCGGTTCTATCAGGCCCATAAGCCCCTGTATGACACCTTAATTGCGGAGGTGGACTCATTATTTGATGGGCAAAACTACGTTCAGACCCTTGAAGATTTTTATGGTGAATCGCAGAACAGCTATAATCTCCTCCTCTCGCCCCTATTTTCAGGGAACTATGGGATACCAATAAAGAGCGGAGCAGGGTATGATCTCTATGCTGTAATCGGCTCCTGTTCACTCCGGGGGAAGCGCACCACCTTTGCCTGTCTCAATTACCTTGAAAGTATAACCCTACACGAATGGAGCCATCCTTTTGTAAACCCCCTGATAGACCAAAACTATGCACTCTTTGAAAAATCTATTGCTTTGTTTGAACCTATCAAAAGGATGATGCAAAGACAAGCTTATCCCAATTGGAGGGTTACCCTCTATGAGCACTTAGTACGTGCTTGTGGCGAGGTTCATCTGCGAGCTAAGCTCCACAAAGATTTCAATAAAAGGAAAGCCTTGGAATACCAGGAAGGAAAGGGGTTCTGGTACATCAGCTATATGGACAGTCTGCTCTCCGTTTATGAAACCCATCGAAAGCAATATCCGACCTTCAGCCAATTTGTGCCAATTATCGCTGATAGACTCAGCCAAATTTCCGTTGCAGATCTACCAGAGAGGATAACCACCTTTAGAGGTCCCTTAGATGCCATCTTCTCTCGCACCGATTGTATCCATCTCATATATCCAACTGCTATTGATGAAGAGTCAATCAACGAGGTTAAAAAAGATCTGGAAAACTTTGCCAGATTTCTTTCTTCTGCCCGCATAGAACCTGTGCTTATGAGCGATAAAGAGGCTTTGGAGACCGATTGGCAAGATAAAGTTGGCTTTATCTTCGGCAATCCCAGGAGTAACTTGTTCCTTGGGCGACTGGAAATCGGAATTCCCTTGAGGTTTCGTGATAATGCAATAGAATTTGGAGGGAAAAGATATGAAGGGAGAGGGATACTCTTAATCTCCTGTATGCCGAACCCATTCAATAGGAAGCTTCCTTTTACTTTATGCATTGCCAACAGGCCGGAAGACCTGATTGGAGCCGGTTCAAGAATTAGAGGCCCCAGTGAGTGGTACGTAGATTATATCATTTTTCGCAGTGATGAAAAATTAGATGCGGGGTTGTATCATAAAGAGAAAGGCAAATGGTCCCTAACTCCTCAATAAGATCGAGGGAGGGTCAAACACTCATTAGGATTTTTGGCCCACATCTAAATTGTGGCCATACAAAGACCTACTGTAAAATGGATCCACAGACCTTACTTTGAAAAAAGATGGGCCGTAAATCAATTACTTACGCAACCTAAAAATAGTGAACGAGGATTTTTTACCCTTTTCCCGGCTACCAGACATTAAAAAGGGGAAATGATGAGAGGCAAAATAATTAAAGGAAGATATTGGCTATTTTTACTTTTCCTTACTCCTCTAACTGCTCTTGGCCAAGGCTCTAATCCGCAGGACTCTACCTCAGATACAACCCTGGGCAGGGCAACTGAGGTTCATATCGGAAGCGAAGGGATAACCATTGTCAGGGGGGGGAGGGGAAAAGCCTCCACTCGCATCTATCTTGACCGGGATAAGCTCTCCAAATTGGGTTCTCTCCAATCCCCTGAATCCGAGGGGGGCGGTATCGTCAAATTTGGTGAGGATATCACTATCGAGGAAGGCGAAGTGGTAAACGGGGATGTGGTGGCCATAGGGGGAAATATTCGGATCGCGGGCACAGTAGTGGGGGATGTATCTGCAGTAGGGGGAGATGTGATAGCTGAGTCCACCGCGGTAATCAGGGGGGATGCAGTGAGCGTAGGGGGAAAGGTAGTGAAGGAACCCGGAGCGCAGATTAGGGGGTCCCGGATAGGGACCCACTTTCCTCCAAAGTTCCTTTTCCGTTGGGGCACTAAGGGTTGGTACCCTCCCCATCCCTATCACCCTCGCCTCTCCCCAGGGGCTGGATTTACCTTCGTTCTCTTCTTCGTCTTCCTCTCCCTCTCCCTTTTGATCACCCTCTTTCTCCCCACGCACATCCAAAGGATAAATGCTGCCATAGAAAGGGGATTTTTGAAGGCTGGCTTAGTTGGTTTCTTAGTAGATATCCTCATCCTGCCGGTCTTCGTTATGCTCCTTATCACAGTTATCGGCATTCCAGTAGCCCTTTTGGTAGAACCAATTGTGCTTTTTGTAGCTATGGTCTTAGGGTTCGCAGGGATTAGCCTCTTCTTAGGTGAGAAGGTAAATCAAACCACCAGCTTAACCCTCTCCTCCCCTTTAGCCAAAGTATTGGTGGGCGGTGTAATTATAGAACTCCTCCCCTTCTTGGCGGTCCTGTTTGGGATAGGGGGGGAGATATTCTCTCCGTTCTCCTGGGTTTTGAACATCGTCGGTTGGTTAACCCTTTACATTGGGTGGACGGTGGGATTCGGCGCGGTCTTCCTCACCAGATTTGGTTCCAGGACTCCAGCGCCCCCTGAGGTTCCCAGGGCACAGCCCCCCAAACCCCCAGAAGAGGTTAAGGAGCCACCCAAGGATTAGGAGGAAATCCTCAGCCCAACCGGACCAGCTCCCAAGATTCGTCTTTTATGGCTGTGCGCTCATATTCCCTGATCTGGATGGAGCAGAGAAGGGACCGCGTGATATTACCGCTTCTCTCTTGATGAACAAGATCTTAAAATTTGGGTCCAACTTGTTGCCCGTAATTATCTCACCTTGACGGCTTGAGGCGAAGTTCCGCTAATGATAATGGGAGAACGAGGGAATGAGGGACCATTGACCAATGGCTATGAAGGGGCCTGCGAGATGAAGCTATAGAAAAGAACCACCAAGGGGGAAATTATGAGAAAATGCACGTTATATCTCTTCATATCTTTGTTACTTCCCTGCCAATTAGCATATTCTCAAGGAACAACGCCAAAGCACCGCAGCCTAAACCTAACCATAAAGGGTTATGGAATAAGCCTGGGCAATTCGCCAGGGGTAAACGGACTGAGGGTTAACCTCGTCGACCATGGATTGAAACAAGTTAATGGCCTCAACTTCACCCTTTGGAAGCCGAAGGAGAATAAGGGTGCCGTGATCAATGGCCTGGCCATCGGCTTAGTTGCCCCGGAGGCCGAGAGGATAAATGGGGTTTCAATCGGTTGCCTTGGTGTTATCGGGCTTACAAGCTTAAATGGCTTAAACATAGGGGGGTTAGCTGCTGTCTCCAATGGGCAGGTGAGGGGGATCACCTTGGCAGGCCTGGGATTAGTAGGCCAAAAGGAGATCCTCGGGGTAAACATCGCCGGTTTAGGCACTGTCTCTGAAGGAGAGGTGAGGGGGCTAAACATAGGGGGGCTCGGCTTAGTGGGGGAGAAGGGGATTGTGGGGATAAACCTAGGTGGGTTGGGCGTTGTTTCGGAAGGAGAAGTAAGAGGGGTTACGGTAAGCGGTCTGGGAATAGTTGGCCGTGGTGGACTTAAAGGCATAAGCATCGCTGGGTTGGGTGCTGTCTCTGAAGACGAGGTAAAAGGAGCTACTTTCGCCGGTTTAGGCGTCGTAGGGCAGAGGATAAGGGGGATAGCCCTCACGGCAGGTGAAATCAGGGCTACGGAGAGGGTGGAGGGGTTAGCCCTGGGAGCTTATCGGGTAAAGGCCAAAGCCATAAGGGGGATTGCCCTAACCTGTTTAATGACAACTTTTGAATCCTCGCAGGGTTTGATCATCGGTCCCTATCTAAAGTCGCAATCCCTGAAGGGGCTTTCTATAGCGGCCCTTAACTCCATCAGCCGCCACCAAGTGGGCATCACCATCGGCCTGATTAACTATGCCCAACAGCTAAAGGGGATCCAGATTGGGTTGTTCAACTATGCCGGAAATAACCCCAAATACCTAAAGATATTGCCCCTTGTCAATGCCCACCTTGGATAAAACCATGAGAAGGGGGACGCCATGTGGGGAAAACTATTGGTTTGGCTACCTGGCTGCCTTGCACTCCTCTTCTGGGGAGTGCAAACATCATCTGCTCATCAATACGAGGAGACCTTAGAAAAGGCTTTCGCTTTTAAGCCTGGGGGAAAGCTCATCTTGATCAACACCAATGGCAAGATCAGCGTTGGAGTGTGGGACAAGGAAAAGATCCTCTTGCGGGCAGAGCTGAAGATCGAGGCCCAGACTCCGGAAGAGGCAAAACGGATAGCGGAAAAGGCGATAGAGATCGATCTCACGGATACAGAAATTGAGATTAAGACGAAGAGGGAGAAGGCCACCAGCCTATGGAAGTTGCTCTTTGGGAAGGAGGAAAAGCCAAAGGTGCGGAGGATGAACTACGAGCTCACCTTGCCCAGAAAAATTGATCTGGATATGAGGACGGTAAACGGAGGGATCGGTATAGCCGATATCCAGGGGAGAATAGAGGTGAGGACCACCAACGGGGGGATAGACGTCTCTGGGGTCTCCGGTTTTATCAATGCCCGGAGTACAAACGGGGGGATTAGGGCGGAGCTAAGGAAGGCCGATCCCCAGGGGTCGATCTCCCTCACCACTACCAACGGGGGAATAAGGCTATCTCTGCCCCAGTCTATTAAGGCAGAGATCTTAGCCAAGACGGCCAATGGGAGGATTCACACCGATCTTCCCCTGGAGGTCCAGGGAAGCTTTAGCGGTGGGCGGATTAAGGGGAAGATCAATGGAGGAGGGACCCTAATTGAGCTCCATACAGCCAATGGAGGAATAGATATCCTATCCCAATAGGTGGAGGAGAGAGATGGCCAAAAGAGTATTCCTTTATATCCTCTTTACCCTTTTCCTTGTGGCCCGCTCAGGCTTAGCTTGGCAGCAAAGGGTAGATTATCGGATTAAGGTGCAACTGAATACCAAGCTTCATATGCTCCAGAGGGAGGAGACCTTAATCTACACCAACCAATCGCCGGACACCCTTCATTGGGTCTGGTTCCACCTCTACCCCAATGCTTACCGAGATAATCAGACCGTCTTTGCCCGCGAACAGAGGAGGATGGGCTCCAGCCGCTTCGCCTTAGCCACCTCTGGGGAGAGGGGTTACATCGAAATCGATTCCCTATTGGCCGATGGGATAAAACCAAAGAGGGAGTTCAAAGAGGACGACGGGACCGAGCTAAAGGTTTACCTCCCCCACCCCCTCCTCCCAGGCAATTCGCTCTGCTTCTGCATCGGGTTTCGGGTGAAGATCCCCCATATTTTCTCCCGCCTGGGCCACAAGGGAAGGCACTACGAGATCACCCAGTGGTATCCCAAAATCGCCGTCTATGATCAATGGGGATGGCATCCCGATGGTTACCACGCCATCGGGGAGTTCTATGGGGAATACGGCAACTTCTTGGTAGAGATTACCCTTCCTGCAGATATGACCGTGGGGGCCACCGGGGAACTCATTGGCCCCCCTGAGGAGGTGGCCAGGTTAAACTACCTGGCCCTCCAGGGGGCCAATCTGGATAGTTTAAGGGCAAGGGGAGAGAAGAAGAAGAAGATCAAAAAAATCATCAGGTTCCTCGGGAAAAGGAGAGAGCCGGCTGCGGAGCTCAAAACCTTGGTCTTCCGCGCCCAGAGGGTGCACGACTTCGCCTGGTTTGCCGATGCGCGGTTCATCCTCAAAAGGGCCAACTACCAAGGGGTGACCATAAATGTCCTCGTCCTCCCTCAAGATGAGGAGAGATGGAAGGATGTGCTTGAATGGGTGCGAGATACACTCAAATATTATGGCAACTGGTATGGGAGATACCCCTATCCCCAGATCACGGTAGTGGACGGAAGCTTGGCCGCCGGAGGGGGGATGGAGTATCCCAATGTGGTGGTGATCTCCCTTCGGCCACTATCCTGGACAAGGGTATTGGAAGAGGTGGTGATGCATGAGGTAGGCCATCAATGGTTCTATGGGATATTGGGTTCAAATGAGATGGACGAGGCCTGGCTTGATGAGGGAATAAACACCTTCTCCGAGATCAGGTATATGGAGGCTAAATACGGCCGAGAGGAGAACCTCTTCTCCTGGCCCAAAAGGTTGAGGTTTTTGCCCAACATTGGCGACCGCTGGACGCAGACCTTCCTCTATTGGTTGACGGCAACCAATGGGGTGGAAAAGTCCACCCTCACCCCCTCTTATAGCTTCATAGACGAGCCCTTGGCCTACCAAGTGGGTACTTATGCCAAACCTGCCTGGATGATGTTTATGCTCAAGTATCTGGTAGGGGACGAAGTATTCGATCGGATTATGCAGACCTATTTCCGCAGATATAGGTTTAAGCATCCCCATACAGAGGACTTCATCGCAGTGGCCGAGGAGGTTAGCGGCCAGGATCTAAAATGGTTCTTCAGCCAATGGTTGGAGACCACCAAGACCTGTGATTATGCAATTACCAAGCTCAAAACCCGGCGGGAGGCAGGTCTCTTTAAGACAGAGGTGGTGGTGGAGAGAAAGGGAGAGGCGGTTATGCCTATAGAGGTTTGTCTTCAGGCTGCGGAGGGAGAGAAGGTCATCCAGCACTGGGATGGAAGGGGGAAGAGGACAAAGATCCATTTCCAGACGAGGTCCAGGCCGAAGTGGGCTCAAATCGACCCGGGATGGGGACTATTGGAGGTAGATCGCTGGAACAACCGCAAGCCTCAGAAGGTGACTATCCATCCGATCTTTGACTTTCCGGACTTCGATAGTTATCAAATCTTCTACGGCCCCTCCCTCTGGTTTGATCGGGTCGACGGGGCTACCCCTGGGTTATGGCTTCAGGGAAGGCAATTCTTAGATTTCGGCCCTTTTAAAGGGAAAAACCAGTGGATGTTGGGCACATCTTGGGGGATAAGGAGCCACGTCTTAAACTGGAAGGCAAGCTATCATACCCCTCTTCCCTTAGGGGGAAGGTGGTCGAGGATCCACCTTCAGGCCAGCCGTTACCATGGCCGGATATCCTCTTCTGTAGGTTTGAGCTGGCACTTCAGCCCCCACCTCCTCCTGGGCCCAGCACATGAGCTCAGCCTAAAAGGCGAATACCTCAAGGTGGAGAACAGGAAATATGTCTATAGGGACGACTGGTCTCCCGGGAAGGTGATCGGACCCGCCATCGACTATTCCTTCTCCTTCCCCGGCATCCACTTCTTTGGCAAATGGAACTTCTCCCTGAAGTTAGGCCGAAAGGTCTGGGGCGGGGAATACCACTTCAATAAGAGGAGTTTGGAATTAAGGAATAGGCTCAGGTGGACCAGATGGCTCAATGTGGGACTGAGAACCTTCACCGGATATGTGGGGGGTTCACCTCCCAATCAAGAGCTATTCTTCCTCTCCGGGGGCACGGCCCTCACCCCTGGCCATGGGATAATCTGGGAGGAAAAAGGGCGGCTCTCCCCCCAGGAACATCTCTTCGTTAGCGGGGACGGAAATCTGAGGGGATACTACGGTCAGCATCTAAAAGGGAAGGCCATCTGGGCCATCAACCTCTCCCTTCCCTTCCCCCATACCCCGCTTTTCTGCTTCTGGGATATGGGGAATGTGGGATCTAAGCATTCCCTGCGGTCCGCAAGGATGGACTCCGGAATAGGGATGAGGTTTGGTCCCCTGCGGGCGCAGTTTCCCTTCTGGATAAACCGCCCACCAAGGGGGGAAAGAAAATTTACCTTCCGCTGGCTGGTTGACTTAAACCTCCGCACCCTGGTATCATTTTAGAGGGATGGGGCCAAACCTCTCCCCAAAAATCAAACCCTTATCAGGTAAATTGGATGGTTGCTGGAAAGGCTTCTACTCTCTCCATCCAATGACAATTCAAGCCGGTAACATCCCCCGGATATTAAACAGAGCGTGGACGATGATGGCTGGTATCAGGCCCTTCACCATATGGCCACAGGAAAGGAGCGTCCGCAGAGGCCCGGGGTAAGCACCTCCTCGCATACGGTGGCGTAGATCCAAATGAACGCGACAAGCTGGAGCTTGGTCTATAGCACCGCTAAAGTTTCATCATCTCCTGGATGGAGTATGGCTGGCAGTGAGAGGGCAGCAATGGGAAGCACCAACAGCAGAAAGTTAACTTAAATCGGTACGTCCCCCTGATCAGACCGAAAAGACCAAGGCGGCCTCGAGAGATAACCAGCATGATGACAAGAGAGAGACCGAGCATTACCGAACGTCTAACAAATGAACTGGGCAAAACACTGCCACTGGGAAGTGACACCTTTTGTCCTAAATACAGTGCGATGAGGGCAACAAACGCTGAAAGACCAAGGATGCAGGAAAACAGCGGTTAGGGGGAGTTAACCCTTCTCTTTAATCATTTGGTCATATTCACTATGGGAACCAACCCAAACCCAAATAAAATCTTGACCGTCTTTAATTGCGAGCGCTCTATGATTCATTCCAACCCGGACTGACCAAAAATCCCCCACTTTCTTGAAATGAAGGGAAGGGTGTAAAGGATCTATTTTAAGTAAATCGAAATTCTTTCTCGCGGTTTCTTGCACGGCCGCAGGAAGTCTTTTGAAGCATTTTCGAAAACGGGTAGTTGTTTTGTGCATTTAGAGTCCCTTCAGCTTTCCGTCTGCTTTTTCAGCAAGGGCTTCCTTGACCAAAAAATCTAACTTTCCTGATTCTGAATCTCCCTCAATCTGCCTGTCCCACCTCTCCCAGTCCCTTTCATAAAACCACTCCCTCAAGCGGGTAAATTCTTCTCTCGAGAGAGATTCAATCGAGGATAAGATTTCTTCTACTTTTGACATAACTGCTCCTCCATTCTTTTTAGGGGTTGACGAAAAAGCTCACCGGAGCGCCAACGCACACGCGGGGCGCTGAGTGGAGGTTGGGCTGCATAATGTTTGTACTTCGTTCACTCTCTTCGATAAATCTCCCGGCGATGACCAATAGCGTGAATCACAATGGTCTCTTCATATCCCAAAGCGCTTCATAAATGATTAGGTAAACCTTCATCAAAATCACCAAGTAGTTCCAGTAGCTTCTGCTCGTGGAGGTGGTCCAACAACCATCCACCGGTTCAGACTTGGTCTTTGCTAATGTACCGACTCTCCCAGTCGAGACGGCGGGGCGGTTCGATATCGGGAATACGGTCCGCGGGGGTAATCTCGCCGATATCCACCGCGCGATGGCTCAAGCCCCAAGCAACAGCCAGACGGTGATATTCATCCGTTTTGTTGGCGAGCGACTCAGGCACTGGTATGGGCAGGAAAATCGCCCCATTGTTTCTGGCATATCTCCTCAACCAAGCATCTAGTTCTTCAACTGCCGAATGGAAGAATTGCAGCTTGCTACCACCCCCGATCAAAAGGATCGGAAGCCGGCCGTTCCGCCAGACGGAGGCTTTCGGGTCTCTGTGGATCTTAGCCTCCCAAATAACGCGCTGGAGCATTTTTTGAAATCGTTTCTTAAACTGAGCTTCTGCCTGGGTGAACCCCGAGGTGAGTTGCTCCCGCGAAACCAAATACGGTTCGATGTCGTGAGCTATGGGTGCCAAAGGATCGTGTTTGTCTCGTAGATCGTTAGCTTGTTTTTCGTATACGCGCTTGAGCGCAAGGATCCGTTCGTGGTGGAGACTGATAGTACCAAGAAGCTGAACGTCGGCTGTCAACAGGCTATAACGATCGCTCCCCTCACACGCGTGCAGGATGAAGCTACATACATCGACGGTGGAAGCCCCGATGTCGACCATCACATGCAAACCTTCACGGCGAAGCTCGGATAGAGCATAACCCACCGCACCAGCAGCAATCTCCGGTATGATATCGAAATCACACGCGAATTTGTTGTCAATATTCCAGTACTCTGGATCGTCCACCCAATTCAACTCAACACTTGCCTTCTTAAGCGTGACGCGTTCTCCCCCCAATGTAGAGAGCATCCATCCAGCCCTTCCCACTCGTCGGAAGCGGCGATTCTCTTCGTTGTCCTCTATGCACGGAGAAGGAACGCCCAGGTTTACACTCCATCTAAGCCTTTTGAAATGCCGCACAAGATCACGCTTTGTTTCGAGAAACCACTTCCGGGCATACCGGAGAAGGAACGCGAGGTAAACAGCGGCCGTTTCTTCAGGACGCAATTCCTGTTTGGTAGGACCGCGGTTGCTGTTTAGGTATTCCTCCTTGGAGAAAAGCTCCAGCTTGATGTCATTAACCAGTCGTGTGCCTTTACGAGGTTCGAGGGTGCACGCCCCATTTGGTGCCACCCATATCCTGGTTGGCGAGAGGTAAGGCATTGACTTGGGTGAAAGTTCACCGAAGTCCACAGCATAGGCAGGATGTCCAGGAAGGTCCGGAGCCTGGATCACCACTTTAGACGCGGAGGTGCCAAAGTCAAGTCCTATGACAAGCTCGCACTCGCCGCTCTGGCCAGGGCAAGCATACTGCAACATGTGCTCGTCGCAGACGGGCATTGATCCCCCATCTCGCTGGTATCCACCCAAATCCTTCGATGTCATCTGAACCTCTGTGATCTCATTCAACCAGGATGATAGCAATGGCGATCTCCCGAGCATCTGATCGGACCTTACGCCGACTCTCGATTCTCAAGCGTTGCTGTTCAACACGGTTGCGCAGGGCGCGGATCCGTCCCTCAGTGGCCTTCACAAGTGAGTCGCGACCATGGGCACGGTGTCTCTCTAAGATTTCCTCTAGCTTCGCCAATTGCTGCCGGAGGTGTTGCTCCAGAGTGCGAAGCTGAATATCGGCTCGGTCTTCATTCTTCGCCTTCAGCTCCCGACTGAAGATCTTGTATTCCTCATCGAGGTTACCAAAAAGTACCTCGTTAGCAACATGATACGCCCGTTTGAAATCAACCACATTGCGCGCCTCGAGCCAGTCCTCCCCGTTGGTCACGGCGGCAACCGCTATCTTCTCTGCAATCTCAGATTCGAGCAGTACATCTGGTCTGTCGAGCGCCGTCGCGGCGTATGCCAGCTTCTCAATATCCTGTAAACCTCGAAAAGACCAAAGCGCTATGGCCAAAACATACATGCCCGCTCGGACCGGGAGATCAACGGCAGCACCACTCAAAGTCAGCGCAACTGCGGGGGTGAGCTGCTCTGCGCTTTCTTCGATACGGGTACTCACCATTCTTACGAGCGGATGGAACTGCGAGATCACCTCTTCGGATCGACTGCTTGGACCCCCCATGCGATTTTCGAATCGACACCGGACAGGCCGGGAGGAAATCGACGTGAGCCTTGTGGAGAACGAAAGTCGTTTTTGCCTGATAAACTCCGCTAGATCGAACTTCGCCTTATCCGATAGTTCGACCTCAAACACAGGAGAGCCTGGCTGTGTCTGGCGCAGCTCGCATCCTGGGAAGTGGAGTCGGAGGTAATCGAAAACGTATCGCCGGATGTCGTCTCCGCTGATCCAGCGATGTAGCTCGCGCGCCGCATGAATTTGGTTCAAGATGTAGTCGCCGTACGCAATGAGATTCGCCGCATTGTCCTCGAGTCGCTGCTCTTCGAGCCGGATATTCTCTAGCGCCTGGGTAGTCTGATCGATCCGTTGCTCTTGCTGCTCTGGCGTCAAATAACCAGAGAGCAAATCGATTTCCAGCTTGCGTATCTTGTCCCCGAGAATGGCTTCGAAGTCACCCAGAGCTTTGCGACAGAGGTCAAGCTTCTCGTAAAGACGCCTATAGATTCGAGCATCTATGGTGTTCTCGTAAAGGATGTTCCAGATAATGACCTTGTCGGCCTCCTGGCCAAGTCGGTCAATACGCCCGATGCGTTGCTCCAGGCGCATGGGGTTCCACGGAAGGTCATAGTTGATAACGACGCGAGAAAACTGCAGATCGACACCTTCACCGCCAACCTCAGAGGAAAGTAAGACACTCGGTCCATCAGGTTGGCTGAACCGGAAAATTGTCTCTTCCTTTGTTTCTCTCTGTCCTCCCTTGAGCTGGATGCACGAGACGCCATCCCCCTTAAGCCGTTCAGCGAGGTAGTCCAGCGTTGCGCGAAAGGCGGAGAAAACTACCACTTTCTCCCGTGGGTGTTCCCGCAGAAAGTTAGTAAGGATGTGCTTAAGGCGACTGTACTTACTGTCGGCCTCGATCAATCGGTTGAGTTCCACATAGTCCAAGGACCGACGCACGATCTCTGTAACCAAGGGGCCTAGCTCCGTTCGCCGCTCCTCATCCTCTTCAGCCTCTCCGGTTTCCTCAGACTCCTCCAACTCGATTAGCCTGTTCTGCCACAAGCGAAGCGAGGCGGCCATGCTGCTCGTCATCTGTCGCTGCGGCTGAACTAACAGGAAGCGCTGGTTCGCATACCGCTGGAGTGCGTACTCGATGACAACCTCAGTGACGAGATTGTAAAAGTTCTCTTCGACCGGCTTGAGCTCGACGAACTCGGCAATGGGTTCTCTGATGACCCGCCATTCCTTCACATCCCTTTTGCGCGTCCTCGTCACCACGTGGGCTAGGAGATTCACCGTCTCAAGACGATAAGCCAACCGGCTTCGAATGTCGCGACGTCTCAAATGTTCTGGCACAAGGTGGATTTCCTCGATCATCGCCAACTGGCGGTTCGACCGGAGAAGAGGATGGCAGCGTGCTCTCTGCAATAGCTTGCGTAACTTGTGGGCATCGAGGTTAGATCCAAGCACGAGATCGCGAGCTTTCACTAGCGGGGCATTGGCTTCCAGTATCTGTGAAAAAACCTCCGGCCTTGTGAAGGTGTCTGGATCTAGAAGGCGAAGAAGGTAGAATAGGTCATCGTTGCGATTGTGGATAGGAGTCGCTGTCAGGAGGATCGTATACTCCGACACGTTCTTGCATAGCTGTCCGAGCTCGTTAGTTTGCGTTTCCGGGTTTCGTAGATGGTGCGCCTCATCGATCACCAGGAGGTCTACCAGCCTGTCCTCGCTCTCCATGGATCTAAGAAAACGTGCAAGATCAGTGGCAGATCTCTTATTATTGTTCCCCTCCCATCCCCGTGGCGGCCGAAGTCCCTGAATGCTAGCGATAACGGCGAAGCCTAGCGACTGCGAGTCCTCGTCTCGCAGTGTGTCCAGCACCTCTCGAGCGTCACAGATCTGAGCCATAACCCCAAACTTCACTGAAAGCTCACGGTACCACTTATCGCGCAGCGACGCTGGGCAGAGCACCAAAAGTCTGCGCATATCAAATCGACTCCGCAATTCGGTCCAGATAAGTCCAGCTTCGATAGTCTTGCCGAGACCAACTTCATCCGCGATGAGGATACCGTTCGAGGGCGACTCGAGCAGTTTCACCACGGGTTTGAACTGGTAAGCATAGAAGTCGGTGTTGGTCGCCTCCATGCTATAGATTACGTCAGCCAAGCGCCCTGACAGCTTCACGTGCGTCAGCGTGCGTCGGAGATCGACCGGTCGTCCTAGCTTTTTTGCTTCCAACATGTCCAGCGGTGATAGCCTAAGATCACTGACGCGTTCAAGCTGGCTCTCCGGAATCCAGCGGACGCCATCAGCGAACTGGACCTGAAGCAGACGGCGGTTCCGCCGCGTCTGCTCCCGGCCGGTTAGCACCCCGACCCGCGTCGGGTCGTTCACCAGTCGTACGCGACTGGGCTCGAGCATTCTAGTACCCTGGTTCTCGTACATAAGTACCACCACATGGCGGTATTACACTATATCTAACGCTGTTGGTCCGTCTAACGACCAACCTCACCTGCTGCTATGAGACTAGACCAAAGGCCGCGACGGAATACCGGTCAAGTGGAGCCATTTGCTCGACCTTTTATCCTGCATTCAAGGTCTACAAAATCCTTTTTGCACTATTTTATCGGTTTTACACCTAAATCCTTGCATATTTTTCTGACCAGTAGACCCCTTATCTCAGAATGCTTTGGAACAGAAGACTGTCTATTCAAGGCAGGATTATGCCACCATGAATGTTTGGTCCCCTCCCCTCAAAAGCTTACATCCTTAGCTATACAGGTACTTAACAATCCGCCCTCTCCCATACAGCTTTACGATAATCGTTTCCAGCAACAGCCAGTGCGTCCTTACGATTAAATTCCAAGGCTTCCCTTAGGGTTACTTCTAAACTCCCTTTCAATTCCTCATAGGTTTTTTTCCTGACAATTAACCCCAGGCACTTCTTCAATCCAGCCAATCCCCCCTTCCCCTTCCTGCTTTATAGCCGCTGTATATTACGTCGCTAACATTGCGAGTCTGCGGCGTGGCGAAGCCGCGTCTGGAGCATCCGCTTGTTGTGTGCATCCTAAATCAAGGCGGCTCTACTGCACAAGCCCTGCACGCCTCCCATTCACGAGTTCTATTCCTGTTTTTTCCGCTGAAGAGTATCGAAGTTACTATCAGGCCCAAACCCAGTCCTGAAAGAAGGCAGACCGCTTATATGGTTTGTTAGGCCAGAATCCTTAAATATCTATCTATATCCATTGCTCCGTGAAATACGCCCAAAATATCAATCATCTCTTTATTCCTGATGAGATATGCAATACGATAATGTCCATATAGGAGAACCCTGATTTCTCCTTCAGGTTCTGTTCTATACTTATACCCAATCTCTGGAAAATCCTTAAGAATCTGTGTCTTCCTATAAATTCCAGATACAACCTCCTGTGCAGCATTCACACTGGCCTTGGAAATGTAGTCATAGATTTCCCTTAGCCATCTTTCAGCTTCTTGAGTCCACCTTATTTTTGCCATGAACGAATACGCTGCTCCATTTCTTCATTATTAATTAATTTATCCTTGCGGGAATCATCTAAGCCCCTTTCGATCATCCGTTCAAATGCAAGTTCTCGCATTATTTCCTCATACGATGCGTCTTCAGGTTGTTCTTGTATAATTTTTGCCATTACCTCTTTCGCCTTGGCCATCTCTGACCTCCTCGTATAATATGTTTTGCCGTTTAAGTTCACTACCGCTGTGGAAGGCCAGCGGAACAGTGGTTCAGTGCACCGCCATGTTAGGCAAAAATACTAACTCATTTAAAATACGACTTTTAAAAAGGTGTATCACCTTCTTCAGATAAGGTTTCTTCATACCGTTCGATTAAAAATACCAATAATGAGCCAGTTAGATAGTTCAATTACATCAAGAACCTGAGGGGGCCAGGCCCTTTAATAAAATCCTCGATATAGCTAACCTCTTGTAACGAGCCATCTATATATGCTCTCAGCTCAGGAGCCTCATGGGTTTCAAGTAACTTCTCTTTTAGATCGTCATAAAAAATAGAGACTTCATTGTTCCATCCATACCCCCTGTTATGATTACGCATACAATAGCCAATTTTCTGCCGAAGCCTAGCAGGAAGTGAGATTTTCAACCTTTTTCATCGATTGCGCGTTCATGGCGTTGCGAGAATATAAATACCATTGTTTTTTGCCTATTAAACAATGATTAAATTTGCTTAATGATTGCTTATGTGGTTTCCAGATAACACCCCTTTCCGGTTTTCATTCCGTATAAATCATTACAAGGGAATTCCATCAAGCTGTTCCGTTTGAAAGCCTTGCGACCGCACCGGTGCCCTTTTCCATCCCCCCAGAAGGTGCGCTACAAAGGAAGGGCGCAACGCGTGGGAGGTGACAAGTTTTGCGTTGCCCGCCTTCTTTACGGCCTGCTGGAAGGCCTTCTGCAGGATGGATTCGTCGGCATGGTGGCAGCTTTCCTCGCCAGTCTTTGAGTAATCCGGGGAGCAGAGTCACAGGACTTGGTTCCCTTGCCGTCGCGGCTAGCGCAAGCCTACCCTCCGCAGCGACTGTTCCCATCTATACATATGATAGCGAATCCTTCCTCCAGTGTCAAGTCCCCTCTTGTTTTGGGTGCTTAAATTGGTGATAGCCTAAACAGGACATCAGACCCCGTAGGTGAACTTAGCTCTCTCCCTCCCCACCCTACACTGCGCCAAAAACACGATTCGGCAAAGTTGTGGTAGGAAAGCCAACCAAACCAGAGGTTGCTGGGCTTGTCCGCCCTCTTGCCAATGGAGGAAATCCCTTCAATTATCAACCTAAAAAATAGCATTTCCTAAGAAGATTTACCTTGACATATTTTTTTGTTTAAGCTATACTGAGCTAATAAAATCAAAAGGGAGGCTCAAATGGTCAAGAAAATTGTATTTCTCCTTCCCCTTTTTCTCCTGGCCACCTGTGGGGGCAAGAAAGTTCCCCCCCAAATTGCAGAGGGGAAGAAGGTGGTGATGATCATAGCTCCCAAGAATTTTAGGGATGAGGAGTTATTGAAAACTAAGGATATACTAACCAAGGCGGGAGCCACCGTTAAAGTAGCCAGCACTTCCCTGGATACGGCCATAGGAATGCTGGGAGCAAGGGTAGGGGTGGATCTTCTGCTGGATTCGTTGAAGGTGGCAGATTATGATGGGGTGGTGTTTGTCGGGGGAACAGGGGCCTCCCAGTACTGGGAAGACGTGAAAGCACACTCCATCGCCCAGGAGGCTTACAGATCAGGGAAGGTACTGGGGGCGATCTGCATAGCCCCGGTTACCTTGGCCAATGCCGGCCTTCTTCAGGGAAAGAAGGCCACGGTTTGGAGATCTGAACAGGGAAAAATCGAGGCTAAAGGAGCTGTGTACACTGGTTCCCCCGTCCAAGTGGACGGGCGAATTATCACCGCCAACGGGCCAACCGCGGCTGAGGAGTTTGGTAAAGCCATCCTCAAGAAGCTTTCCCAGTAAGCCTATGTGGGAAACCCCTCTGCTCTGCTGGGAGATAAAGGGGTGTGGCCGGAAGGACTGTCCGGTTTACCATCACCCTGGGGTCTTCTGCTGGCTAGTCGATGGCAACAGGGAGGAGGAGGGAAAACTTCTCTCCCATTGCCTTCATTGTCAGGTCTTCAAGCTAAGTGTAGAGAGGGCAATTGGCCGTCGATCCGCTGATCTGGCCCTCTATCAGACAGTTGGCCTCATCCTCCAGCAAATGAAGAACTCAGAGGAGGAGCTAAAGGAGAAAGTTGTCAGCCTCCAAATCCTAAACCTTGTCACCGGCGCCCTGCAAAGCACCACCAAATTGGAAGAGGTATTGCACATCATCTTAACCGGGGTAACTGCTGGTGAAGCCTTTGGATTCAATCGTGCCTTTATACTCCTCTTGGATGAGAAAGAGGTGATGCTTAAGGGGGAGATGGCCGTTGGCCCCCTTGATGGGGAGGAGGCAAAATTCATCTGGCAGCAACTGGAGGAGAAGAAACCCTCCCTTAAAGAACTCCTCTTCCCATCTCCCGAGTCCCATCGGAGTGATGGCTTAAATTCCTTGGTAAGGAGATTATCCATCCCCGTTCACAACCCAAAAGCTATTGGTTCATCCTTAGTGGAGATGAAGTCCTTTTCCTTAAGGACCCCCGGGGAGCTGAAAGACCTGGAGGAGGAGTTCGTTAACCTCTTCGGCAGTCAACCGATGGCAATTGTTCCATTGGTGGCCAAGGATAAGGCAATTGGAGTACTCATTGCAGATAACAAATTTACCCAAAAGCCAATACTCGATAGGGATGTTGAACTATTGGAGACATTTGCTCATCAAGCCAGTTTGGCCATCGAGAACTCCCGATTGAACCAGGAGTTGAAGAGCAGGCTCCGGGAATTGGAGGATTCGGAGAGGCAGTTAAGGAAAAATCAGACCTATCTTTTAAAGACAGAAAGGCTTGCCGCCATAGGGAGGATGGCAGCTACCGTTGCCCATGAAATCCGCAGTCCCCTTGTCCCCATTGGAGGCTATGCCCGGGCGGCCTTAGAGGACTACGACCGCCAGGAGGTCAAGAGGGAGGATTTAGAGATAATCGTAGAGGAGGTAGAGAGGCTGGAGAAAATATTGGCCAATATGCTCGATTACTCTAAGGAGACCAAACCCGCACTTGAAGAGCTTGACCTCAACCTTATCGTAAAGAAGACATTAGAGTTGATGGGAGAGAGGTTCAAAGAAAAAGGGGTTAAGTTAAAAACGGAACTTTCCCCTCAACTTCCCCCGGTTATGGTGGATGGTGAGCAAATACAGCAAGTTATCCTCAACTTGGTTCACAATGCCTTAGAGGCAATGGAAGAGGGAAGGCTCTCCATCAGAACAAAGGTAAAGGAGGATTTCGTCTCCTTAGAGGTTGAGGATACGGGTAGAGGTATTCCCAAGGAGGATATCGATCGCCTCTTCACCCCTTTCTTCTCCACTAAACCCAAAGGATCGGGGTTGGGCCTCCCAGTGGCAGAGAAGATAGTTGTGGATCATGGAGGATTTATAGATGTCCAAAGTGAGGTGGGGGTGGGCAGCAAATTTACCGTTAATCTCCCCTTAAAAACCACCTGGTAAGGAGGTTTGATGGAAAAGATAATGATAGTAGATGACGAAGAGAGAACCCTTGCCCTTTATGAGAGAAGACTGAAGAGGAAGGGTTATCAGGTAGTACCTTTAACTGAGGGTAGGAAAGCCTTAGAAAGGGTTAAAGAAGAGGAACCCGATCTGGTGGTCTTAGACATCAAGATGGGTGATGTTGATGGGCTCCAGCTCCTCAGGGAGATAAAGGGACACCGAAAAAGCCTACCGGTAATCATTAACTCCGCCTATAGCATTTACAAAATGGATTTTAAAAGCTGGATTGCCGATGCTTACATTGTGAAGTCCTCAAACTTGGATGAGTTGGAGTCTAAAATTGAGGAGATACTCACTACCGATTAGCACAACAGTCCGCACCCAATTGTATAAGACTCTCCAAACCTCCATAAACTATAGTCATTTAGCATGCAGCATCCTGCCCTGTAAGGGAGGGAATCCCTCGGGGTAATTATCGGGGACCCTCTCCCCTCACAAAGGTGACTTTAAATTGTCCATTATATCCTTCAATCTTCTGATCCTATTGGTCTGCCTCTGCCTTTCTGCCTTTTTCTCTGGAGCAGAGACGGCCCTTTTCTCCCTTAATCCCTTGACTATAAAGGCGATGGGGAAAAGGGGAAGGTTTATCTCCCAGATTATGGCCCGACCGAGGAGAAGCCTGATAACAATCCTGGTGGGCAATATGTTTGTAAACATCCTCGCCTCCAGTTTGGTTACCTCTCTTGCCTTAAAAGTCTTCGGAACC
Source organism: bacterium (assembly GCA_029932675.1). GTDB lineage: Bacteria > SM23-81 > DAOVCL01 > DAOVCL01 > DAOVCL01 > DAOVCL01. The sequence continues at coordinate 33,307 of JAOZPP010000015.1, forward strand.
AAAGGTCTGGCTATCTCCACTGGGGTGATGACTTTCATCATCCTCCTCTGGGGCGAGATTACCCCGAAGACCGCCTCTGCTCATCATCCCCAGAGGATCTCTCTCCTCGTTGCCCCCCCCTTATACTACTTCTCCCAGTTCATCTCTCCCTTGAGGAAGATGATCGAGGGTTTAACCTCCTTTTTCCTACGGATTTTGGGCGAAAGAGAAACGGGAAAGAGGATAAGCTTCAGTGAGGAGGAGTTGAAATTCCTGGTGAGTTTAGGCCACCGGGAGGGAAGTATTGACCTTGTGGAGAGGGTCCTCCTGGAAGGGATAATAGAATTGGGAGGGACGACGGTCGATTGGGTAATGACGCCCAGGGGGGAGATATTTTCATTAGAAGCTTCCCTTCCGGTGAAGGAGGCGAAGGGGATGGTGAGAAAGAGTCGATTCTCCCGCATCCCTGTCTGGAAGGAGAAAGAGGAGAATATAGTAGGTATCCTCTATGCTAAAGATCTCATCTCCTACCTCTTCTCGAGGGAATCGGTAACCATAGGGGAAATCATCCGTCCTCCCCATTTCATTCCAGAAAAGAGGAAGGCCATAGATGTACTCAAGGAATTTAAAGAGAAGGGTGTCCATATTGCCTTGGCAATCAACGAATACGGGGAACTAAGCGGTTTGGTCACCATGGATGACCTCCTCAGGGGGATAATGGGAGAGGCATTAGGTAGAGGCGGGAAGGAGACCCTCCCCTACCGATTTAAAAGGGATGGGGGAATTATCTGTCAAGCAGATTTGGAATTGGCCAAATTCAACCGAGTTTTTGGAGCAACCCTCTCCTCTTCCTCTTACCGCACCCTGGGAGGATACATTATGGAGAAATTAGGGAGGATACCAAAAAAGGGGGAAAAGCTGCAATTAGATGGACTAACCTACCACATCCTCCAGGCAAGGCCGAACAGAATCGAAAAGGTGGAGGTAAAGAGGGAGGATGAAGCAAGGGGATAAGCCGAGATTCGCGGTGGATTCAATGCTGGGAAGCCTGGCTAAGTGGTTGCGGATTATGGGATATGACGCTCTCTACTTTCATAGAGGAGAAGATGCGGACTTAGAGAGAATTGCCCTCCGGGAGGGAAGGCTTCTCCTCACCAAGGATCAGGAGATAGTAAAGCGGGGAAACTGCCCATCGATTCTGATCAGATCAGATAGGTTATCCCATCAATTGCGGGAAGTTATCGGTGAACTGAGCCTAAGGTGGGAGGGCAGAACCTTCACCCGTTGTCTGATCTGCAACCTCCCTCTGGTTCCATTGGAAAAGGAAAAGGCCAGGGATAGGGTCCCCCCCTATGTCTATCAAACCCAAGAAAGGTTTATGACCTGTCCAGGATGTGGGAGGATATACTGGCCAGGGACCCATTGGAAGATGATGACCGAAAGGTTAAGAAAGATGGTCGAGGGCTACCTATGATCTACCTTTATCTCTTAGGAATAATTGCCGCCATTGGCTTGGCCGGCTTCTTCTCCGGCTCTGAGACAGCCCTTGTCTCCTGCAACCGATGGAAGATAAAGAGCCAGGCCTATCAGGGAAGAAAGGGTGCCCTCCTCATCGACCACCTCCTGCAGAGGCCAGGGAGGATCTTGAGCACCGCTTTAGTAGGCACTAACCTCTTCGTCATCTCTGCCTCCGTGCTTACCACTGGCCTTCTTTCCCGTTGGCTCCCAGGGGAAGTATCCATCCTCTCTACCCTAATTCTCACCCCTATCCTCCTCATCTGGGGGGAGATCATCCCCAAATCCCTTTTCTACACCCACTCCGATCGCTGGATCTTCCCACTCTCCCGGCCCCTTTGGTACATCTATATCCTCTTCTTCCCCTTGGTCTTCCTCTTTTCCAATCTGGCTTGGCTCATCCTCAGATCCTTAGGGGTAAAGAGAGAGGAGAAGTTTTCTTCCTTAGTTAGTGAAGAAGAACTCCTTGCTCTCTCTCAGGAGATGGTGGAGACGGGGAAGTGGAGCAAGGAGGAAAATCAGATGATAGAGAGGGTCTTCCGGTTTGGGGAAGGACCCATAAGGGAGATAATGGTTCCCCTAAGCGCAGTTTCTGCTGTCGATGTGAAGACCCCTCTTAGAAAGGTTTTAGAACTTATCCAAAAGACCGGCTTCTCACGGATTCCCACCTATCAAGGGAGAAAGGAGAATATCATCGGTGTCGTTACCGTAAACCAGCTCCTCGCAGCTCATCCTTCAACCCCCTTAAGGAAGCTGGTCAGGCCAGTGGAGATAGTGCCAGAGTCCAGGAGCGTGAAGAGCCTCTTCATCTCTTTTCAAAGGAAAGGGGAGGGGTTTGCCGTGGTGGTCGATGAACGGGGAGGGGTTGTGGGGGTAGTCACCTTCGAGGATGTAATAGAGGAGATCGTTGGAGAGATCTCAGATGAATACGACAACAAAAGTGAAATTACGGCATCCTCCACTGGAAGATCAATGAAAAGGGGAGTGACTACCAAAACAGATCAACAACAAGAAAAGGAATAGATGGAAAGAAGAAACCTCCTCCTCATCTCGCTTTCTGCCCTCCTCTTTGCCTCCTCTTTCCCCCCCTCCCCTCTGGGTCCCTTGGCCTTCATCTCGCTCATCCCCCTTTGGGAAGCCCTAATTGGGCTTAGCCCATCCTCCTCCTTTCGGCTAGGCTACCTTTGGGGGCTCCTCACCAACTCACTCTGCCTCTATTGGATATGCTGGGCAACAGTAGGGGGAGGGGTTGGTGCCATCCTCGTCCTCTCCTTCTATGGAGGCCTCTATGGTCTTCTCTTTGGACTTTTCCAGAAAGGAGGGAGAAAAACCGCCCTTTTTGCTGCCCCATTCCTTTGGTTAAGCTTGGAATACTTGAGATCCCAGGGACAATTGGCTTTCCCTTGGTTAGATTTGAGCTATACCCAAGGGTATTCTCTCCCCTTTATCCAAATTGCTACTATAACCGGCTCTGCAGGGATATCGTTTTGGGTCGCCTCCCTCAACCTCATCGGCCTCCTCTTCCTCCACCAGAGGAGATACCTCTACCTTTTTCTCCTTGCCATTTTCCTCCTCGTCCCTTATCTTTGGGGTCACCACCTCATCGGCCCTAACGACGAAGGGGGGAGGGTAAGGGTAGGCCTGGTTCAGGGAAACATCGACCAAAAGGTAAAGTGGGATGCCCGTTTTCTTGATTATAGCGTCGATACCTATCTGAGGATGACTAAGGAAGTTGCCTCCCAGAGCCCGGATCTGGTGGTTTGGCCAGAGACCGCTATTCCCTGTTACCTCATGCATAGGCAAGAGTACAGGGAGAAAGTCGCCGCGTTAAGCACCCAACTCGGCGTTCCTCTTTTAGTGGGGGCGCCTGAGTATATCTTCAACAAAAGCGGTGAACCCAAATACTATAACGCCGTTTACCTCTTCAGACCTCAATTGGGAGAGGTTGAACATTATTATAAAATCCATTTAGTCCCCTTTTCGGAGAAGATACCGTTTGAGGAAAGGTTGCCGATTCTAAGGAAGATAAACTTAGGGGAAGCGGATTTCTCTCCCGGGAAAAAGTTTACTCTCTTTGATATAGACCATGCGAGATTTGCCCCGCTGATCTGCTTTGAGGCCATCTTCCCAAATCTGGTGAGAGAGTTCGCCAATGAAGGAGCAGACTTCCTGGTAAATGTCACCAATGATGGCTGGTTTGGTCGCACATCAGGCCCTTTTCAACATGCGGAGATAGCCAGGCTCCGGGCAGTAGAAAATAGGATAAGTATGGTCCGCTGTGCAAATACGGGGATCTCCCTTTTCTATGACCCCTATGGACGGGTGGTGGCCAAGACAAGGTTGTTTACCAGGGTAAATTTAGTCGGCGAGCTCCCACCAAGGGGAAAGAGGACCCTCTACACAAGATGGGGAGACTGGTTCCCCCGGCTCTGTCTGGCTATTACCATCTTGATAGGGATCTTGGCCTTTTTTAGGGGTTTAAAGAGGAGGAGACGGTAAGGTCTCTAGGTGCCTAAAGCCCTTCTTTATGGGGTGTAAGGGGGAGAACTTCTTAGGAACCTAAGGAAAGCAGTCAACTACTTCTACCGCGCTTTAGTGCTGGTCAGCTTATTGAGGAGCCCTCTTACCCTCCGTTTTTACAGGGTAGAAGCCGCAGATCACGTAGCCAGACCCAATTTTTGCTACACCTTAGTGTGTAAAACCACGAGTAACGAGCTATGAGCCACGATCTCCGATGGTTTCTGGGTTGCAGCTTAGCTGCACTGCGAAAATCTGCGCCCATCCGCTGTTTTGAATTTTGGAATAAACGGGAGGTAGGTTATAATCGCCAGATTACCCAACAAAGGTCCGAATTGAAAATGCGAGGTGAGAAGTCACAGCCCTTGGCTTTGGTTCTGCTATCTTTGATGTAAACCTGAATCTGCCTGGGGCAACCATTAGCATAGAAGGGGGAGAACTTGAAAAGGGTATTTCTTACTACTATCCTCAGCCTTCTACCTTGTCTGGTCTGGGCTGGTAGTTGGCATACCTATACGAATACCAATTACATCAATGATCTGAGGATTGTCGGCGCTCAGATCTGGTGGGGGACGACCGGTGGGGTAGTGAGCTATGATAAGGCAGACAGTTCCTATACCATCTACCGGAATACAGAGGGCTTGGGGGGGATAGATGTGCAGGCCGTGGAGGTCGACGAGGAGGGAAACCTCTGGTTTGGCCTGGCAAATGGGGTATTAAACAGGCTCGGGCCCAACGGGGAATGGAGAAGGGCATCTTTAGAATATGGGATCAACTGTCTCATCTACCATAAGCTATATATGTGGGCTGGTACCGAACAGGCTTTGATCGAGTTCGACCCCCAGACTTGGCTCCCTCGAGAGATCTGCGAACAGCCAGGGACTGGACTACAAAGGGATAGGCCTATCAGATGTCTCTGGTTTCAAGGTGATACCCTCTGGGTAGGAACAGAGCAAGGGATTTCCTATATCGATGTCGCTCGGACGGAGAACTTGCGGGACCCTGCCCAGTGGACCTATTTCACTTCAAGCAATTCCTCCCTTTCAAATAACATAATCAACGCGATCACCTCCTATCAGGACACGATATATGCCGGCACCTCAGATGGAATCTATAAATTTGCCGATGGCTCCTGGCACGCACTTGCTGGAAGTTGGCATAGGGGTGTTGTCTATGACCTGAAGGCTGATTCAGCAAACCTCCTGGTAGTAACCGAAAGGGGGGCCTGGAGCTGGAATGGGTCAAGCGTTGAGCCTCTACAATGCCCATCCCAGGTCCCTCGGAGAGTAAGCATTGGTCCCCAGGGAGAGATCTGGGTGGGAACCTGGGGGGAAGGAGCCTGTCTCTATCGGAATGGTAATTGGTATTACCCCTTCCAAACCCAGGGGCCAATCGGGAACCGGATAGCCGATATGGCCTTAGACAGTAAGGGCACTCTTTGGCTGGCCTGTCGTGGATATGGGATGAGCGGATTCGATGGGCAGAACTGGGAGAACTTCATCCCCATACCAGATGCTACCCTTCACGACAGCTCCGGTCATTATGAAAGCCCTATCTCTAAGGGCATCTGTGCGGTGGCCGTAGACAAGGTAGGGAACAAATGGTTTGGCCTCTGGTCTGGAGGGGTGATCAAACTCGATCCAGAGGGGGAACAGGCCCTTTATGATGAGGACAACAGTATCCTCAGGTTTAGCGATCACCGTCCCGAATATAGTTGGGCTACCTGGAATGTGGTGGTAAACCAAATAATGGTAGATAAGGCAAACAACAAATACTTTGCCAATTGGTACAATGGGGTAGCCATCTTAGACAGTAGTGAAAACAATTGGGTGATGTATGATCGCCTAATAAGCAGTCGCATCACTGGCAGGCTCATTCAAGATATGCTCATTGACAATCAGGGAGGGAAGTGGTTTGCCCATCGCGACGGAGCAGGGGGTAGCAAAGGAGGGGTAAGTTATCTAGTTGATGATAGAGGTACCCCTCTTGAGCAAGGGGATGATAGTCTGGTATATTTCTTAGGGGAGTCAGACGGGCTTTTAAACAACAAGGTGAACTCATTAGCTATTGACCTCGATGGCTCAATCTGGATCGGCACCGATGAGGGGGTGAGCAAGTATGTTCCCTGGCTATCCACGGTGCCTAAACCCGGATATATGTTCCTCCCCAATTATTACGAGACGATCGGCCATCAGGAGGTGCGCGCCATAGAGATCGACACCAAAGGGAACAAGTGGTTTGGCACAAGCAACGGTCTGTTCAAATACGAAGAGGAAAACTTCCTCTGGAGGGAGTATACCACTGAAAACAGCGGCCTCTTAGATGAGAAGATAAATTGCCTTCTCCTGGACAAGAACCGGGGGTATCTCTGGATAGGGACGGATAAGGGGCTCTCTATGTATGAGTTAGAGATGGTTAAGCCAAAGCTTAACCTTTCCCAACTTCTCGTCTATCCCAGTCCCCTCCTCCTCTCTCAGGGTAAAAATGAGGTTAGATTCAAAAACCTGACCGCTAATTCCGTTGTTTATATCTTCACCGTCAATGGCGAACTGGTTAGGGAGATAGACTCTGAAGGCTCTGGCTTAGTTAAATGGGATGGAAGAAATCAGGGGGGGAACTTGGTGGCCAGTGGGGTATATCTCTGGGTGGTGAGGGAGAAGGGGGGGGACAAGAGGTCTGGGAAGATAGCAGTGATCAGATGACCCATTTTTAATGGATTCTCCGGTCATCACCATCTAAATCTTCATCGCGATCAAAAAAATCCTTGACAAGCGATCAGGGAGATATATAAGTTTACCTCTTCAGATGAGGAAGAAGACATTTAAAGGAGGGGTTCACCCCCCAGCAAGAAAGGAGCTCACCGCTAAATCCCCCATTGCGGCGATGCCCCTGCCGGAGGAGGTAGTCCTCCCCTTGAGCCAACACCTCGGTGCCCCGGCCAAACCCTTAGTTCAACCCAACGATAGGGTAAAAACCGGTCAGAAGATAGCTGAGGCAGGAGGGTTTGTCTCCGTCCCCCTTCATTCCACCATTTCCGGTACAGTTAAGGAGATCGGAGAGTTTCCCCACCCTACCCTGGGCTTAAGCTTAGGGATTAAGATTGAAGGGGATGGGGAGGATGAATGGGATGAGGGGATCATGGAGAGGGCCAACTATAGCGGCCTTAATCCGGAGGAGCTCAGGGAGATCATCAAAGAGGCAGGCATTGCCGGTATGGGGGGGGCGGCCTTCCCCACCCATGTAAAGCTCTCCCCTCCTCAGGAGAAGCCTATAGACACCTTCATCCTCAATGGAGCCGAATGCGAACCCTTCCTCACCGCCGACCAGAGGCTGATGTTGGAAAATGGTGAGGGGATCTTAGAGGGGATGAAACTCATTATGAAGGCTCTTGGTTGTAAGAAAGGGTTCATCGGTATAGAGTGCAACAAACCAGAGGCGATTAAAAACCTGCAGAGGCTCTCCTCTGCCTATGGCTATGAGGTCGTTCCCCTTAAGGTTAAGTATCCCCAGGGGGGGGAGAAACAACTGATCAAGGCGATAACCGGGCGGGAGGTCCCCTTGGGTGGACTCCCGATGGATGTAGGCTGTGTAGTGCATAACGTAGGCACAGCCTATGCCGTCTACGAGGCAGTAGCCAAAGGAAAACCACTAATTGAAAGGGTTGTTACGGTCACCGGAACCATAGTGAAAAACCCTAAAAACTTGCGCACGAGGATAGGAACTACATTCGCCCAACTCATCGAGGAATGTGGAGGGACAACGGAAAAAGTAGGAAAGCTGATAAATGGCGGGCCGATGATGGGCATTGCGGTGGAGACGGATCAGGTTCCGGTGATCAAGGGGACATCAGGGGTTTTAGTCTTATCCCAGAAGGAGGTTAGCTACAGCCAGCCCAGACCTTGCATCTATTGTGGTCGATGTGTGGACATCTGTCCCATGGGACTTATGCCCAATGTCATCGGCAACCTCGCCGAAAAGGAGAGGTTTACCGAAACTAAGGATTATGGGGTCCTGGATTGCATCGAATGTGGAAGCTGTTCCTATGTCTGTCCGGCCAAGAGAAACCTTGTGCACCTCTTCAAGTATGCAAAGGCTAAGCTAGCCCAAATGAAAGGGAGCTAAATGGAAGGCAACCTATTTCTCTCCTCTTCGCCCCACATTAGGGATGATGAATCCATCTCCAAGATAATGTGGACGGTAAATATAGCGCTACTCCCCGCATTGCTTGGTTCACTCTGGTTCTTCGGCCTCCGAGCTCTCTGGTTAGCCGTGGCGAGCGTCATCGCTGCACTGGGGACTGAGGCCCTGTTGGAGAAGCTAATGAAGAAACCATTGACCATCTATGACGGATCAGCGGTGATCACTGGACTCCTTCTGGCCTTCAACCTTCCCGCTGGTGTGCCCCTCTGGATGCCCATTGTCGGTTCAGCATTTGCCATTGGGATAGGGAAACAGGTCTTCGGGGGATTAGGCTTTAACCCCCTCAATCCCGCCCTCTTAGGGAGGGCATTCCTAATGGCTTCCTGGCCTGTGCATATGACTACAGACTGGACCCCCACCCGTTATGGGACAATGAATGGGCTTGATGCGGTAACCAAGGCTACCCCCCTTAAGGTCTACCAATTGGCCAGGCAAACCCTGGCCGCCCATCAGGGTGTAACCCCAGAGCAGGTATGCCAAGCCAAGGCTACCTTGGCCTCCTTGCCCCATGCCTATAGGAACCTCTTCTTCGGCAATGTTAGCGGGTCTTTAGGGGAGACCTCTTTCTTGCTTCTCTTTGTGGGAGCCCTCCTTCTCTTCGCCAAGGGATATATAGGTTGGCGGATACCCCTTTCCTTCATCGGGACTGTAGCCCTGGGGGCCTGGATATTTGGGGGAAACAGGGGACCTTTTACCGGTGATCCCCTCTTCCACATCTTAGCCGGAGGGGTAGCATTGGGCGCTTTCTTCATGGCCACAGATATGGTCACCTCCCCTGTTACCCCAAAGGGGAAGCTCAGTTTTGGGTTTGGCTGTGGCTTAATTACCGTGCTTATCAGGCTTGTTGGTGGTTACCCAGAGGGGGTTTCCTATTCCATCCTTTTGATGAACCTAGTCGTTCCCCTTTTGGATAGATACACCAAGCCGAGAAGGTTAGGAGAGGTAAAGGGATGAAGGAAATAATCAAATTTGGTGGCCTCCTTCTCCTGGTTACTGGAGTGGCTGCTGGCCTTCTGGCCTATGTTGACTCCCTGACCAAACCAAAGATCGAAGAAGGGAAGAGGGCCGAACAGGAGGCTGCCCTAAGCTGGGTTCTACCTGGGGCCAGGGATGGGGTGATCATCCCCTTCTGTTCTGAGGGCGAAACTATCTATTACCTGGGCTACGCCCATAAGGACACTACCGGACTGGTCGGCTATGCCTTCTTAGCCAAGGGGACCGGTTATTCCAGTGAAATCGAGACTATGGTGGGAATGGATACATCCGGGGTGATCACCGGGATAAAGATACTCTCTCAGAAGGAAACCCCGGGACTGGGCTCTCGGATTATGGAGATAAAGCCTGGAGATGAAGAACCCTGGTTTCAATCCCAATTTAAGGGGAAGAAGGCCGACCAGGTAGCGGTGGAGAAGGATGGTGGCGAAATCGGGAGCATCACCGGGGCAACCATCTCCTCACGGGCGGTGACCAATTCCATTAGGGAGAAGGCACTCTTCCTGGAGAAACTCATCAAGGAGGGCAAGGCCAAGTGAGGGCGGGAAAGGAGTTCTTCAAAGGGATCTACCGGGAGAACCCAATCTTCCGGTTAGCCCTGGGCCTCTGTCCTACCCTGGCGGTGACCTCATCGGCGTGGAATGGCCTGGGGATGGGACTGGCAGCCACCTTCGTCTTGGTTGGCTCAAACTTTATTATCTCCCTTATGCGAAAGGCGATTCCCAAACGAATAAGGATCCCTTGCTTTATCGTGGTAATTGCCACCTTCGTCTCCTTGGTGGAGATGATCATGCAGGCTTACTCCCCGCAGCTCTATAGGAACTTGGGGATATTCGTTCCCCTGATTGTGGTCAACTGCATCATCTTGGGAAGGGCAGAGGCCTTTGCCAGCAGGAACGGGGTGGGCCTCTCTCTCTTGGATGGGATAGGGATGGGGATAGGTTTTACCCTGGCCCTTCTGATCATCGGAGGCATAAGGGAGCTATTGGGTTCAGGCAAGATCTTTGGGCACCTTCTCCTTGGGTCAGGATATAACCCCGCTCTCCTCTTCATCCTCCCTCCCGGAGCCTTCCTCACCATTGGCCTTCTGATGGGGCTCTTTAACTATATCGAGGGGAAGAAGAAATGAATATCGGACATCTATTAATCATTGCCGTGGCCTCTATTTTGGTGAACAACTTCGTCCTCTCCCGCTTCTTAGGGCTCTGTCCCTACATCGGTGTCTCCAAGCAGCTTGACTCGGCAATAGGGATGGGGATGGCGGTAATCTTCGTAATGACCATGGCCTCGCTGGCCACCTGGGCCATCTACACCTACCTCCTGGCCCCAGCCTCTTCCATCTGGAAGGTTGATCTTACCTATCTGCGTACTATCTCCTTTATCCTGGTTATCGCCTCCTTGGTGCAACTGGTAGAAATGGTGTTGCAGAAGCTTGTCCCGGCCCTCTATCGGAGCTTGGGCATATACCTTCCTTTGATCACCACAAACTGTGCCGTCTTGGGGGTGACTGTGCTGAACATAGACAAGAGGTTTGGCTTTGTGGAAAGCGCAGTCCAGGGGTTTACCGCAGGCATTGGCTTCACCTTGGCCCTGGTTCTCATGGCTGGGATAAGGGAGAAACTTGATCTGGCTGACACCCCCAAACCGCTGAGGGGGATACCAATAGCCTTTATTGTGGCCGGGATAATGTCCATAGCTTTCCTGGGCTTCTCCGGTTTGGTGACTGAATAAGATGCACTCACCAATACTCATACCCATATTGACCGTGGGCGGGCTGGGTTTGATCTTTGGGGTTGGCTTGGCCTTGGCTGCCAAGAGGTTTGCAGTAAAGGTTGACCCCCGGGTAGAAGAGGTGCTGGAGGCCCTACCAGGGGCAAACTGTGGGGCCTGTGGCTACCCAGGCTGCTCTGGCTTTGCCGAAGCGGTGGTTGAGGAGAAAGCCTCTGTCGATGGCTGTGTGCCCGGGGGAGCGGCTGTGGCTAAAAAGGTGGGGAGGATAATGGGCAAGGAGGTGGGGGAAGGGATAAGAAAGATAGCATTTGTCCAATGTCGTGGGGGCAAGGATGAGGCCAAAGTGAAGTTCATCTATCAGGGACTGCAGAGCTGTGGAGCAGCTTCCCTTCTTTCTGGTGGGGCCAAGGCTTGTAAGTATGGCTGTCTGGGCTATGGGGATTGTGTGCGGGTCTGTCCCTTCGGTGCCATCCGAATGGGGGATAAAGGGATCCCCATAGTGGATGATGGGAAGTGCACTGGTTGTGGGCTCTGTAGCCAGGCCTGTCCGCGGGGGATAATTGCTCTCCTTCCCGCCTCGCAGAAGGTTTTCGTCGGTTGCGTATCCAAGGATAAGGCGGCCATCGTCAAGAAGGCCTGCTCTGTGGGCTGTATAGGGTGTGGTATCTGTGCCAAAAAATGCCCGCAAGGGGCAATCACCATCAAGGAGAACTATCCCTGGTTCGACTATGAAAAATGCACCGGATGTGGCATCTGCGCCTGGGTCTGTCCAACCAAGGCCATTGTGGACAAGGTCAAGGCCAGGCCAAAGGCATCAATCGGCACTGCCTGCACTGGATGTGGGATCTGTAAGGAGGTCTGCCCAACCAAGGCCATCTCCGGGGAGAAGAAGGAGAGGCACCAAGTGGATATGGAGAAGTGCATTGGCTGTGGACTCTGTTTTGAGAGGTGTCCGGTTAAGGCCATCGATATGGTGGGGGCTTTAGGTTGGGTGGAGGAAGGGAAAGGGGTAGCTTAGCCGGGATGTGATGGCCTCCATCCGCTGGATTATCCTCTACCCCCCAGTTTAACAATGGGCCTGTGGCCAACCAAGGGAGGGGTAAATAGGTCCAAGGATATGCCCTTCCTGGACCATTTAGAGGAGCTGAGGTGGCGGATAATCAAGTGCTTTTCCTCGGTCATCCTCTTAGGGCTGGCTTCCCTCCTCTTCTCGGAGAAGGTATTGGCTCTGCTCACCCACCCTGTGCTAAGTATCCCCCATCCCCCAAAGATAATCTTCCTCTCCCCTACGGGGATGTTTATTGTGCGTATCTGGCTGGCCTTAGCCTGTGGGGTCATCCTCAGCCTTCCCTTCATCTTCTATCAGGTGTGGGCCTTTGTCGCCCCAGGACTTTTGGCCAAGGAGAGAAGGTATATTGGCCTGATGTCCCTTTTCTCCACCATCTTTTTTCTCTGTGGCGCTGGCTTCTCCTATCTGATCATCCTCCCTTATGGCTTGCGGTTTCTCCTTGGCTTGGGGACTCCCCAGATAGAGCCCCAATTGGATGTGGGAAAATACATCGGGTTCGTGGCCAAGATCATCTTGGCCTTCGGCGCCGTCTTCCAGCTCCCCATCTTCTCCTATTTCCTAACCAGGCTGGGGATAGTATCCCCCCAGTTTCTACGGCAGAAGCGTAAATATGCCATCGTCCTCATCTTTATTCTGGCCGCTTTTTTGACTCCACCCGATGTCTTCACCCAGGTGGCTATGGCCCTCCCTCTCCTCTTTCTCTACGAACTGAGTATCTTGGTCTCGGTTTTGGTGAGCAAGAAGGAAAAATCGTGAGGTTTGGTTTTCACATCTCCATAGCCGGGGGCCTCTCCAAGGTGCCCCAAAGGGCGAAAGCAAAGGGCTGTGAGGCCATACAGCTATTCTCCCGCAACCCCAGGGGATGGAAGTACGGTCCACTCCCGGAAGAGGAGGTGGAGAAATTCCGTTCTGGGATCTCCCAGGAGGGAATAGAGCCAGTAATCGTGCATATGCCCTATCTTCCCAACCTGGCTACATCCCGATCAGACTTTTACCGCCGCTCCCTGGATTCCCTCTGCGCGGATCTCCACCGGGCCGATCTTCTGGGGGCTAAGTACTTAGTTATGCATGTGGGAAGCAGTTTGGAAGGGGAGAGAGCGAGCGCCATAAAGAGATTGGCTCAGGGGATCAATGAGGCGTTCCAAGTAGTGAAGAACGAGGTAATCCTCCTCTTAGAGAATACGGCAGGGGCTGGAACAGAGCTTGGCGATAGGTTTGAATCCTTTCAACTCATCTTTGAGGAGGTCTCCCAATTGGAGAGGGTGGGGGTTTGCTTAGACACCGCCCATCTCTTCGAGGCCGGATATGATCTCTCCTCTGCCCAGGGATTAGGGACTACCCTGCAGGAATTCGATCGACTCGTTGGCCTCAGGAAGCTATGCCTCCTTCACCTCAACGATTCCAAAACCCCCTGTGGCTCTAAATCGGACAGGCATTGGCACATCGGAGAAGGCGAAATAGGGCTGGAGGGTTTTAGGAGAATAGTAAACCATCCCCTGCTTAAGGACCTCCCGGGGATAATGGAAACCCCGCGCAAATCCGATGCCGATGACCTGAGGAATATGGAAGTGATCAGGGGGTTGGTAGAGAGGGATGATCACTGAAGGGTGGGGCAGGGGTCAGGTCTTGCTTTTTGCCATCAAGTTATGTGGAGACCACCAACCCTGTTGACGCATGTTCTAACAGGAGTCACAGCACTCCAAGGTTCTACTGAGGGAGGTGAGGAAATTCTTGGGAGTTCACTATTCAGGATAACCTCGAGGGTACGAGGTAGCAAAAAGCAAGACCTGCCCCCCCCATTTCCCTTAAGGTCACCTGATTAGCTTCAGCAGCTCACCTAAGAGGAGGTAGGTCTCTACAAGACAGAGCCCGGCATCGTCCTCATCGGGCTGAGGAGGAGGATTGAGAAAGGCCCCTAATCTCTCCTCCAAGGCCCTTAACTGGGATAAGAGGATATTGCGGCGCGGTCCTTCCTCTATCCGCTCCCTCAGGAAACCGCCCAATCTAAGGAAATACTCCTCTGGAGCTACCTGCCTCTTCAACCCATCCTCCCCTTCCATGGGCTTCTCTTGAAAGGGATAAACGGCGTCAGTAAAGGCTCGCAAGAGCCTCTCGCATTCGGCAATAAGCTCCCCCCAGCCTTCCCCTCTCCTCTTCACTTCCCTATGTTTGGTCACCAATTGGCTGATTGCCGTGGGACAGAGTTCCTTTAAGTCGCTCTCCACTATCCTCTGGATGTGACCCAATATGTCCTGGGGAAGGCGGGAGAAATTGAGCGAGGTCCATGCAGAGAGAATCCACTTGTGGACCTTTCCCTTGATCCTTTCATAGACCAGAAGATATTCGGTGAGCTGACGGGAAAGCCTTACCCTCTCTTGGTCGATTCTCGTTAGGGCCCTCTCTATCTGCGGGGAATATTCTTTGGGATAGAAGAGGCTGGGGGGGTATCTGGTCTGAGAAAGTTCCTCCTTCAGTTCCCTAATCCTCTCCTCTATCTCCACCAGAGGAAGCTTGTTTAGATAAGCCCTCTTCTGATGGCTCTCCCCTTCCTCACGGGTAAAGACACGGGCACTCCTTAAGAGAAGGCGGTCGAATCCTACCTCTTTCCCATTTGGGGGAAGGTTATCCTTGGAGAAACCATCCAGCTCCAATCCGAACCAGAGGAAGGCCTCTCTATCCTCCATAAGCCGGGAAAGCCGCAAGCACCTCCTCACAACCGAACTCAACCTCCTCCGCTCAAGCTCTATATCATCTAAGAGCCCTTCGGCTAGAAGGAGAAGGTCGGTTCTCTCCTCTGAATCTAATATCTCTTGGTTCACCAATTTTTCCTTTTGCAAAAGCTATGCCAAGTTGAGAAATCCGAGAGAACAAGGAATCCGCTCAGGTAGTGCAACCTGAAGGGGGAAAAATCTTCCTATCCCGCCCCTAAAAGCTTTCCTCCCTCCTGAAAGCGGGAGGCAAAGACCCTTCTTAACGAATCAGCCAATGGCTGATCCTTGGAGGCCAAAGCAAATGCCTCTTGGCGGGCCATACGGAGAAGTGGACCATTGGAGGCCAAATCCGCCACTTTGAACTGAGGCAGGCCATGTTGCTTAGTTCCCATAAACTCCCCTGGACCCCGCAATCTCAGATCGGCTTCGGCTATCCTAAACCCATCGTTGGTCCTACAGATGGTCTCTATCCTCTCCTTGGCCTCAGAGGTAAGTGGATAGGAGACTAAAAGGATGCAGTAGGATTGATGTTCTCCCCTTCCTACCCTCCCCCGCATCTGGTGGAGCTGAGAGAGACCGAACCTTTCGGCGTGTTCTACCAAGATGATCGCGGCATTGGGGACATCAGCCCCCACCTCAACCACGGTGGTGGAGACAAGGATGTCTATCTCCCCCCTGCGGAACCTCCCCATTATCTCCTCCTTAACTTCCCCCTTCATCCTTCCATGGAGAAGCTCCACCTTGAATTCTGGGAAGACCTCTTTCCCTAAGTGTTCAGCCATCTGGGTGGCCGCTTTTAGGTCCAGTTTTTCCGACTCCTCAACTAATGGGCAGATGACATAGGCCTGTCTCCCCTCCTTGATCTTCTGGCGAAGGAAGGAATAGACCTTCCCTCGGTCCTTTTCGCTCCGCCAGCCAGTCTTTACTTCCCTTCTCCCGGGGGGGAG
Organism: bacterium; assembly: GCA_029932675.1. Classification (GTDB taxonomy): domain Bacteria; phylum SM23-81; class DAOVCL01; order DAOVCL01; family DAOVCL01; genus DAOVCL01. The sequence goes on from JAOZPP010000015.1 coordinate 48,969, forward strand.
CTCATCCAAGAGGGAGATGTCCAGGTCTCCATAGACGGTCAGGGCTAAGGAACGAGGGATGGGGGTAGCTGTCATCACTAGGAGATGGGGTGAGGAACCCTTCCCCCGAAGGGAAGCTCGCTGGACAACTCCAAATTTGTGCTGCTCATCGATGACCGCCAACCCTAAATTCGCAAACTCCACCCCTTCCTCAATAAGGGCATGGGTACCAATGACCACCTTAATTATCCCTTCCCCTATGGCCCTTAAAGTTTTCTCCCTTTGGGACTTGGGGAGTCCGCTCACCAGAAGCGTGGTCTCCAGATCTATCGGGCCGAGAAGACGGCCTAGGGTATGATAGTGCTGCTCGGCAAGTATCTCCGTAGGGGCCATCAGGGCGGCTTGATATCCGTTCTCCACAGCCCAGAGGAGACAGATAAGGGCAACTATGGTCTTCCCTGAGCCCACATCCCCCTGGAGAAGCCGGTGCATAGGTGATCCACTGGAGACATCCCTGTATATCTCCCGTAACACCCTCCTCTGGGCGGAGGTGAGGGAGAAGGGGAGGCCTTCAATAAACGACCCGACCAGTGAACCTGGTCTTTTAAATTGCAGGCCATCTTCCTTGATCCTTTCCCTCTGACGCATGGCCATAACCAACTCCCAGAGGAAGAATTCCTCGAAGGCCAACCTCTCCTTAGCCCTTTTCACCAATTCCCAAGAGGTGGGAAAGTGGAGGTTACCAATCGCCTCTTGACGCGAGAGAAGGGAGTGCTTTTGGATAACTTCCTCGGGAAGTATCTCCTCTATTTGGGGGAGGGAGTCCAAAACCCCTTTAATTAGGCTGCGCAGAGATCTGTTGTTTAATCTGATGGCCTTCAACCCAGCAGTAGAGGGGTAGATGGGGATTATCCTCCCGGTGTGGATGAGTTCCTCCTCTTCCCCCTCTAAGACTTCGAACTCAGGGTGAGGCATCTGTAGTCGGCCAAAGAACCTCACTTGGCCGCTGACCATTACCCTCTGCCCCTTTTGCAGGAGGCCCTTGATGTATTTATACCCTTGAAACCATACGCATTCGATGAAGCCAGTTCCATCTTCTAAAACGACTACTAACCTCGGCCTTCTCCCCCTTTCCTCACCCACTCCAACCACTTTAGCCAGGATCGTAGCTGGGGAATTCACCTGGAGGCGGTTAATTGGGGTGAGGTGGCTACGGTCCACATACCTGCGGGGAAGGTAGAGGAGGAGATCCTCCACCGTCTCCACCCCCACAGCCCTCAGGGCCTCAGCCCTCTTCGGTCCAACCCCCTTTAAGAATTGAACGGGGGTGGTTAGCTCTATCTCTGCATGGTTCACAAAGAAAATATAATTATCTCAGTGCTTTAGTCAAGCACGAATGGACTAAAATTTAGCTGATGACCCCGGAGGGCAACCATCCTGTGGGGGCCTTTCACCTCTCCACCTACTCTTACTTCACACCTATTGTTCACACCTCAGGGGCTAAGCTTCCTCCCCCGAAACCGGTACTTCCCTATCCTCACTGGCGAAGAAGGACAGTTGCAGAAGGAAATATGAAGGAAGAATTGGTAAGGCAACTGAAGGAGATAGCAAAAAAGGGGGGAAGAGCCTCGGAGAGTAGCCTATAATATGGGCAACAGCAGGAGGCTCTTCCATGGCCTATTACCAGATGATCAGAGGGGTGTCCAAGTTTGATCTAAGGCGGCAGATGGTAGAGAGGGCAGAGGAGGTGGGGATTAGCCAGACGGCCGAGGAAAGGGTGATTGAGCTACGCCGAAGCCATCCTGCCTGGGGGACGTCTCGGAGTTTCTAAAAAAAGAGAACCTCTTATCAGGAATATGGCGAATGAGACGGCCAATGAAGGCAAAGACA